>CASDXQ010000013.1 GCA_949285145.1 uncultured Spirochaetales bacterium | reverse complement strand
GTGTAAGGTCAAAAGCCTTCGGGGGTTCGAATCCCCCCCTCTCCGTTTTCCGGTGACAGATACCAGGCAATATGTGCCTCCCAACCCCGCCAGGACAGGAATGTAGCAACGGTCAGAGGACTTCATATGTGACCAGGAACATTTGTCACCGGTTTTTATTTTTTCCCTGTTATGCTACAATTCAATGCATGGCATATGAAGTCACCGCAACCAGAAAAAGACCACAGGTATTCGAGAAGTTGGTCGGACAGGAATTTGTTGTTTCCACTATAGAAAACGCTATCGAAAGCGGAAGAATCGCACATGCGTATCTTTTCTCCGGCCCCAGAGGCGTCGGAAAGACTTCATCCGCCCGTCTGCTTGCAAAAGCCCTGAACTGTGAGAAGGGGCCTACCGCTCATCCTTGCGGTGTCTGTGATTCATGCAGAGAGATCACATCCGGTTCAAGCACCGATGTCATAGAAATCGACGGTGCGTCAAACACTTCCGTAAATGACATAAGGGTGATCAAGGATGAAGTGCTGTTTCCTCCGCAGTCTTCCCGCTACAAGATCTACATCATCGATGAGGTTCACATGCTTTCGAACTCGGCGTTCAACGCCCTGCTGAAGACAATCGAGGAACCTCCCGGGTACATCATCTTCATATTCGCCACAACCGAACTCCAGAAGGTTCCGGCAACCATCAGAAGCCGCTGTCAGCAGTTCCACTTCCAGCTCATAGGACTGAATGACATAAAGAAATGCCTCAGTGAAGCCTGCGGGGAAATGAACATACAGGCAGATGAAGATGCACTTTTCTGGATCGCAAAGGAAGCTGCAGGTTCAATGAGGGATGCCTATACCCTGTTCGATCAGGTCGCATCATTCTCCGGCAGCCATATAACGCTTGCCGGAATAAAAGACAAGCTCGGCCTGGTGGGAAGCGACCAGATCGCATCAATCATCTCTTCCTCGATAAGAGGAGACAGGAGGGGAGCTCTTGAGACACTTGACTCGATCCTTGCCAAAGGAGTGTCTGTCGACCAGAGCCTGAGGGATTTCAGCGAATTTTTCAGAAGCCTGCTTTTCGTGAAGGAAGGAATAGAGAGCGAAGAACTTCTCAGCATCAGGAAGGAAGATATTCCTTCTGAAATCGTATCAGGCATCACAACAGCACAGTGCGAAGCGGCACTGCGTTCCGTAATGAACATCTACAGGGAAGTCCGCTATTCTCTCTCGCCGCGTCTTGAACTGGAGCTTTTCGTCTCACGGCTTTCCTCCCTGCCGTTCCTGACAAGTCCGGAAGAGCTTGTCGCAAGACTTGAAGCCCTCAAGAGCGATATAGCACAGGGAAAGGCGACAGTCGTGAAGGAAGTCCGGACAGTTTCTCTTCCCTCTTCTCCGGATACAGGGGAAAAGGAGAAAGAACGCCGCCCTTTTGAGGAGTCTTTCTCCGATGGAAAGAAGGCGGAAACGGATAATGAGCAGCAGATGGATGCCGATTTCGATACACCAGATCCTGCAGCAGAGGAAAAGAATGGCAATATCCCCGAATCTTCTTCAATGTACAGCGAAGAAGAGTATGGTGAGAGTGAAAGAGAGGAAGACTCCATCTGGGAAGAAACAGAAGACAGTTATCCGGCAGCAGAATACAATCCCCCTGCAGAGAAAATTGAAAAAGCTCCTCAGGATTACATGTCAAAACTTGAAGCAATGACCGATGCGGCCAACGGAAGCGAAGTTTTCGGTCTTGGCAGCTGTTTTGCAGAAGTATATGACATCAGGATAGAGAACGGAGACATGGTGCTTGTCACTGCATCAGGCTATGCCCGTAAATTCCTCAATGAGAACAGCAGTGAAGTCAGACAGATCATAAAGGATGTCACAGGTTTCAGCGGCCGCGTGAATGCAATCCTCCAGGCAAAACCGCAGGTCAGCCACAACCCGCTTCTCGATAAAATAGCAAAAGCCTTCCGCGGCCAGATAATCACACTCAACCAATAAGGAAACCAGTAATGAAACTACCTTTTTTTGATCCGAATTTTGCAAATAAACTCAGGGAAATGGCAGAGAATGCGCAAAAGGAACTTGACAGCATAAGCGCATCCGGAGCTTCCGGCGGCGACATGGTCAGCATCACGATAAGGGCAAACGGGGAAGTCGTTGACTTCAATATTTCCGATGAAGCCTACAACCTCGGAAGCAAGGAAATACTCACTACCCTTATAAAGGCAGCGATAACCGATGCCATGAAAAATCTGGCGGCCGCAAAAAAGGAAAAGGAAATAGAACTTGCTGTAAATGCAAAGGATGCATTCTGATGCAAAGTCTTGATGAACTTGTAAAACTCCTCTCCCGCCTACCCGGAATCGGAGGAAAAAGCGCCTCACGTATCGCATACCACCTCATCAGCGGCGATGAGGCGTACAACCGCCATCTCGGCCAGGCCATAGAAACGATAAAGGATAAAGTCCACCGCTGCTCTCTCTGCGGTTCATATACAGACACCGATCCATGCATCTACTGCTCCGACATGAACAGAGACAGGAGTCAGCTGTGTGTCGTCGAGCAGCCGCAGGATGTTCTGACAATTGCCGCTTCCGGGGTCTATAACGGGCTTTTCCATGTGTTGGGCGGTGCCATAAATCCGATGGACGGCATCGGACCGGATCAGCTTTCCTTCCGCTCCCTCAAGGAAAGAGTCCGGGACGGGGGAATAAAGGAAGTGATAATCGCAACGAACCCCACGGAGGAAGGAGACACGACCGCGCTTTATATCCGTCAGATCCTCAAGGATGATGATATCACGATAAGCCGTATTGCGGCAGGCCTTCCGATCGGAGGCGATCTTGAATATGCTGACCGCCTCACACTCGCCCGCTCACTGAGGGGCAGGATCAGGTACTGATCTCAGTATTCCAGAAATAGAAGCCGTAATATTCATTGACACCGCTCAGGCGGCTGCTGTAAAGATAGCCCGACTGGTAGTGACCGCATATTATGGCCGGAAGATAATCATAGAAATAGTCCTGAATCTCAAACCAGACAGAGCGTGCCTCTTCAATCGATGAGGCTGAATTGAAAAGACCCATCAACGATGAGAGATGCTCATCATCGCTCCAGCCGGCATAGTCGGGAGAAAGATACAGTTTCTGACTTGGAAGCGGCACCTGTGTCATCGCTGTTATGCAGATATCCCACATGGAAGGATCGCTTCTGTATTCCATCATTGCAGCCCAGTCCACTATTGTGAGCTCCACATTGAAACCGGCTTTCTCCAGCTCGCTTCCAAGCGCAAGTGCGCTTTTATCCATGTTTGAGAGATTGCTTGAAAGCACTTTTACGGGCGTTCCGTCATAACCGTTTTCCTCAAGAATGGCGGCAGCCTTTTTTTTGTCACCGATATCATAACGCGCCTCAGGCTCATCGGAAACCCACAGTCTCTGGTCGCTCTCCATCAGATTTGGATGCATGACATAACCGCCCGAGCCGTAGCAGGCGGCCATGATCACATCAAGATCAAGTGCCGTATTCACCGCAGTGCGGATATACTGCTGCGAAGCAAGCCCTTCCATTTTGTTGAAAAGCAGGACAAAACTGCCGGCCTCACTCCCGCGGCTGACAACAAGCTCATCATTTTCCGACAGACGAGGGATATCATCATTCATAAGATCGTTCATGAAAAGGTACTGCCCCGTCTCACATCCTGCAGTACGTGCAAAGGCATCCGGTACGAAATAGTAAATCAGAGTTTCAATATAGGCATGCTTATAGCCGGCAAGGCCGTCCATATCGCCTCCGTACGGACAGTAGGAATCAAAACGGGACAGCTTTATGTACTCCCCCTTTCTCCATTCATCAACAGTATAAGGCCCTGTTCCTATATACTCGGTTATGAGACCGTCGGCATCAAGGGAGGCAAACATATCCTTTGAATAAACCGCAGCACTCTGCGGACTTGCCGCCATCATCTCTGGAAGAAAAAGAATGGAAGAAGCTGCATCTATTCTCACGGTATACTCATCAACGGCATAAAAAGCTGCCCCTCCAGTCAGTGCTGACGCATTCGAATTGTATTCAAGCCATCTGTTGAGGGAAAGGACGACATCCTCGCTTGTCATTTCCTTTCCGTTGTGAAACAGCACGCCGTGGCGCAGATTGAAGACCCATGTATGATTGTCATCAAGGGAGTGAAAACTCTCGCACAGCTCCGGCACCGCCTGCCCGCCGGCATCAAGCGTGACCAGCTTCTCAAAAACATTGCCGACCATGACAAAACGTGCGACCTGCGATGAATTCACATGCACATCGAATACAGGAGGTTCCTGCGAAACGGCAACAGGAAGCACATCACTGCTGATATTCCTTTCCCCGCCACATGAGGGGAAAAGTGAAAGAACGGCAAGAAGCAGAATGATTACTGACATGCGCTAATTATGGGAAATCGGAAAAATGTTGACAATATGAAAAAAGCTGCCGCTCCGGATGAAGCAGCAGCTCTGATTTGCAGCCTTTCAGCTTACTGCGGCTGTTTGCCGATATAGGCAAGAATACCGCCGTCAACATAAAGGATATGACCGTTGACGAAGTTGGATGCATCGGATGCAAGGAATACTGCAGGACCCTGAAGGTCTTCAGCATTGCCCCAGCGTCCTGCCGGAGTCTTGGAAACGATGAACTGGTCGAACGGATGACGGCTGCCGTCAGCCTGTCTCTCTCTGAGAGGTGCTGTCTGAGGTGTTGCGATATAGCCAGGCCCGATACCGTTGCACTGGATGTTGTACTCGCCGTACTCTGATGCAATGTTTCTTGTAAGCATCTTGAGGCCGCCCTTTGCAGCTGCATATGCGGAAACTGTCTCGCGTCCGAGCTCACTCATCATTGAACAGATGTTGATGATCTTGCCGTGACCGGCCTTGATCATGTGAGGAATGACAGCCTTTGAAACAATGAACGGAGCATTGAGGTCAACATCGATGACCTGTCTGAACTCAGAAGCCTTCATCTCACACATAGGGATTCTCTTGATGATGCCGGCATTGTTGACAAGGATATCGATCTTTCCGAATTCCCTGACAATGTCTTCAACTGTTGCGTTCACGACATCTTCATTTGTAACGTCACATACATAGCCCTTGGCCTCGATACCTGCTTCCTTGTAGCTTGCAAGACCCTTGTCAACCAGATCCTGCTTGATGTCATTGAAGATTATCTTTGCACCAGCTGCGGCAAATGCACTGGCAATTGCAAAACCGATACCGTATGAAGCACCGGTCACCCATGCGACTTTTCCTTCAAGAGAAAAATCCTTCATATCCATAAGTACATACCTCCGAATTAAATTCTGTAACCAGTATAAGGCCAAGAATTCAATCTTGCAAGCGAAAAATTGAAAAATGAAACAAAGTTTCACTTTTCCATATATGCTTTAATATTGCTTTATCTTATATAATTTTTGCACTGTTTCCTGTGTCTTGTATTTTTCATAATATTATGAAATTCCATTTTTATCAGGATGAAAGTCAATGAATAAAGAAAAGAAAATGTAAAAATTCTTTCCACTTGTTACCGGTTTACAGCTACAATTGACAGGGTGAGATTTCAAGGCATGAAAGAGAGAGCGCACTTTTACGATTCAATACAGAACAAGATTTTCATATGCATAACATCTGTTGTAAGTATTCTTGTCATTCTCACAACGCTCCTGATCTATGCGAATTCATCAAACGTTATAAAACAATCGGCTATGACATTCATGTCCACCACCCTGCATACGGTAAACCGGCAGATACAGGATCTCCATACCAGAACAGTCAACATTCTCCTTAAGATAGCCATAAACAGCACGGTAAGAACCACAATCCCTCTCAGTCCGGATCTTGCTTCATACGAAGAATTCGAACAATACAGGGAAATCGACAATCTTATCCGCAATTACATTGCCGAAGAGTCATATATAGAAAGGATAGTCATCATCAGAAGCGACGGACGAGTATTCTTCTCCGGAAGCCCGATTATGATGAGGGAAGAAGCTCTTGAGCTGTATAACACCTGTCTTAAGTATGAAGGAGATACGTTTTTCACCGTTAACGGGAATATGTACTGCTACCGTCCGATCTATACAATCGATGACTGGCAGGGAGCAATTGTACTGGCTGATCTGAATGAAGAGACAATAGACTCCATTTTCCAGCGATCCAGCTTTACCAATATGGATATTTTCATCATGACACAAGACGGAAGACTTTTTTCCCAAACTCCGTCAAACACAATCGGTATTGAAAACGTAAATAAAGTTCTTTCTGCCCCCGCAACACAAAACAGTGATCCGCAGGAAATCAGAATAGAAAAAGAAAAATACCTCAGCACAATGGAAACAATACCGGGTACAGGACTGACATCTGTCTGTTTTGTATCATACCTGAATCTTTTCTCCGATTCCTTCAAAATCCTTTATATGGCAATCGCCCTGATCATATTATCAATAGGTATCTCAATTCTTATCTCATATTTTCTTTCACGGTTAATCACAAAAGATCTCCGGAGCCTGAGAATTTCCATGCTGAAGATAAGCCAGGGGAAAATAAAGGAAAGAACAAAAATTCCGAAGGCTGCAGAAATCAAGGATCTCGCTGTCATATTCAACAACATGATGGACAAAATGGACGATCTTATAAAGGAAACAGCAAGGAAAGAAATTGACAAGCAGAAACTTGAGCAGGACTACCTGACGATGCAGATCCAGCCTCATTTCATATACAACACCCTCAATCTCATAAAAATCATGGCAATAAAGAACAATGAGAATGAAATGGCTGATGCAGTGACAGCCCTTGTTGAGCTTCTGCGTGCCGTAACCGGTAAGACCGAGCGTTACACCAGCCTTGAAAATGAAATAAATTATGCACGGCAGTATATCTGTCTGCATGATTTCAGGAATGAATGCAGCATAAGACTTGATGTCGATATGGAAAAAGGAATTGAGGAAACACGTGTGCCAACACTTGTTTTACAACCTCTGGTGGAGAATGCATGCCTGCACGGCTTTGAAGGCTGTAAATGCGGAATCATCTCCATCAGAGCTTTCAGGAAAGATGGAAAAGTAAACATCCAGGTAAAAGATGACGGATGCGGATTCGAAACAGACGCATCAAAAAGCGGAAGGCTGTACGGTATAGGGATTTCAAACGTAATTGAAAGAATGAAGCTCCTCTACGGGCAATCTTTTACGTTCAATATACAGTCCAGCAAGAATAAAGGAACGGTTGTGGAGCTTATATTCTGAAATGTCATATAGAATAATTGTTGTTGATGATGAAATACAGTTTCTTGATTACATAGTATCGCTCCTGCCGTTTGAGGAACTGGATCTGGAACTTGTCCTGAAAACGACATCCCCAAATGAGGCACTAAAAGTACTCAGACAGGCAGATGTGCATATTCTTCTGACGGATGTGATGATGAGTGAAATGTCCGGTGCCAGACTTGCCGAGATTGTGCATGAGGAAAAACCTCAGGTAAACATACTCGCACTGAGCAGCTATGATGATTATGATTATGTCCGCTCAATTCTCCTCAGCGGTGCAGCTGATTATCTGCTGAAACACAGAATAGACAAAGCATCCCTAACAAAGGCACTCAAGAAAATAATCGAAAGCATAAACATGGAGCATTTCGGACAGATAATACCTCTTCATGCAGCAGAAGAAATAAAAACGGCAATGATCAATGAAGACTACGTGAGACTGAATTCAATTCTGACGACAATGTTCGCATCACACAAAGAAATGCAAAGCCGGATAAATCTGCTTGACGCACTTACAGCCCTGCTGAACCAGATGAAAAAGAGCGAATACTTTGTCGACATGTTCATAATACAGCGGCCTCTCTTCTCTTCCCTTCTTGAAAAAGGAGAAACCTCATCATTCATAAATGAATTCATTTACAGCATACAGAAATATGCGCTTTCGGGATACTACCGCAATGATTATTCCCAGATTGTCGCAGGAGCTCTTGCTCTCATCGACACAAACTGGGCCATGAACATTTCACTCAAGGATGCCGCAGAAGTGCTTGGAGTAAATGCGGACTATCTTTCGCGTCAGTTTTCAAAGGAAGAAGGAAGTACTTTTATTGAATACCTTAACCGAATAAGGGTGTATCATGCAAAAATGATGCTCCGCGACGGACATACCCTCAAGGAAGTATCATACGAATGCGGTTTCAAGAATTACAGCTATTTCCTGAAAGTATTCAAAAAGGTAATGCAGATGTCTCCCGGAGAATACACTGATAAATGGAATATGGTCAGAATCGGACATCAAAAGTAAAAATTTGTTCATCCAATTCGCTTGGACAACTTAAAAAATGACGGGAAGAATAAAGATAAGAACGACAAAAAGGAGAAAAAAATGAAAAAACTTTTATCTGTGTTATCGTTGCTTCTTATCATTAATCTCTGTCTGTTTGCAGGCGGTTCAAGTGAAAGCGCACAGGCAGATGAACCGAAAGTTGCAGTTAATCCGACAGGTTTTCCTATTGTAAATGAACCTCTTACTCTGACTGTATTCGGAATCAGGGATGCAAACCAGGCAAACTGGGATGATGTATATGTACTGCAGAAATATGAGGAAATCTCCGGTATACATATGGACTACCAGGAAGTTCCGGATCAGGGCAAAGAAGAAAACAAGAGTCTTCTTTTTGCTTCAAATGATCTTCCAGATGTGTTCCTCCGCCCGATTTTCACACAGAATGAAATCACACGCTACGGCATTGAAAGCCACCAGCTCATGCCGCTGAACGACCTCATTGATGAATACATGCCAAATTTCAAGGCACTGATGGAATCTAATCCGGCAGTTAAGCAGGCAATCACATCTGCCGACGGAAATATTTATGCTCTCCCACAGATCGATGTTTCAAATACCGGAAAAATTGATTTCAAGCAGTGGATAAACAAAGACTGGCTTGAAGCTCTGGATCTCGAAATGCCGACAACAATTGATGAGCTGGTTGAAGTCCTCCGTGCATTCAAGACGCAAGATCCCAACGGAAACGGCATTGCTGATGAAATTCCTCTCGGTTTCAGGGAAATTGGCAGTGTATACCAGACACTCGGCAGTGCATATGGTCTGCACTACATGTTCACTCAGCCTGTGAATATCGAAGATGGAAAAGTCCATTTCTGGCTTAAGGATGAGAACTTCAAAGAATACCTCATGCTTCTCAACCAGCTTTATGAAGAAGGTCTGTTGTGGTCAGATTTCTATAAGAGAGATCTTCCTGCATGGAGATCAAATCTTTCAAATGCACTTTTCGGTGTATTCTACATGCCGTATTCTGATGTATTTGTTAATGTCGAAGATCAGATGACAGTACTTCTTCCGGTAAAAGGACCATATGACGGAGAAGTCTTCTGGGCAAGTTCAAAGACCGGTGTCGAGACAGGGGCATTCGCATTTGCACTCAGCAGTACATGCAAGAATCCGGAAGCAGCATGCCGCTGGGTAGACTATTTCTATTCCGCTGAAGGTTCACTCTTCTTCCGTTACGGCATTGAAGGCGAGACATATTACTTTGATGAGAACGGGTATCCACAGATGAACGATGAAATCGTGAATGACGAAAGAGGCTTTATGACCGCTCTTGGTGAAATCTGCCTTGTCCCCGGCGGAAACATCCCCAACATCATCACAAGCCAGACTGAAGGTCTTGTTGCCTCCAATCTGACGAAGGAAGTCGCTGCTGCCATGCTTCCTTATACAGACAATGCACTCATGCCGCCAAGCTTCACTCCTGAAGAAAATGAAGAAGTTCTTTTCATTTCCCAGGATCTGAACAACTATCGTGATCAGGCTGTATCCCGCTTCATTGTAGGTGAATACTCATTTGACATGTGGGATGAGTACTGCGAGACACTGGATCAGATCGGACTCGGACGTCTTGAGGAAATCTACCAGGCTGCATATGACAGAAGTCAGAACAACTGATTTCATTAACTTACAGCCAGACTCATAAAAACAGTCTGGAAACTTCTCAATCAAAAATACACTGATATGCTCTGACAGAGGCAGTCATGCCTCTGCCGGTGCACTTGTCATCTCTCGGGAGGATCGATACATGAAAAAAGACTGGAAAAAGAAATATATAGGAAAAGGCGGCCTGTTTGCGCTTGTCGCCATACCGATGATATGGTATCTGATTTTCTATTATGTACCGATATACGGTGTTCAGATTGCATTCAAGCAATATAATCCGTCTCTCGGAATCACAGGAAGTCCCTGGGCGGGCCTGAAGTATTTCAAGCAATTTTTCAACTCATACTATTTCAAGGACATAACTCTTAATACAATCCTTCTTTCGCTCTACACTCTTGCAATCGGTTTTCCTTTGCCGATCATACTTGCTCTGATCATAAATGAAATAAAAGGGACAGGGTTGAAGAAAGCTGTACAGAATATAACATACATACCCCATTTCCTCTCTGTTGTCGTTATCGTCAGCATGCTCACAATATTCAGCAATCCCAACTATGGCCTTTTCAACAGCATAAGAGGCATTCTGGGCATGGATCCGGTTGATCTGATGGCAAAGCCGGATATGTTCCGTTCCCTGTATGTTTTCTCCAATGTATGGCAGCATATGGGTTTCAATTCGATCATATACATTGCCGCACTGTCCTCAGTTGACCCTGCTTTATATGAAGCTGCGACAATAGACGGAGCAAGCAGATTTAAAAAGATACTCTATATATCAATTCCAAGTCTTATTCCAACCATCATGATTCTTCTTATCATGAGAATAGGTTCAATAATGAATGTAGGATTCGAGAAGGTTCTTCTTATGCAGAATCCGATAAACAAGGAAACAAGCGAAATCATCTCCACATTCATATACACAAACGGTATACAGCAAGGACAGTTCAGCTATTCATCAGCAGCAGGACTTTTCAATTCAGCAATAAACTGTGTTCTTCTGGTAATTGCCAACAAAGTTTCAAAGAAGGTTACAGGGAGCGGCTTATGGTAAAAACAAAGAAATCAGCAATAAGAGAAACCGGAACAGACCGTATTTTCGATTTCATAATAAACATCATTGCAGTTGCGGTAATTGTGATTATCCTTTATCCACTGCTCTTCGTTCTTGCCGCTTCCTTCTCAAATCCGGACTATGTTGTAAGCGGACAGGTGAGCATATATCCAAAGGGTTTCACCCTTGAACCATATAAAATGGTTTTCCAGAACAGTGATATATGGACTGGATACAGGAATTCAGTACTTTATACAGTCGTAGGGACCTTCATCAGCATGATAATGACTATCTGCCTGGCTTACCCTCTGTCAAGAAAAGATATGCCGCACAGACGGCTCCTCACCCTGATAATCATCTTCACCATGTATTTCAACGGAGGCATGGTTCCGACTTACATGCTTGTAAGAAATCTGGGACTGTATAATACATTCTGGGCTGTGATAATCCCCGTTGCGATAAATACGTACAATTTTATCGTAGCAAGGACATTCTTTGAGAACAGCATCCCGAGAGAAATGTATGAATCCGCAATGATCGACGGGAGCGGGGATATAAGGACACTGGTATCAATCGTACTGCCGCTTTCAACTGCAATCCTTGCTGTTCTCATTCTTTATTATGCGGTAGATTACTGGAACGCATACTTCAATGCGCTGATTTATCTGAATGATGACAATCTTTATCCGTTGCAGATCATCATAAGAAATATTCTGCTCATCGGACAGACCGAGCAGATGGGATCAAATAGTGTCGGTATGGGAGACAAACTGAAAATGGCCGAGGCAATAAAATACTCAGTAATCGTAGTAAGTTCTGTGCCTGTTCTTATCGTATATCCGTTTGTCCAGAAATATTTCACAAAAGGCGTGATGATAGGAGCTATCAAAGGATGATAAAGAAACCTAATATTGTTATCTGCATGGCAGATCAGATGAGATATGATACAAGGAAATCAAAAGGTTTTGCTCTGGATACGATGCCTTATCTTGACAGTCTCTGCACACAGGGAATTGAATTTGACAGAGCATACACCCCGAACCCGACCTGCATGCCGGCAAGGGTAAGCATGTTTACAGGGAGGGTTCCTTCTGCCCACAGGGTCAGAACCAATCATAATGCAAAAGATGCACTTTACACACTCGATATGCTCGATGTGCTGAAAAAACAGGGCTACAAAACCGCACTTTGCGGGAAGAACCACAGTCACCTCTCCCCTTCCGTTTTTGATTTCTCAAAAGTCAATGGACATCTTGGCACGGAAGACGGGCATGAGATCAGCGAAAAGGAACAGGAAGTTGATGCTTTTCTGAAAACACTGAATTTCTGTGACTGCAACCACCCTTCACCACATTCTGTGAAAGAACAGCTTCCTTACCGGAATGTAAGTGATTTCTTCACATTCTTTGATCAGTGCAGGAAAGAAAACAAACCTTCTTTTGCCTGGGTTTCTTTTGCCGAACCGCATAATCCTTATCAGGTACCTGAACCATACTTCAATAAATTTCCACCTGAATCTCTTCCTGAAATTACTACGACAATGCAAGACAATGAAGGAAAAAGCTCCTGTTATGCCTTCATGGACTGGGCCTGGGACAAAGTATACAAGAGCGAGAGAAAAGAAAGGATACTGCGTGACAGATCAAATTACTATGGAATGCTTTCTCTTATTGACGATCAGATAAAAAGACTTGTGGAAGGAATAAAGGAAAGAGAAGAACTTGATAACACAATAATTTTCATCCTTTCCGATCACGGTGAATTCATCGGCGAGTACGGCCTGATAAGAAAAGGCTGCAATGTTGCACAGGTTCTGGCTCATATTCCGTTCACGGTTATCGGCTGCAATGTGAGAAAAACAGGCATTGACAAAAAGAATTTCATCAGCATCATAGACATATTCCCAACAATCTGCGACATGATCGGTGTTCCTGTTCCTTTCGGTGTACAGGGGAAAAGTTTTCTTCCGATCCTTACAGGAGAAGATTATCCTGAAAAAGACTTTTCCATCGCATACAGCGAATCAGGTTTCGGTGGTCTCTTCTGGGACAAAGACAAAGACTGCCTTGATCCCGTCAGCGAAGGTGCGACAAATGATTACAACGCTTTTGACTGTCTCAACACATGGACTCAGTGCGGAGAAACCCGCATGATAGTCAAAGACAAGTACAAATACGTTGCAGATATGATGGGAAACTCCTGGCTTTATGATATTGAAAAAGATCCTTATGAAACGGAAAATCTTGCAGAAAAGAAAGAATATCTTCCGGTAGTCTGTGACATGGCCAGAGAGCTTGCATGTGAAATGATGCGCAAAGCCGATACCATACCATCATGCAGCGCAAGATACAGGACTAAACTCCATCCAAGAAGATATTTCTTTGACAATAGCTTCTGTGTCAATCAGGATCCTGGGGTAAAATATTATCCAGTAGGATGCCCCAAAAGGAGGGAAAAGTGAACGATAAAGACTTTGCAATGAGCGCATTTCACGGAGCAGTATATTTCCCTTCAAGGGTTTACAACGCATACCAGACATACGAGTATTTCGATGCTTCGGAAATTGAGAGAGATTTCTCATATGCAGAGAAAGCAGGAATCACTGCACTGAGGATTTTCACAAGCTATGAACAGTATCTGAAAGACAAGACGGCTTTCTTCTCGAAATTCGACACCCTGCTGGCCATAGCTGCAAAGCACGGTATCCGGGTGATGCCGGTTCTCTTTGAGAACTGCGGCCGCGATTTCACAGATGAGAATGCAATGGACAGGGATCCCGATACAGCAGTGTGTGTGAAATCCCCTGCCCTGAAGACCATACAGAATCCTTCACTGTGGACAGGATGTCTGCAGTACACGCAGGACTTCATGATCCGTTATGCAGATGATGAAAGACTTTCAGCCATAGAAATCATGAATGAACCTGATTACAAAATCGGAGATGTTGACTTTGCCATTGCCATGCTTGAGAAAGCACACGAATACAAAAAGAGAGTTCCACTTACAATAGGGTGCATAACACTGCAGCAGTGTCTGTATTACGGAGATCTCATTGATGTCTATCAGTTCCATGACAATTTTCCATCAGACACTGAGGAATTCAGGAAGGAACTTGAATTCGCATCACAGGTGAAGAGAGTGAGGGGAAAACCTGTATGGCTCTCAGAGTGGCAGAGACTGAGGAAAAGCGGTCCCGGCTGGGATAAGGCTGAAATACCAGAAGAGGAGAAAACTCCGGATCTTGCATCTCTTGCACCTCTTGTATATGAAAGCGGACTTGGATCATTCTTCTGGTGTCTGATGGTAAAGCCTGCATACCTGTCTGCACAGAGACCGAACGGTACACACAACGGATTGTTTTATGAAGACGGAAGCGTCTACAGTGCTGCGGATTACAAAGCCATAAGCGGCAGCAAAGATGATATAAAGGAAAAGAAAGGACTACCGGAATGGTATGTCAGATCAAAAGAAGCAAAGGAGAAAAACAGAAAATGAAAGACAGTTACCCCCGCCCGCAGTTTGAAAGAAAGTCATTCATAAATCTCAACGGCTGGTGGACCTGCCACATAAGCCGCAAGGCAATGTGTTACAGGAACAGGGAGATAGACGAGGAAAGAGTCACCTCAAAAGGTTTTGAGGACAGAATCCTTGTGCCGTTTGCCCCGGAAACTCCGGCATCCGGCATGAATGTACAGGACATCATAGACTGCATATATTACCACAAGACCATCCAGTGCGAGATACTTGATGATGAGAAGAGAGCCATACTTAATTTCGCAGCGGTCTTCCATCATTGCGAGGTTTACATAGATGGCATTCAGACAGGATTCCATGACGGGGGAAGCTCTTCATTCAGTATTGATATAACAGCCTTTGTCAAAGACGGAGAGGAGCATGATCTGGTTGTGAAGGCGACAAGCAATCTGCAGGATGGCAGCATACCATCAGGAAAGCAGTCAAGCTACATGACAAGCTATGCCTGCTTCTATCACCGTACAACCGGTATCTGGCAGAGTGTATGGATTGAAATTGTTGACCGGTGTTCTCTTGAGAATGTCAGGACAGTATGGAATGCAGGAAGTGAAGAGCTTTACTTCACCCCGTCTTTCAGAGCCCTGAGAAAAGGACTGATACTTGAAACTGAGATAATATCGCCGGAAGGCGAAGTGTACACATCATGCGTGCCGGCATCTCAAATGGGAACATATCACATCCACATCAGCAATCCTGATCTGTGGGAGCCCGGTCATCCTGCACTCTATAGCATAAAGTACCGTGTCAGAGACGGAGAGAAGGTGATGGATGAAGTTTCCTCATATACAGGACTGAGAGACATCCGCTTTGAAGGGAACATGATATACCTGAACGGGAAAAAGCTGTATCAGAGGCTTGTGCTGGATCAGGGTTTCTATCCTGAAAGTAACTGGACAAGTCCGTCAGATGAAGCACTTGAGGAAGATATCAGGCTGAGTATGGCAGCGGGCTTCAATGGCGCAAGACTGCATCAGAAAGTGTTTGAGGAAAGGTTCTTCTATCATGCCGACAGGCTTGGCTATCTTGTATGGGCGGAAAGTCCGTCCTGGGGACTGGACTACAATAATGAAGGACTTGCACACAGGAATTTCCTTTCAGAATGGGCAGAGATTGTCATGCGTGATGTGAACCATCCTTCGATAATCGCATGGACTCCTCTGAATGAGACCTTCTATTTCAAAAATCCCCTTGCACACAGAAGGCTTCACAAGAATGCGTATGAAATATGCAGGATGCTGGATCCCTCCCGTCCTGTAAATGATGCAAGCGGCTACATACACTACATGACGGATCTGTGGACAGTGCATACATATGTACAGGATCCCGGGAAACTGACACAGCAGCTTGAGTTAAAGGATGGAATGCCGTTCCGAAATTATCCACAGTATGAAGCAGAGTACAGCGGACAGCCTTATCTTGTTGATGAATACGGCGGCATAAAGTGGGATCCTGAGACTCAGGGAGATATGTCTCTTTCAAAAGCTCAGAACCTCACGTCCTGGGGATATGGTGATGCAGTGCACAGTGAGGATGAATTCTTCACAAGGCTTGAGAAGCTTACTGATGTGATACTTTCGATGGATCATATCTGCGGATACTGCTATACACAGCTCACTGATGTAGAACAGGAGAAGAACGGTGTGTATTTCTATGACAGATCTTCCAAGTTCGACACATCCAGATTCCGCCGCATATTCTCAAGAAAACCGGATGGTTATGACATCTGATTAATAAAGGAATTCCCATACATGGTGATATGCCGGATTCCATCCTCCGGCATACCATTTGTAAGCAATGGCGTAACACCGGATAAACTGATATTAATCTCCAATTCTTTTCTGTTACAATTATCTCAATGAATTACAATGGAACCAATAAAGAACCACATGCTCACATTCCATTTGAACAGAGAACAAGTGAAGGAAAAAGAAAACTCAGCGGCAGTGCATCATAAAACAGGCACCGTTTCCGGCGCCTGTCTCAAAGGAATCAGAGCTTATCTATAAGCATACTGCACTTTCCACTTGGAATCGGCAGCGTCTTCTTCTTTTTCTCATCAAGAATCTCGATTGTGAAATAATAGAGTTTCTCGCTTTCAAGTCTTATCTCCCAGCCTCTCAGATTCTTGTTGGAAAGGATGGTGACGAAGTTCCTCTTGAGCGACAGATGCTCAATACCCATGGCCTCAAGACTCGGCATCATCCAGTCAACAGTTTTTCTGGGAAGAGAAACCTCAAGCCCTATGATATTTTCAATCATCAGCGTAATTGTGATCAGACCTGTCATGGGAAGATAACGGCTCCTGTTCGTAAATGAACCGTCCGTGCAGATGGATGGCCCTTCGCTTGAGGGCTTATATGCCTGCCATACTTCCCCTACTGTCTCTCCGTCCGGATGCAGGGTATCAAGTATGAAATACATATGGCGTATCGCGCACTCGCGGGCAAAGATTGATGATGTGTATTTCACAAGGCCCTTGATCACCATGTATGTGAAGAACGGAACCACACCGCCGCGGTAACCTTCTCCGTTTGCAGAATAATTCGGATTGGAAACAGGCAGACAGGGGAACGGGTTATCGGTTCCGAATTCAGAAGGATCCTTAAGCTGGCTGATCAGATACTCCGCATATTCATAATTCGGAATCTCTGCAAGAAGCGTCCAGTAACAGCCTATGTGCTTGTTCTGCGTTATCCTCTTCTCATTCTCATCCAGATCGAAATAGAATCTCTTCTCACTGTCCCACATCATGCTGTTGATACGGGTTTTGAGAGAGAAATAGACTCTCTTGTAGCGGAACGAAAGCTCCTTGTCATTCAGTATGTCACCGATGTTGGACATATAAAGAGCCGCAAGCGCAAGACATGCGTTGAAATCAACTGTATAGCATGCATCATAGCGTTCTATGTTTCCAAGACAGCAGGCTGAATACGGAACACTGTAAAGGCCGTTGGGTCGCTGGAAATTATTGCTCAGCCATGTGAAGTACTTCTCAAGATGCACGACAATATCCTTCAGCCTCTTCTTGTTCCCTATCTTGTGATAGAAGAAGTACTCGACATAAGGAAGCAAAGGAAGTGTGAGGCCGAGGGGGTTATCTTCGCTTGTTACGGGCTTGTTTGTCAGAGTGTCATAACAGTCACTGATGCGTCCGTCCTCATCCTGAACCGAATAGAAATAGTCAATCATCTCGCAAGGATCGAATTTCTGATTGCTGTAAACAAGGAAAAGAGAAGCAAGGCAGCTGTCAAAAAGACTTCTTCGGTTTTCTTCCCCTGTGAAAAGATATCCTTCCTGCGGTGATGTCGCCGGTTTTACTGCGTTTCCCTTCCAGTTTTCTTCTATCCATACCCAGGTTCTGTCATACATATCGACAAAATCCTGATCATAAAAATGCACGCATGGCACAAAATCTTTAACCAACGCAGATACTCTCCAAAAATATGTCGAAAAACGTGTTTTTTCGCCTATAAACTCATCTTATACAATATACCAGAACAAGTTGGTTGTCAAACACTTTTTTTTCATAACTATTCTTTTAAACACATACAGTTATAAAAGTATTATCAAAATTTCGGACTTTTCTCAGAATCCGGAGCGCGTATAGAAAAGGTTCAGAGAAGAAGGAAGAAGTTTTACGCGGCACTTGTCTGCTGAAAGCGAAACAAATTCACCATCAGTGTGAATTTTCATATTATCCTCCGCGCTTTCTATGATGATTTCCTTTCCCCTTTCTTCCTGCATGAATGAACACGTCTCAAGCTGGGTTCCCCTGAAGAAAGAAAGCACCATGGGAATCACCTCGCGCCTCACGACGGGACGGTTTGAAAACACAACATCAAGAAGACCGTCATCAAGCACAGCATGAGGCGCAAGGATGAAGGCCGAACCCATTCTCCGTCCGTTGCTCACGGAAATCTGCTGACTTTCAAGATTGAATGTCCTTCCGTCAATCGTCATCTTCACTTTGTAGCTCGAAGGCAGATGAAGGAGACAATGAAAAAAAGCGACTATATAGCTGGGCATGCCATTAAGATGTTTATACTCCGCAGCTTTGAAGTTAATGGCAGGCTCAAAGCCGAATCCGGTTCCATTGAGGAAATAACGGCCTTCAGGGAACCGTCCTCCTTCAAGATAACCTACATCTATTTTTCTGGCCTGCCTGCGGGCAATGAGCTGCACAGCCTGCGTGATGTCGCTCGGAATTCCCGCCATCCATGCAAAATCATTGCCTCTTCCTAACGGAATGATACCCATTTTTGTATCAGTTCCGCTTTTCATGATACCGTTGACGACTTCATTGACGGCACCGTCCCCGCCAGCGGCGACAACAGAGGAATAGCCTTTGAGACAAGCCTCAAGACCTGCCCTCTCACCGTCATTCTCGCATTTTGTGAGGTAGAAATCAGCATGTATGCCGTGTTCCTCAAAACATGCCCTTATCTTCTCTGCCTTGCCGGCACCCCTTCCCTTCGACGCATGCGGGTTTATTATTACGAAAACTCTGTCTTTTTCATTCATGCTGGACACATCATATATTATTTGCGCGCTAAAAAAAAGAATGGTTTCTTTATCCGTTCTGGTGTATGCTGGAAACATGAGCGTAAAATATGTTTTGATTAACGGAACCGTGCTGTCAGGAGTCGCGAAAATCGACAACTGCGCACTGGCAATCAACGATGAAGGAAAAATTGAAGACGTTTTCAGGATGAAACGCCTTGACGAACAGAACTACCCCTCTTCCGTCACACTGATCGACGTTAAGGGAGCATACATCACACCGGGTCTGATCGACACGCACCTGCACGGTATCGGAGGATACGGAACAGAGGACTGCAGCGTTGACTCGATCCTCGGCATGAGCGAACGCCTTGCTGATTTCGGCGTCACATCATTCCTTCCTGCCGTCTACACCGACAGACTTGACAAGATGATTGCTGCAACAAAGGCAATTGTCGGCGCAATGGGTAAGGAAAAAGGAGCAATCATAGAAGGTGTGAACCTCGAAGGTCCTTTCATATCGTCAAAGAGAATCGGTGCTCAGTCGCCGGACGGTCTTCAGGAAGTCAGTCTGGATGTGTTCAACCAGCTTTATGAAGCCGGAGAAGGAAAGATTGTCTGCATGACGGTTGCGCCAGAACTGAAACACATGAGAACTCTTGCCCTTGAAGCGCAGAAAAAGGGAATCGTGCTGCTTGCAGGCCACACCGATGCCGCTTATGAGAATATCATAGAAGGAATGCAGTGCGGCATTCTGCATTCAACACACTTCTTCAATGCAATGAGCCGCCTGCATCACAGAAACCCGAACTGTGTCGGCGCGATCATGATCCAGCAGGACATGAAAGCCGAGATAATCTGTGACGGCATTCACGTCCATCCGGAACTCGTGAAACTGCTTCTCAGGGAAAAGCCGATAAGCAACATAGTGATGGTCACAGACTCGCTGAAACCGACGATGCAGAAGGAAGGGCAGCTGACAGCCAACGGCATGCCGGCTCAGCTCGTTGACGGAGCATTCGTCTCCGCACAGGACAACTCCCTGTTCCTCGGCTCCGCACTCACCATGCTCAAGGGGCTTGAGAATCTTGTGGAATGGGGAATCCCTATCGACCAGGCAATACAGATGGCCTGTTCAAATCCAGCAAGGATTTATAATTTCAATAAAAAAGGAGCTCTTATCCCTGGCTATACCGCGAATGTGGCTATAATCAACAGAGACTTCAGTCTCGGCGGCCTGTTCATCAACGGTAAACTTGCCAGGGGACTGTTGAGCAAGGAGTTCATAAATGTGGTTCGATAATCTGAAAGAAAAGACCATGTGGTCGATTTTCAATGACATTTCAGCCATTCCCAGGGAAAGCGGAAACGAGGAAGGCATAAGAAAATTCCTTGTTTCCTGGGCACGGGAACAAAAACTGAAGACAGATACAGACAAAGCCGGAAATGTCTTCATATATGTGCCGGGAACAAAAGGAAAGGAAAAGGAAGCCCCGCTTTGTCTCCAGGGACATATGGACATGGTCTGTGTCAAAACGGAAGACAGCTGTCACGATTTTCTCACAGATCCGGTTGAAATCATATGTGACGGACAGACTGTCCGGGCAAAGGACACCTCCCTTGGGGCGGACAACGGAATCGCAATGGCGATGGCAATGGCGCTAGCATCGGATCCTGATCTTGCACATCCCCCTCTGGAACTGCTTTTCACAGTAAGCGAGGAAACAGGCATGAACGGTGCCAACGGGCTTGATGGAAGCAAACTTGAAAGCAGAAGACTTATAAACCTGGACAGTGAGGAAGAAGGAATCATATACACAGGCTGTGCAGGCGGTATCGAGATCGACGCAGAAGGAAAGGCAAAACTGAAGAATGTCAACAAGGAAAAGGCTGCCGCCTACTCCCTCAGAATCTCAGGACTGCTTGGAGGTCACAGCGGCGGGGAAATACACAAAGGAAGGGCAAATGCGATCAAACTTGCAAGCCGCATCATGCACCGCCTTCCAGATTACATGCTCACATCCCTCTCCGGCGGCACAAGACGCAATGTGATACCTTCAGCATGCACGGTTTCATTTGTAGCAGACAAGGAAGACTGCAGCATTATTGAAAGCATCGTCAATCAGGTGAAGGAAGAAGTCTCCAATGAGTACAGAATAACAGATCCAGGCATCGTGATCCGCCTCGAGAAAACGGACAATATTCCCGATCAGGCAGTGAAGTCCAAAACATCCATTGCATTCATGGAAGCTCTTTACCTTACAGCAACAGGTCCGCAGGCGATGAGTGCATCTGTTCCGGGTATCGTGGAAACTTCAAACAATCTTGCAATCGTCGAGCTTGCAGAGGGAAAACTTACTGCAATATCATCAACAAGATCCCTTATCGAATCGGCACGCAATGAATGTGCATACAGGGTTGCAGCTGCGTATGAGGATCTCGGCTTCAAGGTTTCCTACACCGATGCATATCCTTCATGGGAACCTGATCCTGCATCACCTCTCACAAAGAAAGCAGCCGCCTTGTATAAAGCATATACAAAGAAAAAACCTGTAGTCACCAGCATACATGCCGGCTTGGAATGCGGAATCATCAATTCCGTCGTAAAAGGAATGGATTCTATTTCCATAGGTCCGAACCTGTATGATGTCCACTCTGTCAACGAGCATATCATGATTGATTCAGCAGAAAGAACGATGGGTTTCCTGCGTTATATGCTTTCAAACATCTGACAGGAGAATGGTTTATCGATTGAAACGGCAGGCTCTCAGGGCGTCAGCGCTGAGAGCTTTCCTCTCACACCGCACACCTTACTGTCCATAGCAGGCGGGTCAGATGAATATAAAATAAAAAGAGTCGCTGCACCAAAAAAGCACAGCGACATCGTTTGATTTAATTATTTCTCTGTCCTGCTTGACTGGTGCACACACCAGCCCTGCGGAGTTTTTCTGTTTCCAGTCAGATCTGGATATCAGAAAAGATTTAACATCAGTGATGCTGAAAGCGCTGTCTGCTCCCACTGCGGCATCATGCTGAAATCATTGAAGGATCCTGTAGGAACGGAAGCTGTCAGGCCGATGCCAAGACCAAGAACATTGAAAGTGAGAGCAGCTCTGTATGCAAGACTTGCTCCGAGGAAAGCCTCTCCTGCCTCACCCATGGGATATCCGTTAAGATACCAGTCATCGCCGATTTGAGAAAAATTCATTCTCATTCCAAGACCAAGTGCGATATCAAGAACGCTTGCAGCAGGAATATTGAGGTTGATGCTGGGTGTGGTGTTTATGGAAAACAAATCACTTCCCAAACCGCCGAATGTGGCGGGAACAACCAGCGAAACCCAGTCAAAGAAGTTGATTCTGGCCTCTGCTCCGATTGAATAATTATCAAAATCACCAAGTCCGTCCACAAATGCATCGCCATCGCCAACAGGCGCGTTATATGCAAAATTGGCACCAAGCTGTATGAGAGGTGTAGCAAAAAGCCCAGCCATACAAGATGCAAGAACAAGCAATGTCACGATAAGTTTCTTTTTCATATTGAATCCTTCCTTTTTTATATGGAATTTATATATAGTATATTCTCAAAACAAAAAATACTGCAAGAAGTAAAAAAACAGAACGGACAATCTCTTCCGGCCTTTGAAATCCGACAGGAATCATCCGCTCTTCTTTATTTCCTCTACAGCAGGGAAATCTTTTCACTCTCCCCTGACTTTATCTATGACCCTGCTGAATGCATTCATGATGCGCTCCCTGTCCTCAGCTGTTCCTTTTCCTCTGAAATCGAAAGTGTCAACAACATCAAGCTGCATCTTCTCAGCATATGCCTTATATTCAGCAGAAGCTCCGCCCGACCAGAGAGAAGAACCGAAATGCATTGAGATCCTGCCCTTCACATCTTTTCTGGAAAGCCAGTCAAGGCAGTGGGCCATTGGAGGGAACATCTCCTTCTCATATGTAGGAGCGGCAACAACGAAAGCCTTGCTTCTCCACACCTTCTCAATTGCATAGGAGGCGTTTGTATCAGGAATCCTTACTGTATGGGTAACAATCCCGGCATCCTTTGCCATTCTCTCAAGGGATGAAACATATGAAAGAGTATTTCCATACATACTGGAAACAAGAATGGTGATCTCCTTTTCCCTTTCACCCTCTGCATAACCTGCCATTCTGGCATACCATGTGACAACAGAAAGCGGATCCTTTCTCCATACAAGACCATGACTGGGGCAGATTGTCTTTATCTCAAGAGAGGAAAGAGCTTTGATTCCCCTGAGAACGAAGGAAGAGAAACTTGCGACAATATTCGCATAATAACGCTCTGTCTCTGTTTTCAGCAGTGCCCATTCGCTTTCCGTAAGCTCATCATCATATACACTCTGGTATGCGCCGAAAGCTCCGAATGCATCACAGGAAAAAAGAATTCCCTCCTCCTTGAGATATGTCATCATCGTATCCGGCCAGTGGATATTAGGTGTGGCATAGAAAACAAGTGTCATGCCGCCGATATCAAGCTCCTCGCCATTTGTGATGACATGCACGTTTTTATAACCATAGAGAGTTTCGGTTTCAGCCGCGCCGAGTCTTGTAGCATATACCTGGATCTGCGGGTTCCTGGCGAAAAGCGTTGACAAAGCACCGGTGTGATCAGGCTCCATATGGTTCAGAACAAGAATGTCGATATCCTCCAGCTTTAATCCAAGCTGTGAAAGATCATCATCAAAAGACGCGCCTGCCTCGACATAATCGATAAGAACTTTCTTACTGCCTCCGTTTATGAAATAGGAGTTTATCGAAACGCCCTTATTGATCGGCCAGCAGCCTTCAAACAGATCGTCATGATTTTTCTCATAACGGAAAAGATGGATGTTTTCTTTAATTGTACTTAACATACCCATATAATACCCGAATACAGCCTTACTAACAAGGTTCGCCATTGTCCTGAAAAGGATGATAGGCTATCATTTCCCCATGTTGTTCACACTCAATCTCATCATTCCTCTGACATACAAGGAAGAAGAGCATTCCATTGATGAAATTTTCACACTTGAAACAGGAAGCGAATTCACATACTGCTGCCGTTTTTTCTATGATGATGTCTTCCTGCGCCTTGAAAAAAAATGGTGCGGCTTCCGCTCGCCCTATACACAGGAAGAAAAGGATCTTGTGGAAAGCGGCTATCCTCCTGCAGCCAGAAAAGGATACAATCTCAGCATACCGGCAGGTAAATATTCCCTCCTGCAGGCGCCTGTGTGCGAAGATGAAAAAGAAATACTGCGACTTGTCAAAACCCTTCCGCTGTACAGAATGGAAGGAGAATTATATATACGCTTCTATAAAGAAAAAGATTTTGAGTCCGTAATGCAAATCTTTCTCCCCGCGTAATTGCCACAAGAAGAAGAATGCATTAAGTTTTACTCATTATGAAAGTGGAAACGATCAGCGATACAATACATAAACTCATTCTCCCAGATCAGGAAATAATACTTGTGGGAACGGCGCATGTCAGCCAGACAAGCGTTGAAGAAGTCGCAAGCCTGATTGAAAGCGAGAATCCTGACAGGATCTGCATCGAACTTGATGATGGCAGGATGAAGTCAAAAACAGAAAAGTCCAGCTGGGAAAACATGGATATAAGGAAAGTCATAAAAGAAGGAAAGGGATTCTTTCTCCTGGCCAATACCGCCCTTTCTTCTTTCCAGCGCAGGATGGGAGAGCAGACAGGAACAAAACCCGGCGACGAGATTCTTGGTGCGGCAGAGATGGCAAAAGAAAAAGGCATACCTCTCTCTCTGTGCGACAGGGACATCCAGACAACTTTCAAACGTGCATGGGCAAAAAGTTCGCTATGGAACAAATGCAAACTTATTTCCGTCCTGCTTTCAGCGGCCTTCTCCAAAGAAGAAATAACAGAACAGGAACTTGAAGATCTGAAAAAACAAGACACGTTGCAGTCAATGATGAATGAAATGGCAGAAGAACTTCCGACTGTCAAAGAGGTTCTCATTGACGAAAGGGATCAGTATCTCGGACGTTCAATCTTCGAGACAGAAGGAAAAAAGAAAATAGCGGTAATAGGTGCAGGACATACAAACGGAGTCATAGACACCATTGGCAAACTAAGCAGAGGAGAAAGCTCTCCTTCTCTTGAAAATCTTTCATTTATTCCAAAAGGTGCCCCGGTGGGGAAAATAATAAGCTGGCTCATTCCTCTTCTGATAGTGGCTGTTTTAATATATGGCTTCATCTCTTCCGGATGGGATCAGGGAATGAGAATGTTCCTTATCTGGATTGCCGTAAACTGTTCCTGCACGTTCATTGCGACATCCGCTTCCCTTGCACATCCGCTTAATGTCATTGCCTGTGCCGTCACAGCACCTCTTTTCGCACTTCATCCGGCGCTTGGTGTCGGCATGCTCGGAGGAATTCTCGAAGCAACACTCCGGAAACCTAAGGTAAAGGATTTTGAAGGAATAAACGATGATGCCATGAAATTCAAGCGCTGGTACAAGAACAGGATCCTGCATGCCCTGCTCGTGTTTCTGTTCTCGTCCCTCGGCAGTGCTTTCGGAACGCTCATCGCTTTTCCGGTTCTGATAAGCAGGCTTTAAATATGATGGAAAACAAAAAGGAAAAGAAAAACCTCTGGATGCTCGTCATCTCGATTGCAATATGCATCACATACATGATCATTGACAGCAGCGGAATTGCGCTTTCCCCTGCACTTACAGGAGCTATGCTAGTTGCTGCTGTCGTATTTCTTCTGGGATATGTCTTCACAAACTACAAAAAGAAAAATTAGCTCCCATTACTAAATCCTCTGGCAATCATTATAGCCTGTTTTATATTCCGGCAGGCGGAAAAAGATATATCATCTGTTTTCTGCACTGAAGGAGCAAGAATACGGGTAAAGCCCATTTCCTCAGATGCTTTCATTCTCCTGCCGAGAAAAGAAACAGGCCGGACCTCGCCTGCAAGGGAAAGCTCTCCGAAACAAACCATTTTCTCATACAGCGCGTTATCTGTCTTTGCAGACCACAGGGCAAGAGCAAGGGCAAGTTCAATTGAAACTTCGTTTATTCTCATTCCTCCTGCAACATTTATGTAAATATCGCTGTCGGAAAGCATCAGCCCTGCATGACGTTCCAGAATTGCAGCAACACGATTTACTCTTGCCGTATCGATTTTATCTGAGTAGACTCTTGAAATACCGCCTTTTGCAGGAACCACAAGAGCCTGGATCTCTACAAGGAAAGTTCTTGATCCCTCCGTTACAGCAGAATAAGCAATACCTACAGGGAGAGACTCGTCTTCTCTCGCAGAAATAAAGAAAAGGCTGGGTTCCTTGACTGCGGAAAGTCCTTTCTCATCCATTCTGAAAAGACCCAGCTCATCTACCGAGCCGAAACGGTTTTTTATGCTCCTGAGGATTCTCACGCCGGTCTGCGCACTTTCAAAGGAAAGAACAGTATCAACAAGATGTTCGACAATTTTAGGCCCCGCGATCATGCCGTCCTTTGTCACATGTCCTATGAAGAACATGGCTGTGTTTTCGGCTTTTGCCGTCAGGCTGAGAGCCATGCAGCAGGCCCTCATCTGATTCACGGAACCTGCTATGGAAGGAACAGATGATGTTGTAAGCGTCTGAAGCGAATCAATGACAACCACAGCAGGTTTCAGAGATCCTATCACATCCATAAGGACTTCCAGTCTCGTATCACAGAATATATTTATTTGCTCAAGGTCAAGGCCAAGCCGCTCCGCTCTCAGTTTAACCTGTCCGGGACTTTCCTCTCCAGATACATACAGAACAGGTCCTGATGAAGCACAGGAAGCGAGCATCTGCAGCATGAGTGTGGATTTTCCTATTCCCGGCTCGCCACCGACCAGAACGGAACTCGGTCTCATGACACCTCCGCCGAGAACCCTGTCAAGCTCGCTGATTCCGCATTCAAACCGGCTGGAAGAA
This sequence comes from uncultured Spirochaetales bacterium, assembly GCA_949285145.1. Classification (GTDB taxonomy): domain Bacteria; phylum Spirochaetota; class Spirochaetia; order Sphaerochaetales; family Sphaerochaetaceae; genus Bullifex. Next base: position 24,860 of record CASDXQ010000013.1, on the reverse strand, counting down.
TCGACAACAACATCGGCAAGCTTTTTCAGTTTGCTGTCAAGAGGCTGCATGACAGTCTGCGGAGAAGAGGCAGGTGAGGGTTTTACGACCTTTTCCTCCTCAAAACTGTTCCAGGCTCCGCAGCTGGGACAGCGGCCGAGCCATTTATTCTCAACTCTGCCGCAGGCAGAGCATACAAAGCGTATCTGAGATGCTTTCATTATCAGAAATCAAGAAGCTCCACATCGAAAATAAGGTATGCATTAGGGGGAATGACACCTGGGAAACCATGAATGCCATATCCGAGTTCAGGAGGAATGATAAGTGTTCTCTTTTCTCCTTTGCTCATCTCGACAAGCGCTTCATTCCAGCCTTCAATGACCTCTCCGATCTTGAAAACCGCAGGCTGCCTTCTGGCAACAGAAGAATCAAAAACCTTGCCGTCAAGAAGCGTACCATGGTAGTGAACCTTAACTTTCTGGCCGAAAGCAGGATGAGACTTACCGTCTCCCTCCTTTTCAATAACATACCATAATCCTGATGTTTTTTTCACAGCTCCCGGATAGCGGTTATCAAGCTCTTTTTCAATTCCGCGTCTCTCCTCCGCCTCTTTTTCCCTGTTTCTCCTGTCGTTTTCCTCGACAAGACGGGAAAAATCTCCGACACTTGCCTTGAAAGACTGGGCATCGTCTCCGATTCTGACAATTTCAACCTTATTGATTTTATCTCCGGCCTCAATCCTGTTTACAACATCCTGACCTTCCATGACATGTCCGAATACAGAATGCTTTCCGTCCAGCCACGGTGTTGCGACATGGGTTATGAAAAACTGACTGCCGTTTGTACCGGGGCCGGCATTTGCCATGGAAAGAACGCCGGGCCCGTCATGCTTGAGAGAGGGATCAAACTCATCCGGAAAACGATAGCCCGGACCTCCGGTTCCGGTTCCTTTCGGGCAGCCTCCCTGAATCATGAAATTCGGGATTACACGATGAAAAACAAGACCATCATAAAAAGGTTCCTCATCTTCTGACAGGACACCTTCGGCAAGACCGATGAAATTCATTACGGTCATTGGAACTTTCTTGTATTCCAAAGACAGGACTATATCGCCCTTCTCAGTATTGATTATAGCATAAAGACCATCTTTTAATTTGTTTTTATCCATGATTTTATTTCCTTTTATTCTTCATCGAACAGAGAATCGTCCTTAACAAGTGAATAAAGACGTTCCAGTTCAATCGTACTTGTATACGGAATTATCAGCTTACCTTTTTTCAGATTACCCCTGACTTCAACTCTCGTACCGAAAGCATCAAGAAGCTTGTCTTCGATTTCCTGTATCTGGATATCTTTTGATTTCCCTCCCGTTTTTTTTCTGAGTATGAGTTTCTTACCCTGATTCAGAGCCTCCGCCTCCGCCTCCGCGGCACGGACAGAAAGCTCTTTCTCGACAATTTTATTCCGGAGCAGAATCCTGTCAGAAGGATTTACACACGAAAGAATCGCCCTTGCATGTCCCGGTGTGATAACTCCGGAAATGAGATCGTCTTTCATGGAGTCAGGAAGCTGCAGCAGCCTGAGACTGTTTGTTATCGTAGAGCGGTTCTTGCCAACCCTTTTAGCAATCTCATCCTGGGTGAAACCGGATTTCTGGATAAGAAACTGATACGCTGCAGCCTCGTCGACAGGATTAAGATCCTCTCTCTGAATATTCTCTATAAGAGCAACCTCAATACGCTGCAGCTCACTCAGATGCCGCACAAGCACAGGAATTTTCTCAAGCCCAGCTATCCTGGCTGCCCTGTAACGTCGTTCACCTGCAATAATGCGGTATTTTCCAGGAACGATCTCCTCAACAAGCAAAGGCTGTAATATGCCCTGTTTACGGATGGATTCCGCAAGTTCCTCAAGACTTTCCTCATCAAACGATTTTCGCGGCTGATTCTCATTTGTCTCTATATCTGAAACAGAAACGGACAGAACCTTTTCATCAGAAATAACTTCATCAGAAGAAGGACGGGAAAGTCCTTTCTCGTCACTCACCACATCATGAAGCTTTATTTTATACCCTGGCTTTTCCTCAAGCAGCTCTCCGACCGCTTCGTTTTTCCTTTTCTCCGCCTCGGCCATCACTTCCTCAGAATTGAGATCATAATCAAAATTGCCGAGCAGGGAACTTATGCCCTTACCAAGTCCATGGTTTTTCCTGACTGTTTTCATACTCTTTCAACAACCTCCCTGGCAAGTGAGCTATATGCTTTTGTGCCCGCATTCGATATATCATAAACATTGATCGGAAGCCCGTAAGAAGGAGCTTCTGCAAGGCGCACGGATCTTGGTATTACCGTTTTGAATACGAGATCAGGGAAGAAACTGCTTGTATCCTGTATCACTTCAGCATTAAGCCGGCTTCTCTTGCTGAACATCGTGAAAAGAATACCCAGTATCCTGATATCAGGATTAAGATCTTTCCTGACGTTTGAAACCGTCCTCATCAGAAGATTAAGACCTTCCATCGAGAAATATTCGCACTGCATAGGAATTATGATGCTTTCAGCCCATGCAAGCGCATTCATTGTTATCACACCGAGAGAAGGAGGGCAATCCACAAAAATGAAATCAAACTGACTGTCAAGCCCGGCAAGTCTCTTTTTAAGGAAGTAGCTGTTATCTTCTTCATCTACAAGTTCGACATTAAGTCCTGCCAGATCTATTGATCCCGGAATAAGGAAAAGATTCTGGAAAGGAGTTTCCTGTACGGCATCCTGAGCCTGAACACGACCGGCAATCACATCATACATCGTAGGTTTTCTGCCATCCCCGGAAACAGCTCCTGTCAGATTCCCCTGAGAATCAAAATCCACAAGCAGCACTTTATAGCCCAAGGCACAGAGAGAAGAACCCAGATTGACACATGTCGTCGTTTTGCCGACTCCGCCTTTCTGATTCAAAAAAATTATCCTGTGAGCACTCATAAATAATAATATATGATGAAAAATCAAACTTGTCGACATAAACAAACTTGACCGTGCAAGAACCTTAGTGTATTTTTTACACAATTACAGGAGGAAAAACCTTAATGGCAGAAATGACATTAGAACAGAAGGTGGCAGAAGCCATCAATCAAATAAGACCTTCTCTGCAGAACGACGGCGGAGATATCGAATTCATAAAGCTTGATAATAAAAATGTATACGTCAATCTTGTCGGTGCATGTGCCGGCTGCCCTATGTCACAGATGACTCTCAAGAACGGAGTAGAGAAATACCTCAGGGCTGTTGTAGATCCACAGCTTGAAGTTATCAACGCAACAGGACAGCAGTTCTGATCAAAAAGAATTTTCTATCATCTGCCTCTCTTCCAAAGAGAGGTTTTTTTTGAATAAAACAAAAACATGGTTTTAAAAACTGAAACCTCATTCATAAAACACATCTTAAACTGAATATAAAAGTGTTTCACGTGAAACAAAAAAATAATATACTAATATATTAGATATTATTTGGAATAAAAATCACAAAAAAAATAAAACAAATTTCCTACAACTATAAAAATCAATAAATAAAAGGTTTCACGTGAAACAAAATAAAAAAATCAGTCTGCAATACTATTTTTAAAACAAATGAAAAAAAACCCTTAAAAAGGAGCATATAAAAATAAAACGCAAATAAAAAAACAATTAACATAATTGAAAGCCATTTTACAGGAAAAGCAAATCTGTAACTATTTAAGTAACTTAAAAAGAATTATAAATTTCACATCTGCATTGTATTAATCAACCAATAATTATTACAAAGAATCATTTCCTGCAAAACTAACCCAAACACAAAAAATCAAATTTCGCATAATATTAAACATCAGCTGAATTTCTATATTTTATTCTTGTCTCTATCAACTATATCTCTCAAATTTTAAATTACTTTTATAATTAAAAATTTCATAAAATTAAATATTTCGGATTAGTTTTTAAATATCATAAAATAAGAATGCAATCTTCACGCCTTAAACTAAAATCATCGGTTTCACGTGAAACACAATCCCTATTATATATTTTTTAAGAAAATCAAAAAATCTCATCTTTTATAATTCTCAACCTGATTTAACAATAATTGTTTTATTAAATGTCTTCTGATGGTTTCACGTGAAACATAAACAGATATAAACACATGGATTTTTCTTCCTTTCATTTAAGTAGGAGACTATTTTTTAAAATCACTCTTCAGATTTCTTTCTATTCCCCAAAATGCCCAAATAAAAGCCTCAAATGGCGTTTTTTTTATCTATGTTTCTATATATAGATACAAAAATACATGAATATTTTTATTTATTTATAATATTTTATATCATACTAAATTCATTTTCAGAAAATAAAAAACAGGCCATATGAGTGTTGTACATATGGCCTGCAGTTAAAAACATAGCTAAAAGTGAAAATTATTCTCTTTCCTCAGTGCTTTCAGCTTTTCCTGATACTTCTGTCATGTTTTCATTTTCAGATGCACCAGAGGATTCACTATTCTCTGCGGTTTCGTCATTGTCTTCTTCATCCACCTGATACTCAGTAGCAGCCATGGCAACGATGATATCCTTTGCTTTCTTGAATGAGACAACTTTCACACCCATAGCAGAACGGCCCTGGATGGAAATATCTCTGACATGGACTCTTATGGTCTGTCCGTTGAGTGTCACAAAGACAACATCATTGTCATCATTTACGGCAAGTGCATTTACGAGATAACTGGTTCTGTCGTCGATTGTGTAAATTTTCTGACCCATTGTACCTCTGCCATGTGCCATGAACTCACTGAAGCGGACCTGTTTTCCTTTCCCGTTTTCTGTGACCATGAGGATTCTCTTATCATCCTCGACTTTCACCAGACCGATGATCTCGTCGTTGTCTGCGAGCTTCATGGCTCTTACACCATGAGTGGCTCTGCCCATTGTCCTGACATCATCAGATCTTGTCCTCAGACCTTTTCCAAGCCTGGAGACAAACATCACATCATCCCCTTCATTTACGAAGATTGATGAGACAAGCTCGTCGTTCTCATCAAGGATTATAGCCTTGACTCCTCTCTTCTTTGCATTCTCAAAGGCAATGAGCTCCACTTTCTTGGTGACACCGAGTTTTGTTACCATCATCAGGTACTGATCTTCTCTGAATTCTTTGAAGCAGATGATGCTGGTGACTTTCTCCTGATTCTCAATCTGGAGGAAGTTCTTGAGGTTCGCACCTTTTGCCGTCTTTGCAGCCTCAGGAATTTCCCATACATATGTGTAATAGGCCTTACCGTAATTGGTGACATACATCACGATATCATGAGAGGATGCAATGAAGAGATGTTCAACGAAATCGCCGTCAACAAGTTTTGCTCCCTTAACGCCTTTTCCTCCGCGGCTCTGGGCTTTGTATTCATCAAGTGAAAGACGTTTTGCAAATCCTTTGTTGGAAATGGAGACAACAACCTGTTCTTCCTTTATGAAGTCGGCATCAGTCGTATCTTCAAGTTCCCTTTCCTGGATCTCGGTTCTTCTTCTGTCACCATACTTCTGTCCGATCTCCCTTATCTCGTCCTTAACAACACCAAGTATCTTGTTTCTGTCAGAGAGGAGATCCTTGTAATACGCGATCTTCTGCTCGATTTCAGCAAGTTCATCAAGTATTTTCGCCGTTTCAAGGTGTGAAAGCCGGCCGAGTTTCATGTCAATGATGGCATCAGCCTGTATTTTTGTCAGGCTGAAAGCCTTCTGAAGCTCGATAGAGGCTATATTATTGTCCTCGCTTTCCTTTATGATCCTGATGACCTCATCAATATTCTCAAGGCCGATCTTTAGACCAAGAAGTATATGAGCTCTTTCCTCTGCCTTCTTAAGATCATAACGGGTTCTTCTCTCAATGACATTCTCTCTGTGATCAATATAGCTCTGAAGCATCTCGCGCAATGTGAACACCTTCGGTCTTCCGTCCTTAAGGGCGAGATTATAGACATTGAAATTGGACTGCAACGCTGTTCTGTTGAAAAGCATATTGAGAACGATATTGGGAACAGCCCCCTGTTTGAGATCAATCACGACACGGATACCATCCCTGTCAGATTCATCCCTCACAGCTGCTATATTGGGAATGACATTGTCTTTCCTCAGATCGTCAATCTTCTTCACAAGCTCTGCCTTGTTCACCTGATAAGGCAGTTCTGTGAATATTATCCTGTCATGTCCTTTCTCGTGCTCTTCAATTTCATAGCGTGATCGCATGACTATCTTGCCGCGTCCTGATGTATAAGCATCGATTATGCCTTTTCTGCCGCAGATTATGCCGGCAGACGGGAAATCCGGGCCTTTGATGTAATCAAGAAGCTCAAGATTCGTAAGCTCAGGATTATCGATAAGAGCACATACGGCATCAACAATCTCATTCAGGTTGTGAGGTGCCATATTCGTGGCCATACCTACGGCAATACCGCTTGTTCCGTTTGCAAGGAGGAAGGGGAAAGCTGCCGGGAGAACTGTCGGTTCTTCAAGAGAATCATCATAGTTAGGCCCGAAATCAACTGTATCCTTGCCTATGTCGGTAAGCATTTCCTCACCGATACGGCTCATCTTGGCTTCCGTATAACGCATTGCAGCAGGCGGATCTCCGTCAATTGAGCCGAAATTGCCTTGAGGCTTCACAACCGGATAGCGCAACGAGAAATCCTGTGCAAGACGAACAAGCGCATCGTAGACAGAAGCATCTCCGTGCGGGTGGTATTTACCCAGAACATCACCGACTATACGTGCGCTCTTCTTGTAACCGCCGCTTGCCTTCAGTCCCATCTCATACATATCGTAGAGAATTCTTCTGTGAACCGGCTTGAGACCGTCTCTCACATCAGGAAGAGCACGGCTTACAATAACGGACATAGCATAATTGAGATAGCTTGTCCTCATCTCATTTGATACATCCACCGTGATCACACGGCTGTTGATATCATCACTCTTTGTCAAATCTTCATCCATAACTCTTTCCTTTATACATCGAGATTGGCTACGTAAGTGGCATTCTGCTCGATAAACTCACGTCTGGGTTCCACATCTTCACCCATAAGCATGGAAAAAACCCTGTCGGCTTCCTCGGCATCTGAAAGGTGAACCTTGCTGATAAGTCTTGTCTCTGGATTCATAGTTGTTTCCCAAAGCTGTTCAGGGTTCATCTCTCCAAGACCTTTATAACGCTGTATAGGAATCTTGGATTCATCCATTCCGGAGGCATTCTCCTCAATTATTTTCTTCTTGTCAGCCTCATCATAAGCATAGAACACCTTTTTGCCGAGAGTGATCTTGTAAAGCGGAGGCATTGCGAAATAAATATATCCAGCCTCAATCAGAGGTCTCATGTAACGGAAGAAGAAAGTCAGAAGCAGTGTCCTGATATGAGAACCGTCGACATCAGCATCAGCCATTATTATGATCTTATGATAGCGTGCCTTTGTTATGTCGAAAGTCTGTTCTTCATCAGATGATCCGTCATTACTGTTGTTGTTATAACGGGTCAGCCCGGCACCGATAGTGGAAATGACAGGCTGCAGCTTGTCATTTCCGAGAACTTTGTATTCCTGGGCTTTCTCCACATTAAGCATTTTTCCCCAGAGAGGAAGAATCGCCTGAAACCTTCTGTCTCTTCCCTGCTTTGCCGATCCGCCTGCAGAATCACCCTCAACGATGAAAACCTCGCACTTTGCAGGATCTTTCTCAGAACAGTCAGCAAGCTTTCCAGGCAGTCCGCCGCCTTCGCTTTTCTTCCTTATCTGCTCGCGTGCCTTGCGTGCAGCTATGCGGCCTAAAGCAGCGCTGATAGCCTTGTCAAGAAGCATCTCGATGTTTGCAGGGAATTCATCAAAATAATTGTTGAGTTTCTCATAAACAAGAGACTGGACAATACCACGCACATTCGCATTTCCCAGCTTCATCTTTGTCTGTCCTTCAAACTGCGGATTCGCGATTTTTATGGATACAACTCCTGTAAGACCCTCTGAAATATCGGTTGACTCAAGCTTGTCATTTCCGAATTTCTTCATCATTTTCTGATTTTTCTGAAGCTGATTGTTGACAGCCATGAGAACAGCTGTCTTGAAACCGGTAAGATGAGTACCGCCTTCACGTGTATTGATATTGTTTACAAACGAATAAACCTTCTCATCATATTTATCATTGTACTGGAGTGCTATCTCAACCACGACATCATTCTTCACAGCATCAAATGCAATAGGAGGAAAAAGAGTCTTCTTATATTGGTTAAGGTAGCTTACAAACTCGGAAAGACCTCCTTCAGAATGGAAGACCTCGACTTTCGCTTCATCAGAACGTCTGTCGGTAAGTGTTATCCTGATACCTTTGTTAAGATAGCTGAGTTCTCTGAAACGAGCAGCAAGAGTATCATAATTAAAGCTGTTTCTCTCCATCACATCGAAATCAGGTGAGAATCTGATTGTTGTTCCATGCTTATCCGCATCACATGTTCCGATTACCCTGACATCTTCTTCGGGAACACCTCTGTGGTAAACCTGCCGGAATATCTTTCCATCATGATATACAGTAGCTTCAAGCCAGATGGAAAGGGCATTCACGCAGGAAACACCTACACCGTGCAGACCTCCGGACACCTTGTAAGCACCTTTGCCGAATTTTCCTCCGGCATTAAGCTTCGTAAGACAGACCTCAAGAGCCGACTTGCCTACCTGCGGATGAATATCTGTCGGAATACCGCGTCCGTTATCCTCAACAGTACATATTTCTCCGTATTCGCCATTGTCAAAATAAATCTGTATATGGTCACAGAAACCTGCCATAGCCTCATCGATACTGTTATCGAGAACCTCATACACAAGGTGATGAAGCCCGTCAATACCTGTAGTACCTATGTACATACCTGGGCGGAGACGTACATGTTCAAGACCTTCAAGCACCTGAATTTCACTGCTGTTATATTCTTCGCTTCCGTTCATGATGCTGTCGGGTATCTGCATTTCCGCCTCTTCTTTGAAATTTGTTTCGCTCATGCAATTTTCCCTTATCAGAATTAGTCATCACATATGCGCGTGCGCACATATATTAAATAACCTTAGATATATTAGTGGTAATTATTAAAAATTTCAACAACAGGTATTTTTTTATATATTTATATGTATCATAAAATATTATGTGAAATGATAATTATTATGTGAAAACCCTTGAAAAAAACAAGCATCAACCAATATGATACATATTATGTTAGAAGACATCTGGTATCAGGCATTGGAACAGCTGCATGAAAGTCTGCCTCAGTCAAAAACCATGTGGCTTGATTATGTTACATTCAGAAAAAGCGATAAGAACACTCTTTTCCTGGAATGCGATTCTGCCATGACCAAAGCAAATTTTGAAAAACAGTGCAGAACCGAACTGATAAACATGCTTGAAGAACTGAGCGGACAGAAAATAGAGCTTTCAATAAGTATTGCCGCTGATGAAAGCATTAAAGATGAAGTGAGAGAAAAAGACAACGTTCTCCATAAAGATGAAAAAACCCATTCACGGACAAGTCTTCTGAACCCTGTATATACATTCGAAAGTTTCATTCCATGTGAAAGCACACTGTTCGCATATAACGCCGCAAAGGCAATTGCGATGAATCCGGGAATGAGTTTCAATCCCTGCCTTTTTTACGGCGGAGTAGGTCTTGGAAAGACACATCTTCTTGAATCAATAGGAAACTATGTGGAAAAAGAGAATCCGAGAAAGAATGTGATCTATGTCACAGCTGAAACTTTCACCAATGACTACATACAGTCCCTTACAAATAAGAATACATCACAGTTCAGAATAAAATACAGAAAGGCAGATGTACTGCTTATAGACGACATTCATTTCCTCGAGAAGAAGATACAGACTCAGGAAGAACTTTTCCATACATTCAACGACCTGTATGAGACAAACAAGCAGATTGTTTTCACATGTGACCGTCCGATAAGTGAGCTCAAAGGATTTACAGATCGTCTCAAATCACGTTTCACAAGGGGTCTTAACATAAACCTGACTGCTCCAGACTATGAAACACGCGTGGCCATTCTTAAAAAGAAATGCAGAGAGAAAAACATAGAAATCAATGACAGTGTTCTGAATTATATCGCAGAGAACATAAAAACAAATGTAAGAGATCTGGAAGGTTCCCTTACCACCCTCATAGCATATTCAACTCTGATCAGACAGAAGATAACACTTGAAATAGCACAGGAACAGCTTAAGAACATAATAGCAGCTCCGATTGCCGGAGAACAGGACATCTCAATCAGCATGATAGTAAAAGAAGTCGCATCATATTACAATATAGATATTTCAGATATAAAAGGAAAGAAAAGAACTGCCATAATAAAAGATGCAAGGAATATATCAATCTACCTCACAAGGAAGATAACACAGTATTCAACAACAGAAATAGGAACATACTTCGACAGAGATCATTCCACAATCACTCATTCCATAGATAAAATAGAAAGGGAAAGAAAGACAAATTCAGAACTATCTTCTTCACTGGAAATGCTTGAATCAAACATACGTGCAAAGGCCCGCTGACATATAACATTTTTACTTTGTGTCTGAATATCACAAAGCTTTAAATGCTGTTTTTAATTATTTTTATGTTATAAGTTAAACTTATGTCATAAGTCACATATGACATAAGTTTTTTTTTGCATAATACGCATATAAAAAGCTTAAATCTTTGTTTTAACCTCTAACATAATATTTCTTAAAATAGATCAAATAAAAGAATGTGATATAAGTATGTTATAAGTAAATAAGGTTTGAATTACAACATATGACATATGTTAATTCCTTTTATTATATAATATTAAACAATAAAATATTGACAGTTTTATTTTTAATCATTATACATATGTTGTAAATTAAGGAGCAAGGTAATGTTCAAAGTTATTAAAAAACTTATTACATTATTATTTATTTCTTTTCTGTGTACAACAGTGTGGGCAGAAACAGATACCATTACCTTGCACCTGAGAGCGACAGTGCCTCCAAGAGTTGATATATCACATGAAAAAGACATTCTGAAAGTGGAAATCAACTCAGAAGATGTGGATGTAGCCGTATATGATATGGATGACAACAGAATCAGCGACTACTCGAATTTAGGTAACCCCCTTCGTTTCGTATTTACAGCACTTTAAAATACGGAACACAGAGAAGATGATCATTTGTTCATCTTCTCTTTTTTTTCATTTCAAAAGCGTCTTTTTTTTCTTATACTCGGCAATATATGTTTAGGGACTTTTAATTCTTGCATTCGGAATACCGCTGAATGTTAAAACAGCGCTTGAAGTATCTCCTATAATCTCGGTTGCAAACTGTTTTCATCAATTCTGTCAATTAAAATAGGATACACAACATTTGTTCTTATTGAGATCATAATCCATATTAATCTTCATCAATGACAGAAAGACTTCTATCTCTTGCTGTGATATCAACAGGGATAGGTGCTGCAGCAACACTTGACATGCTTCTCATACCTAATCCCGGAGACGGAATAGTGCAGTCACTTGCTGATTTTTCAAAAAAAGAAACAGGATCAGTAAAAAACATGTTTGGCGTTTTTAATATATTTTTGAAAATCATTATTTCACTTATCGCATCTGATGAAATAATAGGAATAGGCATAGGTACAATAATAGCTTTCATCGGGGTTGGAAGAGTTTTTTCTCTTTTCAATCATTTTCTTCTTCCTTCGCTTGAAAGGTTATTATAAAGTTTTGAATTTTTTTCTGTTGAAAAGTCTGTGGAAAACTTGTTGATAGCATACTTAAAACCTGTTGAAAACTTTGTTTAAATCAACAGTCTTCTATCATAAGAATCAGAAGTTTCATAACATTTACAAACTTTAAACAATAAAGACTTGTTAATAAACAAGTTATCAACATACTTTTATATTTAATATTTATTTACATTAAAATAAAATAAATTGGTTTTCAACAATAAAGTCAAATTAATATTATTATTACTGAAATTTTTTTATATTTTAATAATGATAATAATGACCATAAAAAGTTAATACTGCTTTTGAAATTATGATTTTATTTGAATTTTTGTTTTATTGAAGATGAGAATGAAATAATTTATAATATTCTAGGTATATTAACAAAGGAGCTTTTAAATGAAGTTTATTTGCCAGAGAGATACTATTCTTAAGGAAATTGAGCATGCCAATAATTTTACAAGTCAGAGAAATGCTCTTTCAATATCGTCAAATGTACTTATAGAGAACTACCAGAATCTTCTGACAATAAAAAGTACTGATACAAAACTCGGTTTTTCAACAAGTTTTCCTGTTGTCACTGAAGTTCCAGGATCTACCACTGTAATTTGCGAGAAGTTCCTTTCAATATTGAAATCTCTGCCATCAAGTGACCTCATATTCACAGATGAGGATGACAGAATAAACATCACGGTTTCAGGAAATGACAGTATAAGATTCAATCTCAAGACTCTCGCAGCTGACAGATTTCCTGAGCTTGTAACATGTTCTGATCCTTATTTTTCTCTTTCACAGAGAGATTTTTTTGACATGATACATAAGACCTCTTTCTCTGTAGGAACAGATGAGACAAAGTTTTTTCTTACCGGTGTATATATGGAAAAGAATGAAGAAGGACAGCTTGTACTCGCATCAACAGACGGAAAAAGACTCAGCTGTTCAAGGAAGGTTTTTGAACAGGAAATTCCTGATTTCAAACCTTGCATAATTCCCATAAAATTCCTCAATCAACTGATGTCAATCGGCAGCGGTGAAGGTCTTTTCTCAATTGCTGTAACAAACTCGTATATTTTTGCGGAAATAAACGGACATTCAATTTATTCGACTCTTATAACAGGAAATTATCCTGCATATAGAAAAGTCATTCCGCAGAGTTTTGCTTATGAATGCAGGATAAAAGTAAAAAATCTTCTGGATGCCCTCAATCAGGTTTCTCTTTGTGTGGATTCAAACAGCAAGAAAATATTCCTTGATTTCAGCCGCAACGGAGTTCTTCTTAGCAGCGAGAATACTGAAATAGGTGATGCCAAGATAATGATAAGCTGTGAGTATGATGGTCCCGATACTACCATATCATTCAATTACAGTTTTCTTCAGACTCCTCTCAAGATAGTAGAAACTGACAATGTTAGAATATGCTTTAACAGTGCAAATACGGCCATAGCTGTACTGCCTGATCCTGAAAGGGATTATATCTTTGTCATTATGCCGATGCACTGATCATGAGATTCAAAGAGTTAAAATATTATAATTTCAGGAATATAGACAATTCCAGCATAGATACGGATTGTCAGAATGTAATACTTGAAGGAATAAACGGACAGGGAAAGACAAATATTCTCGAGTCCGTTTATCTTCTTTCATATGGATCCTCATTCAGGACATCAAATTCAAAGGAAATAATAACCTTCAACAAGGACAGTGTTCATATTGTCGGAATTGCTTGTGATGATGACGGTATTGAGCATAAAGTCGAATATATAAACCACAGCGGAAAGAGAAAAATAATTCTTGATGGGAAGGATATAAGAGACAGAAAGGAACTTATATATAATTTTCCTTCAATTGTATTCTCACATGAGGATATAAATTTTGTTAAAGGGGAACCTGAGTACAGAAGACGTTTCTTTGATCAGACATTCAGCATGTATGATCCTCTTTATCTTGATAATCTGCGGCGTTATAAGATTATACTTATGCAGAGAAATGCTGCTATAAAATCAAAACAGATATCTCTTCTTTCTCTTTATGATGAGCGTCTTGTCAGATATGGCCTTGATATTTCAAGTAAAAGGGAAGAAGGAGTTAAAATGTTCAATGATATTTTTCCTTCTCTTTACAAGGAAATATCAGGAACTGAAAAAAATCTTTCAATAAAGTATCAGCCTTCGTGGAGAGAACTGAAAAGCGAAGATGAAGTTATGAATTATCTTGAAAGTACAAGGGAAAGAGATATAAATCTTATGACAACTTCGTCGGGAATACACCGTGACAGGTTCACTGTTTTTGATGATAACGGGCCTTTCAGCCAAAGCGGATCAACAGGTCAGATAAGGCTTGCCTCTCTTCTTTTCCGTCTTGCCGAAGCAAGATTCTTCATAAAAATGACAGGAAAAAAGCCGGTTCTTCTGATAGATGATGTACTTCTTGAACTTGATAATATCAAAAGAGGAAGCTTTCTTTCTCTTCTGACTGATTACAGCCAGGCTTTCTTTACATTTCTTCCGGATGAAAAGTATTTTTCTTCAAGAAAAGATGAAATGCTTGAGTACATAGTCATGGAGGGAAAAGTTGAAAAAAAAGCATGACTGGCAGGAAAAGACAATAGGTGAATGCATACAGAAAATTCAGGATGAGTGGGAGAAGGAGCTCGGGGGAGAAGAACCGGTCATAAAATACTGGCAGTATATTATAGGCCCTGAAATGTATGGAAATATAACATTGGAGAGTGCAGACAAGAACTCGATTACCGTGAAATGCTCTCACCCTGCATATAATACTTATTTCAGAATGCATGAAAAAGAAGTGCTTATGAGACTTCATGAGAAATTTCCTTTTTATAATGTTAGACGAGTTAAAATATTGAATTGAAAAATAAAGACAGTATCTTGACTGTTTTCTTTTTATTTTATAGAGTTGCAAGTCGGACGCTTTCGTCCTGGATAAATAAAAAATCGCTTTATTGGAGATAAATATGAGTTATAAGGGAAAAAGAACTTATCAGCCGAGTAAGACAAAGAGAACCAGAACATTTGGATTCAGAGCACGCATGGCTACAAAGGGAGGCCGTCTTGTGCTTGCCCGCCGCAGAGCAAAAGGCAGACACAGCCTGACAGTTTCTGATGAGAAGAAGCCTTTCTAAGAAAGATATAATACGAAAAAAACATGACATAGATCGCATTTTCAGGCAGGGATCATCATATTCCTGCAAGGGAATGCGATTAATGGTTATAGAAAACAGTTTCTGCTATGACCGCATCATAGTGATTCCTGCCAGAAAATACGGAAATTCCGTGAAGAGGAATAAAATAAGGCGTCAGATGAAGGAGTTGTTCCGTCTTTATCCTGAAAGAGTCATGTTTGATGAAGAAAATCCGACCACTGGTCATGATATTGCCTTGGTAGTGTATCCCGGAAAGGTTTTGCCTTTTTCCTTGCTTGAGTCTAATTTTTATTCCTTATTAGACAGGATTGAGACAAAATAGCTCCCGTTTTTCCTCTTTAAGCAGAGTATTCCTGATTCCAGCTTTCCGTATCCGCATTGAGGCATAGGAGAATATTGATGGATAGGAATACTATTATCGCAATTGTGCTTTCCGTAATCGTAATAACAGTCGGAATGACTATAAACACTGTTTTCTTTCCGCCTGAATATAATTACACGGAAAGTGAGGAAGTTGAGACAATTGCAGAATCAGATGAAGCAGATAATGTTGACATAACAGCAACATCAGATGTTGAGAACATTCAGCCTTTCATTATTGAGACAGATGCCTATCTGATTGAATTCGACCCTGCAGGGGCATCAGTCAGCAGCATAAAACTCAAGAATCATACAGAAAGCACTACAGGAGAACCTGTGGAGCTAATTCTCAAGGATTCAAGCGGCAAGAATGCCTTCCTTCTTTATACAGGAAATGATTTTGATGATCCTGTTGATGATTATTTCAGCTACAGCATTCAGGAAAACGTGGCTACAGATAACGGAAATCTGATAACACTTGTGGATTTCACTCAGACTTTTGAGGCGGAGGGAAGTTCATTTGAGATAGCCAAGAGCTTTGCTGTTCCTGAAAACGATGAATATCTTTTCAAAGTCAATGTAAGCATGACTTCTCTTGATGGAAGTGAAATACCTCTTGATTCCTATGCGCTCGGCTACGATCCTCAGGTGGGACCTGAATTTGAGGATCTTTCCAACAGCTACGGTGAATACAGGAGAATGTATTATAAGGAAGCTGACAGCAATAAGAGACGTAATGTGACTGATTTTGAGAACGGATTTGCCGAAGTGACGGAGCCGGTTGGCTGGGCAGCAACAGCAGGAAAATATTTTGCTGTCATAGGTGCTCCTGAATCAGCAGATTCGTATGTGACTGAATTCAGACAGGAAAGCGGAGATTCCATTCTTCTGCAGACAAACAGTTTCTATTTTGTAAGAAACAACATAAGAAACAGTGAAATCAGCGACACATATGATTATTATGCAGGACCCAAGCTTTCAAGCGCACTTGATATCTACAATGTGGCAAACAACAATACTTTCGCCATTTCCGCACTTAAGCTTGACGAAGTTCTCGATTCTTCCTCATGGCTTGGATGGCTTCAGACAATTCTCAAATGGGTTCTGAATTTCTTCCACCGCATAATTCCCAACTATGGTGTTGCCATCATACTTCTGACTATTCTTGTAAAGCTCATCATACAGCCTCTTTCTAAGAAAGGCATGGACTCCACTGCTAAAATGGCAGCTCTCAGTCCGAAGCTTGAAGAAATAAAGACAAAATATGCTGACAATCCGGAAGCTATGAATGCTGCAATGGCGAAGCTTTATAAAGAAGAGGGAATAAGTCCTATGGGATCTTGTCTTCCCATGCTAATTCAGTTCCCTATATTCATAGCGCTGTATGGTCTTTTAAGCACTCACTATGAATTAAGGGGTGCAATGTTCATTCCGGGCTGGATTCCGGATCTTTCAGTTCCCGATACTGTATTCACTCTGCCTTTCAGCATTCCTTTCCTCGGTGATGACATACATCTCCTTCCTATCATATATACTGCTTCAATGATCTTTTCAATGAAGATCACGCAGACTGCGAATACACAGTCAAGTCAGCAGGGTATGATGACATTCATGACATATGGCATGCCTGTCATATTCTTCTTCATCCTTTACAACGCACCTTCCGGTCTGCTTCTTTACTGGACAGTTATGAATTTCATTTCAATCCTGCAGCAGATTTACGTGAATAAAAAGAAAACAAAAAAGTATGCACAGGAAATAAAGGAAAGGGAAGAGGCAAAGATAAACAGATACAAAACAAGAAAGAGAAAGTAAAAGAGGATTTGATATGTATAAAGAATTTGAAGGCAGAAATGAAGAAGATGCCATTGAAAAGGCAATAAATGAGCTTGGACTTGACAGGGAAGATTTTGATGTTGAAGTCATTTCAAGTCAGAAGAAAACCCTTTTCAAGAAGGGAAGTGTCACCATCAGAGTACATGTTCCTGATGATGAGGAACTTCCCGAAGACAACGATGAAAGCGGCTACAGAGTTCCGGGCCAGGTTCTTGAGCCGGAAAGCAGTGATGAGGAGAATATCCAGCAGTTTTTAAAAACTCTCATAGAAAAGATGGGCTACAAGGCGGAAGTAACTATCAATTTCAGAAGAGATTATAAGATCTGTTTCAATATTGAAAGCGAAGACTCTTCAATTCTCATCGGAAGAAAGGGAAAAAATCTTGATGCAATTCAGCTGATAGCAAATGTGTATGCAGGTAATCTTGATAAGGATTACAAGATAATAATTGACAGTGAAAATTACAGGATGCGTCATGAGGAGCTTATTGTGAGGAATGCGTTTAAGGCGGCAGAATATGTAAGAAGAACTCACAGAAGCAAGCTTCTTGCCCCGATGAATCCTTTCGAGCGTCGTCTGATTCATACAGCTCTCAATGATTTTGATGGTGTAGAGACAAAAAGTGAAGGAGACGGCCTTTATAAACAGGTCAGGATTCTTCCGACGGAAAGATCAAAATAAAAAGCCTTCCGGCATATGTGAAACAGGGCTCCTGCAAAGAGTCCTGTTCTTTTTTAAAGATAACGTAAAAGATTATTCTTGACACAATAGGAAATAAACAATATTCTTATTATTGAGAATTATTACTAATAAGAGAAAAGAATGAAAGCAACCCGGAACACAGTACAAAGAGAGCTGATTCTTAATACGGTGAGGAGCATGACAAGTCATCCGAGTGCGGAAGAAGTCTATGCCAGTGTTGTTTCTCATGATTCCCGCATAAGTAAGGGCACAGTATACAGAAATCTTGCTCTTCTTTCCGATATGGGGGAGATAAGGAAGATTCCCATGCCGGGAATCTGTCCTGACAGGTATGATTTCAATCTTTTGCCTCATTATCATGCAGTTTGCAGAAAATGTGGTAAAATAGTGGATGTCCATGCTGATCTTGATGAAAAGAAAGCTTTTCTTTCCGGCAAATTCAAGATTGAAAGTGTGGATATCGTAATTTCGGGACTTTGCGAGGATTGCAGAGGTGAATAAAGATAAAACTGGTTATGCCAGATAATAGGAGTAGAAAAATGGAATTGAAAGGAAGTAAGACAGAGAAAAACTTACAGACAGCATTCGCAGGTGAGAGCCAGGCAAGAAACAAGTACACATACTTTGCTTCAAAGGCTAAAAAGGAAGGTTATGTCCAGATCGCAAAGATCTTTGAAGAGACAGCAGATAATGAGAAAGAACATGCAAAACTGTGGTTCAAGCTTCTCCAGGAGAACGGAGAGATCGGAACAACAGCTGAAAACCTCAAGGCTGCTGCTGAAGGCGAGAACTATGAATGGACAGATATGTATGCAACATTCGCAAAGGAAGCTGATGAAGAAGGTTTCAAGCAGATTGCAGCTCTTTTCAGAGGTGTTGCAAAGATCGAGGCTGAGCATGAACAGAGATATCTTGCTCTTCTCAACAACGTGGAGAACGGTCTTGTATTCTCACGTGACGGAGAGATGATCTGGAAGTGCACAAACTGCGGTCACATCCATGTCGGAAAGAAAGCTCCGGAAGTCTGCCCGGTCTGTGCTCATCCTCAGGCATATTTCGAACTTCAGGCAAAGAATTACTGATTTTTTTGAAAAATTCAGCATGGCTCCGTTTTTACGGAGCCTTTTTGTTCACTGACAATATGAAAATTATTATTTTAAGTCAGGAGAAAACTGAAATGAGTGAATTTTACGGGAATTATAATCGTCTGTCTGAAAACAATCCTGATTACAAGGACAGGGGCACATCCCCTCTTTTACTCGGTATCTGTCCATTGATATAGAAATCTGCGCAGATAACCCCTATGCTTGCAAAGGATCTGAATGCGCAATTCATCTTATCTTATCTTTTTCAAACTTTTCATACAGCAGAGCTGTAGGAATTTCAGCTCTTATGATGCTATAATTAATACATGCAGAAGGTGTCCTGTTACAGGCTCTAACCAACAGCAGAACAAACTCAGATGATGACCCGCATCATCGGTTGTTGCCGTTTCACCTATAACCGCCTTCTGGAATACTGCTCTAAGTCTTACAAGAGGAGAGGTGAAAGTCATACATCCTTCGATTTGAATAACTTCATATGTCATGCTCTCAAGAAAGCATATCCATGGCTTTCTGATGCACCTGCACAGTCTCTGCAGTGTGTATCAGCAGATTTGTCAAATGCATTCAAAGCTTTCTTCAGAAAGAATGCAGATTATCCGAAGTACAAATCAAAGCACCGTTCCAGGAAGAGTTTCAGAATACCTCAGAGAGGAAAAGTGGATGTTGAAGGAAGCAGAATCTATGTTCAAGGTGTCGGCTGGGTTGATGCTGTGATACACAGAAAGCCTTTCGGGAAACTCAAGAACATCACTGTCACTGTCAATCCTTCTGGAACAGTATACGCTTCCTGTCTTTTTGATAATGGAAATGAAGCTCCTTCTCCTGTTGTCCCTGATAATCCAAAGGTGATTGGAGTTGATCTGAACCTCGAGAGGATTGCAGTGTGCTCGCATGGCATTGACTATGAGAACCCGAAAACACTGAAGCAATATGAGAAAAAGCTGAAACATCTCCAGCGTCTTCTCTCCAAAAAGAAGAAAGGTTCGAATAACTGGAGGAATCTTAAGAAAGAGATAGCCTCTCTTCATGAAAAGATAACAAGTATCAGGAAGGATGCGATACATAAGATGACAAAGCAAATAGTCTGTGACAGCCAAATAGACGTGATTGTAACTGAGAATCTGGATGTATCTGGTATGATGAAAAACGGAAAGCTTGCCAAGCATATAGCGGATGCATCTTTTTATGAAGTGAGAAGGCAACTTGAATAAAAATGCCTGTGGTATGGAAAGAGTCTGATAGTGGCAGACAGATTCTTCGCTTCTTCGAGGACATGTCATAACTGTGGCTGGCATAACGACGGGCTCACACTTGGTGACAGGAAGTGGGAGTGCCCTGTATGTCATACCCGGCATGATAGAGACCGTAATTCGGCTCTCAATCTGAAATCCTTTGGCCTGAAGGCCCTAGCCAGGGACACTGGCGAAGTCAAGTCTCCGGAGAAACCCTCTGTGGACGACCGCACAGCAATGTGCCTAAGAAGCATGGTTTCCGTGAACGAGGAAAAAGACCTGAGATATTCTCAGGAAGCCCATAAGCTTGCTTAGAGGGTACTGTCACGTGCGCTCACATTTTCGCGTTTTGCAGGACTTGTACTTGGAATAACAGCAGTCTGTATTTCCTCTTCTGGAAGAAAGGAAAACCCGCATCAGAAGCGGGATTTATCCTTGGAATAATCGGCATATGCGTGTCCATTGTATTTTCTGGAATACTTCTGTTAGGACTTTTTCCCCTCATACTTCTCTTCTAGATACTTTCTTATCTGAGAGGCTTTTTCGATTGAGAACTGAGCTCCGAGACAGGAGATTATCTCACCGGCAAGATAGGAAGCGATCTCTGCTGATATCTGTGTGGAGAAACCCTTTGCCTGCCCGTAAAGGAAACCTGCCGCATATGTGTCGCCGGCGCCTGTTGTGTCTACAGGGGACGTTGATCCTGAAACTGGTATCTGGGTTATCTTTCTGTCTTCTGCCACGAATGATCCTTTCTTACCGTTCTTTACTACGGCAATACGTGTGAGCTTTGACATGGATTTACAGCATTCATATGCATCGTAGTTGTCAAACAGATATCTGGCTTCCTCACTGTTTGCGAATACAATATCACAGTAGTTTTCTATAAGTTCAAGGAATGTCTGTCTGTAACGGCCTACGGCAAACGGATCTGCAACATCAAAAGCAATCTTTATGCTGTTTTGCCTGCAGAAATCCAGAGCTTTTTTCACAGCGCCTTTCTGGCTTTCGGTATCCCACATGTAACCTGTGAAATAGAAAAGAGAAGACTCCTTCAGGCTGTCAAGATTCACATCGTTCTTGCTGAAACATCTGTTTGCACCCAGATATGTGTTCATTGTACGTTCTTTGTCTTCAGTAAGAAGAATGATTGAAGTTCCTGTACTTTCATCGTAGCTCACAAGTTCATCAGCAAGACCGATTTCTTTCAGTTTCGAGCGGTAAACACCGGCAAGCTCATCATGGCCGACACCACCGGCAAGAGTTGTCTCAATGCCCAGCATGCGCAGAGTCACCATTGTATTAGGACAGCTTCCTCCCGGTGAGTAAACAAGCTTTTTTGTCTTGAGATAGTTTATGATCTCGCCGTGTCTTTTTCTGTCTATGAGATGCATTGTTCCTTTATACAGGGAAAGCTTCTCAAGATCACTGTCACTAATGTACGCAAGTATATCGATGAGCGGATTGCCGATTCCGTATATCTTCATTTCAGAAGGAACCCCACTGCTCATCCATGCTCTTTATAAGACCAAGCTGGGTGCGGCATCTGACAAGATTGTGATTTTCATACGCTGTATGGTAATAAACGTCACCTGCAATATAATCGGTCAGGAAACGTACTGCCATTATCTGTGTGATGACTCTTCCTGATTCCTTTATCCCTTCTTTTTCTTCCTTTGTGAGGAAGCTGTCAGCACATTCCATGTATCCTCCGATCAGAGATTTGTACATCTCGGCATTGAAGGAAACTTTCGAAAGATCTTTTTCATCCTCTTCCGCAGTATTGCAGGCTGTTCTTATCATATCACCGGTATCAAAAAGAATGGTGCCGGGCATTATTGTATCAAGGTCAATGACGCATACGGCTTCATCTGTGACGGGATCAAAAAGAACATTGTTCATTTTTGTATCATTGTGAGTAACGCGGTTAGGAAGCACTCCGCTTTCAAAATCATTCCAGATCCTGCAGCCTCTTTCCTTGTTTGCGAAAAGGAAATCAAGCTCATTCCTGACTTCTGCTGTTCTTCCTTTCACGTCTGCTTTTATCGCATCTTCAAGCTGGCGGTATCTGAGATTCATGTCATGAAAATGCGGGATTGTTATATTCAGCCTGCTTCCGTCGAAGTCTGAAAGCTGCTTCTGGAAGTTCCCTATTCCCTTTCCGAGATTTCTTGCGGCATTCACGGAAGGAATTTTGTCATATGTATTGACATTTTCGATGAAGATATATGTTCTCCAGAATTCTCCGTCTCCGTCGATATGATAGGGAAGTCCTTCTTTTGTGAAAATCACCTTGAGAACACGTCTGTCCTTATCAGGAAGTGAAGAAACCTTTTGTTCAATATGCTTCGTCACAGCAACAATGTTCTCCATGACTTCTTTCGGATTCCTGAATACATTCTTGTTTATCTTCTGATGTGTATATTTTGTTTTTATTCCGTCTTTTATGAATGTGGAGACAAATGTGGAATTGATATGTCCCTGTGTGTTCACCTTGATTTTCTCAAGTTCTCCGTCAATAAGAAAATTCCCTATTACTTTTTCCGCTGCTGTGTAGTTATCCATATTAATCTCCTTTTCATGTGCAGATGCAGGTATTATATGATGAAATGACAGATTGCGCCACTGGAATAAATGAAGCTGTCTCGTTACTCGTTTCTGTTTTCAGGAAAGGAAAAGAATTTGCATCTGTGTTACAATGATCTTATGAGCGAATATATTGTGCACGGAAGAAGAAAACTTGAAGGGAAGGTGAGAATAAGCGGAAACAAGAATGCGGCGCTTCCCTGTCTTGCAGCAACGCTTCTGACGGATGACAGCATCGTGCTGGAAAATGTGCCGCTCATACAGGATGTGAATGTGATGATACGGCTGCTGTGCGAGCTTGGCAGTCAGGTAACCGGACTGGGGGATGGCATGTATGCGGTCACGAGTGACATATCACTGACAGCCCTGAGTCCCTCACTCGTGGATTCTGTGCGCGGATCAATATTGTTTGCAGGACCTCTTCTTGCCCGCGGCTATAAGGTCGTAATTCCTCCTCCAGGAGGAGATGTAATCGGACTGAGAAGGCTGGACAGTCATTTTGTAGGCCTTTCCGCTCTCGGTGTTGAATGCAGGATAAATGAACATAACAATCTTGAACTCACACCGCCTGCGAGACTTAGAGGGGCAGATATTTTTCTTGATGAGGCATCTGTGACAGCAACGGAAAACTGCATAATGGCAGCTGCTCTCGCTGAAGGGACAAGCACAATATACAATGCCGCCTGTGAACCTCATGTCCAGAGCCTGTGCCGCATGCTGAATGCGATGGGAAGTGAAATTTCCGGCATCGGTTCAAACTTTCTCACCGTAAAAGGAAAGGAGAGGCTTCACGGATGCCGGCACAGACTTTGTTTCGATTATATGGAATGCGGTTCGTTTATAGGTCTGGCCGCGTGTACCGGCAGTTCTCTCACTCTTACTGATATTGAAAGCGAAAGCATGAAACCGATAGAAAACGGGTTCAGAAAACTCGGAGTGGAATTTGAGATAAGGGAAAATGAAATATATATACCTTCCTCTGTCAGCCGGATCATTTCGCGTACATACACAGGTGTGACTGAAAAAATCGACGATGCCCCGTGGCCCGGTTTTCCCGCGGATCTTCTCTCAATAATGTGTGTGACGGCAACCCAGATGGAAGGAAGCATCCTGATACATGAGAAAATGTTTGAATCGCGAATGTTTTTCATTGACTATCTGATCAGGATGGGCGCGGATATCATTCTCTGCGATCCTCATCGTGCAGTCATAAGGGGAAAGACGGAACTTAAAGGCAGGGAAGTGATAAGCCCTGATGTAAGGGCTGGCATGGCTCTTGTCGCAGCTGCCCTGTGCGCTGAGGGAGAGAGCGTGATAAAAAACATCGAACAGATTGAAAGAGGCTATGAGAATCTTCTTGACAAACTTGTGAATATAGGGGCTGACATAAAAAGGAACTGAAAGAAGATTTGCACACTAGATGTGTGTTTTCCACAAGTTTTCAACAGCATTGTGGAAAACTTTGGAAGATGTTTGACACTTTTGCTTTGAATACGCTTGTTATTCGTTTGACATACAAAATGTCGATATGTGTCAAATAATTACAATAAAAAGATTTATAAGATAGAATGTACTTAAGTTTTACATGTGGTTTTATATAATTTCTTATAATTCTGTCTTATGTAAGAAGTATTTCCGACTCTGTTTTGTCACTAAGTTTTCAACAGGTTTTCAACAGGCTCTGTGCAAATTGTTCATAACTCAATAAGTCTTAATGAGAAAGGCAGATAGCCCTGTTTAAAACCCAGAATGAACAAATGTTCATGTAATTTGAAGCTTGAAGCGTGTCAAAAATTCAGTAAATTTTTTACTTTTTTCCGGATGTTTTACGCTCCAATATACGATAATGAAAAGCAATTATTTCAGGATACATAAGTTATCAGAGAATGAAGCGACATCGTCCTTGTTTCCGGCTTGAATTTTCTTTTCAGATTTGCCGTATATTTGATTATCTGCTTCTAGTGTCCTTTCCGTGATATGTAATATGTATGGAAGAAGTTGATGATCATGGAATGAGAAAAACTGAAAAAAATATTTTCTTTAATTATTCTTTAATCTTCGGCTCTTATAGTGAAGGCATCAAAGGAGAAAACAGAGATGAAAAAGAAAATGA
>CASDXQ010000012.1 GCA_949285145.1 uncultured Spirochaetales bacterium | reverse complement strand
TGGATATGATCTAAGCTTAGCATGCTTTGCTGATTCAAATGAAATTTGGTAAAGGTTGTTGCAACATGCGCTTATTTGTTGCATCAAGAATTACTATCTACAACTGCATCAGGAATGATGGATAATCATTTGAATTTATGAAATTCTGTAATAAACTGAATGTGACTTCATTTCTTCAGATCTGGAAAACGGGAGAGAGCGGATGAAAAAAACTGTTCTGATGATTTCATTTCTTTTTGTATCATGCATTGCCTTTGCAGGGGGCTGGATAGGGGTTGAGACCGGAGCCGGATTTTCCTGGACGGATGTGAGATTCAGCGGGGATGGCAAGGATGCCGGTACCGGTACTGTCAGCGCGGTTGATTTTCATGCATCAGTTGCAGGAGCCCATTATTTCACGGATTCACTCGGCCTCGGGTATTCTGCAGATATCATTTATCCGGTTTCGGCAAAAACACAGGATGCTGATTTCTATGATGATTTTGAAAAGAACATCACATTCAAGCCGGCTCTTTCATTCCAGTTCAAGCATGATTTCAGCAGATCCATGAGCCTGGAAGCCGGGGCAGGCGCATATTTCAGCTATCAGGAGTGCGATCTGGATTTATTTGGTGCGATCATAAAGGCGGCAGTGATGCAGGCCGGGGCCGGGGCAGATCTGGGCTTCTCATTTGAAATGATGGATCATCTTCTCCTCAGAGCCGGTGTGAAAGTGATTGTTCCGGTCTTCACATGGCTGAGGATTTCCTACGAAAGTCACTCTTCCGGTGTGGATATGAGCGAATACGGAGCAGGCGTGCTGCCGTATATAGGGCTGGCTTACAGTTATTGATTGTGCAATTTGCCTGAGAACGGTACCCGGGATGATTTTCCTTGCAGGGAGGCTGTGCAGCAATGAATCAGGTACGAGATATCAAGGAGAAAGGTATGGGAAAAATACGATACGCTGTGCTCTTCATTATTCCGGCATTATTGCTGTCATCCTGCGTCCAGCTTGACTATGTGGACATGGTTCCGCTTGAAAGCGGAAATACGGAAGTTGTTGTGGATGAGGATCTTGAATATCTTTCCAGCATCAGCAGCAGCGGTTTTGAAATTGCCATGGTCGCTCTTCCGAATGAAGATACGGATCTGATAGAAGTCAGTGTGGCTCTGGAAAATCCAACGGCAGAGGATATTGATTTTTCTCTCGGCTGTTTTGAGCTGTACAGTGGAAATGCGGATACCGGCGAGTGGTTCAGGATCGAACAGTATGAGGACGAGGGCGGTTCTTTCTTTCTTCCTTTCCTGTCTTTCCTTGTTAACCCGTTCGGAACAGTAGCCTCGGCCGTCTATTCCTCTGCATACAATGCCCTTGCTCCTCACATAAATGAATTCACTGCAGAGCTTCAGAGTGAAATGGCGACAGCACTTTCCTCTCTCATACCTTCCATTCCTTTCACTATTGAAGGAGAGGAAATACAGCTTACCCCGTATGAGAGGAAATTCGGCTTCAGCCGGGAAAGACTCGAAGATGTGAATATAGAAGCCGGAACGGCCGCCAGAGGATTGATTGTCATTGAGCCTGAGAAAAAATCGCCGGACTACAGAATAGTGTTCACATGTGATAAAGGGGCAGAGAAGGAATTCATTTTCCAGCGCAGCGACAGGGACTCTGTCCTGAATCCATGGCTTGATCAGCATCGTGACCGTTTTGCCATTACTCTGGCTCACGCAGTCAATGATGACAGATTTGCACTGACATCCACCATTTCCAGATACAGAAGACTGGGAGCTTATATGGGTCTGTCTTTCAACGGTTTCATCAAAACCGGCGGCATCATGCCGGCAGGTGCCGAATATTTTGTCAGAGATGGCTTCGGCAATGTTGATATTGACTATTCTTTTGCCGACCGGCTGAATCTGGCTGAGGACACAAATTATGAATTCCATGGAGATGCGACGGGAAAAACTCTCAGGAAAACTGTTGGAATTTCAATCGGTTTTGCTGTGAATCCGCTTCCTTACACGACATTCCTCTTAGGACCGGAAGCCTTCATTGACATGGAGACTTATACAGAAGCAGATCTTTCATACAGACCGCATGACGGAGGGGATATAACGTCTTATAACGGTGGTCCTGTGTGGCTTTCATCAGGACAGGCTCTGGGTATCGGAATCAATGCAGGAGCGACGTTCATTACAAATTTCCTTGCTTTCAACATGATGTTCACCTACAGAATCCCGGATACGTTCTATTTTGACATAGGTGCGGGAGTTGCTTTCTGATTAGCTCCTGCGCTGCCGCATTCATTGCCGGCTTTACCTCGGCGTATAGCACAGCACGGTCTCGTTCATATCGCTTACCATGTCATGGAACAGTCCTTTAAGTCTTGCTTCCTGCAATGGCGAGACCGGAGTGAGACTTTCCTTCACATAATCAGCAACATAGTTCTCGATCTGTGCATAACGCGTGATGCTGAGGGGAAGCTGCACGCTTGTGATCAGATTGTCCAGATCACGTGAATAGCAGAATCCTTTATCATGAAGGGTGAATATGATCCGTGCATACGATATATTGCCCTGCTCGAACCTGGCGACAAGTGCGAGCGAAACAGCATTTTCCCTGTCGGTCATGGGAGAGCCCGCGCTTCTGAAATACTGGTAGTCATACTGCTGTATCGCAATTCTGACTTTTGAAAGCAGACCCCCTTCCGGAATTTCAAGCTTTCCGTTCTTGTCATATATTCTTGAAAGCTGGAACCATTTGGAATGCATCCTCTTCTTCAGATATCTGATCTCGGCAGCAGCATCAAGGATCATGAGCGTTGAGGCCAGGCTTGTCTTGAATGATTTCGTGCACAGGGATCCTCCGATTGTTATTCTTTCCCTCACCGTCCTGCAGGCAGTGCCGTTTATTGTGTCAAGAAGGATTTTCGGCAGTACGAGCTTGCCGGCCTGTGCAATCTCATTGATGCTGACCATTGCCCCGAATTCCGCAAAACGGTCGTTGCGGAGGAAATGGTGCAGCTCTTCGATCTTGTCCAGGGATATGAGTTCCACATTCGCTCTCTGGGCAGGATAGTAACCGGGGCGGCTCATTATTTCAGTGCCGCCGGCCCACAGATACGGCAATGTGTCGCGATAGCTTAATATTGTGTTGTTGTATTCCGCCATGTTCAGCGGTTCATGTATGTTAGGCGACCGGAGCTCTGCGTACATTCTTTCTCTTTCTCCTGTTGCTGATGCTTTCCTTCACCACTGCGAGGAAGCTTCCGTTGTCCATGCAGAAACAGCGGATCAGCTGTGATTCCTGCAGTATTTCTGTCTCATCGATATCTCCGCCTCTTTCGTAGCGGCGTACAATGCTTTCAATCTGCAGCACTCTTGCCGCATAGCATGTATTGCACGGGAATGCAGAGCAGGCGGCAAATGCCTTTTCTATATCCCTGTAGTCCCTTGTCCTGCAGAAACCGTCGTAGGTGACTATTGTCTTTCCCCTTGCCTCAAAAGAAGGAATCATGCAGGAAAGCACGGCTTTCCCCTCAAGAAGGACTATGCAGTTTCCGCACAAGCCGCCGTTGCAGTGGCTTTGAAGCGATCTGATCTCAAGATCATCACGCAGCAGAAGATTCAGCGGCTTGTCGCTGCTTACCGATAATGCAAGATACTTCCCGTCCACAGTCAGTTCAATTTTCATCCGCGGCCTCCTTCTCGCCCAGTGCTTTCTGAATATCGGAGGCAGTCACCGGGAGACCTTCCCCGATTGCAGGCACACACTGATTCAGGGCGCTGAGAAAACTTGCTTTGGTAAGAGCACTCACTGTCTGCGTGATGGCGGCTGAATATTCCGCTGTTGTCTCCTTGATGGAGAAATGTATGCGGAATGGCCGTTCCGCATCGCAGGAAAGCTCTGCGCCGCATTCGGCCAGAGTCCGTGTCACTGTGCTCCTGACCTCTGTCTCGATATCCTTTCTGCTGTCAAGCCAGCCGGCATCAACGCTCACCCATGCGCCGGTTGCTACAGGTGTATAGCTGATGCTGTCGACTCTTATTTCCACAATGACCGCAACCCTGCCTCTCTGGTCGAATTCACAGGGCATGAGATTGTCATCACAGGAAAAATAAACGGAAATCGGCGGTTTCTCCGTTTTCCTCTGGACATTGAGCTTTGAGCAGGCTCCTGCCAGCTGTGAGAGGAAACTGGCCCTGCTCCTCGAAAGCATGTCCGGCCCGGAGTCGATCAGGACTCCGTCGTTGTCGAGAATCATTATCTCGCTGTCGTCAGCGAGATCGACTTCTCTGGATATGATGCTCTTCACGGCGGAATCGAAAGCACTGTCTTCCATGAATGATGTGAGCAGTGTCACATTCTGTTTTTCCGTGAGCGTTATTTTTGCCTGGCTGTTCATTTCTTTGGCAAGTGAAGTCGAAAAACCTGCAATGGAGATGCCTCCGGCAATACCGATGCCTCTGCTGAACGGAATTACGGAATAGTCATTGTTCTGTGTCTCATAGCTTGACCACTTGCGGTTGAAATCGCTGTGTGCGACTATGTTCCTCTCAAGCTCCACCAGCGGTGCAAGCTGCACCGAGGGAAGATAGTCAGTGAATGATCTCCTGCCGTCCCTGCTGACGTATTCTTTCCACTGCGGCACGGGAATCTCAAAGGCGGAAGCGATATGCGAGAGATGAGCCTCGCTTGTGAAAAGCGCATCGGCATAGCCGCAGCCAGCGTGGAAAATGGAAGGAGCAGAGGAGCTGCGCTTCGTGGTGACGTCTGCATTGAAATATTCGACCGGATAATTGGGAATGAGTCCTGCAAGCGCCTGCCTGATGTATTCCCTGTCCCCGATCTGGAATGCTCCCAGCTGCGCTTCAAGCCTGCATTCCTCGCATACGGGTCTGCCGTCCTGCGCGCACCATGTTGTTTTCTCCGCATTCAGGACAGGTGAGGACGAATACGCATGTCCTGAGAGAACCACGGGAACCCCTGCTTTTATCGCAGCCATCGCCGCGATATATGCAAGGACTGCGGGGTATATGAGGTATTCGTTGTGCAGCGGATTGCACGGCATCTGATGCACGACGACATTTGACATTTCAACTGAGAGCAGCTGTGCTATGTTCTCCCTTATGAGCTGGGGCCACTGTGCAGGCACTTCTATATGCATCTTGTCGCCTTCCTGCCATGCTTCACAGTTTATGATCGTGCTGCTTTCATACAAATCTTCCTTTGTACTGAATTTTGTCTTTATTTCCCTCAGTTCGCTGAGATTCTCCGGTCTGTTCCCGATTGTCAGACTGTCAGTGAAACCGTCTTCGAAGTTGAAATGGTTCTGATCTTCGTCAAGAGGTGCATATTCGAATTCAATTTTCTGCGCCTGCAGTGAAACCGATTCGCTGTCAGGTCCGAAAAGCGCCATGACGGCCTGCTGGGGGAAAAGGATGCTGTCCTCACTGAGAGCCGGAATGCTGCCGGAGAAGACTGACAGCACGCCGCTGGAATGAAAATCCTCCTTGCGGAGCGTGAAATAACGCTCTCCGAGCTCAGGGAGCCGGATGTCCTTTATTCTCACTCCGGCCTGTGTGCTGTTTATTACTATGCCGTAGAACTTGCTGCTTTTGTTCTGGCTGGATCGCATGTGTTCTGCCATATGGCAAGTTTAGCACAATGAGAAGGAAAAGAGAAAGTGTTTCCTCCTGTATCCTCCGGACGGCCTGAACACAGTTTTTCCTGAAAGTACTAAACGGAAAAACTCTTTTCGGCTATACTTCACCTATGGATCTCAGGAAAAGAGTGCAGACTCTCAGTGATGAGCTGCTTAAGGCGCAGAAGGCGTATTATGTTGACGGCAGACCGCTTATGAGCGATCTGGAGTATGATGGTCTTTTTGACGAACTTTCCGCGATAGAGAGAGAACATCCCGAACTCAGGAGCGAGAATTCCCCGACAATGAGGGTCGGTTCCGATCTCACCAGCGACTTTCCCGAAGTTGAGCACACGATTCCCGTTCTCTCCCTGGACAAGGCATACAGCGCCTCTGAGGTCGTTTCCTGGATGGAGAAGACTTCAGCCATGGCACATGGCAATCTCTCGTTCGTCGAGGAAGAGAAAATAGACGGTATTTCAATCGTCCTCTATTACGAGGACGGCATGTTCGTAAGGGCGCTCACACGCGGCAACGGCTATGTGGGCAATGACGTGAGCGACAATATAAGGACGATAAAGACGATCCCCCTGCGCCTTTCACGGCCAGTCACGATTGCGGTGAGGGGGGAAGTGTATCTTCCCAAAGCCGATTTCGAGCGCCTCAAGGAAGCGAATCCTGAGGTCGCCAATGCCCGCAACATGACTGCTGGCACCGTGAGAAGGCAGAAGAGCAGCGAGGCGGCTCAGGTTCCGCTCACGATTTTCGTCTACGAAGGTTTCTGGGCGGACAGGAGTCAGACTCCTGACAGCCATCTTGCGATCCTTGCCTGCCTGAAGGAGCTGGGATTCAGGATCAATCCCCACCTTGCCGTGTTCTCATCATCTATAGCGCATTCCGGAAAGCTTATTGAGGAAGCCGGACTTCAGGCCCGTGCCCTCGCATTCGGTGATCTTGCATCGTACCTTGAGGAAGTGACGCAGAAGCGTAAGAGCCTTGAGTACGAGATTGACGGCATGGTCACGAAGGTCAACGAGATTGCCGTGCGTGATGACCTGGGCTATACCGAGCATCATCCGCGCTGGGCAATCGCATATAAATTCGAATCCCCGCAGGCCGTGACGAAGGTGCTTTCCGTCACTGTCCAGGTCGGCAGAACCGGACGCATAACTCCTGTTGCCGAACTTGAACCCGTCTCCCTTGCCGGTTCAACGGTGAAAAGGGCGACACTGCACAATCAGGAATATATTGATGAGCTGGAACTTGCCGTCGGCGATACTGTTTCCGTCGTTAAGAGAGGGGATGTCATTCCTGCAGTAGAGGAAGTGCTTGAGAAGAATGAAGAGGGAAACAATACATATATCATTCCGCCTCTCTGTCCGACCTGTTCAAGTCCCCTTGTCCATAAAGGAGCGCATCTTTTCTGCCCGAACAGGGACTGTCCGGATCAGGTGAAGGGAAGGCTTTCATTTTTCACAGGACGCGACCAGATGGATATGGACTCCATGGGCCCTAAGGCAATTGAAAAGCTTTATGACTTGCATCTAGTAAGGGATATACCTGATCTGTACACATGCGACTACAGTCTGCTTCTCACAGAGAAAGGATATGGGGAGAAGATGGTGAAGGCTTTCCGTGATGCGGTTGAAGACTCGAAGAAAAGACCCTTTGCCACGGTTCTCTCATCCCTCGGCCTTCCCGAGGTGGGGAGCAAGGGTGCAGAGATTCTCATCAAAGGCGGCTTCCGTTCAATTGACGATCTGCTGAAGGCAAGCGATGAGAATGATGTCGCCGCATTCACTTCCATTCCCCAGATAGGAGAGCAGACCGCGCATCTGATAATCGATGCATTGAAGGATGAAGCGATGAGGGACAGGATAGAAAAACTCAGGGCGGCGGGACTGCAGTTCGAGGTGCATGATGATCATGAGGAGAAGCCTGACCAGATATTCGCCGCCCAGGTTTGGGCAGTGACCGGAAGTTTCGAACATTTCAATCCCCGCTCGCTTGCAGTCAGGGAGCTTGAAAAGAGAGGCGCACGTACTGTATCGTCAGTTACAGGAAAAACCACCCATCTGCTTGCAGGTAAGGGCGGAGGTTCAAAGAGAGACACGGCGCTTTCCCTCGGAGTGAAGATCGTGAGTGAGGAAGAGTTCCTCTCTCTTCTCTCTCATGGAGAGGAAAAGAATGAAGATGAGAAAAAAGGACAGGCCCAGCTTTCCTTTGATTTCTGATCACAACCCGCTCGTAGAGTGAGTAATATTAGCTGGCAGGAGATGCTTATGAATGAACTTGCTGTAGGTCTTAATGAGGTGCTTGATACAAGCATCGCCGGTGCCTTCCTTTCCCGGGTAGGCAGGAGAATGTATTTCCCGAAAGGAATTGTTGCCCAGAGCGATGAGGCAAAGCAGAAGGCTGACAGATATAATGCGACAGTAGGTCTTGCAACGAGCAAAGGGCAGCCGATGCACCTTCACGACATAATGGATTTCTACAAGGAAGGTGTTTTCAGGCCGTCAGAGATTTTCAATTACGCCCCAGGCGGAGGAGACAAGACCCTGAGGAAAATATGGAAGGATGAGATGATAAGGAAAAATCCTTCACTGAAGAACAAGCTTTTCTCTCAGCCTCTTGTGACTGCGGGCCTTACACATGCAATCAGCCTGTGCGCCACTCTTTTCTTCGATGAAGGAGACACTCTGGTTCTTCCTGACCTTTTCTGGGATAACTATGATCTTGTCTTCCGCGAGCTGAGAGGATGCAGCATCAGGACGTTCCGCTTCTTCGACAACGGCAGATTCAACAGCAGCGGAATGAAGGAAGCCCTTATGAGCTGTGACAGTGAAATTGTCAGGATTCTTCTCAATTTCCCGAACAATCCCACAGGTTACACTCCCGGCGAAGATGAAATGAACGAGCTCGTATCGGCTCTTGTCTCGGTTGCGTCTTGCGGAAAGAAAATCCTTGTCATCTGTGATGACGCGTATTACGGCCTTTTCTTTGAGGAGGATACCGCAAAGGAAAGCCTTTTCTCCCGTCTTGCGGATATTCATGAGAACATTTTTGCCGTCAAAGGTGATGCCGCAACCAAGGAAGACATGGTATGGGGGTTCAGAATCGGCTTCATAACATATGCCTCGAAAGGCTTCAGGGAAGAACATCTTGACGCTCTTGTGAAGAAGACACTGGGTGCAATCCGGTGCACCGTATCGAACTGTGACAGGCCGGGACAGTCAATGCTGGTGAAGGCATATGAAGAAGGGGCGAATGTCGGGAAAGACAAGGCTGCCATAATGAAGGAGATGGAAATGCGCTACAGGACAATCCGCAGGGCAGTCGGGAAATGGGAATCAAGCTGTCTTCTTAAAGCCTATCCTTTCAACTCAGGTTATTTCATGGCCTTTGATACAGGAGAGCACAGCGCCGAGGAACTGCGGCTATACCTGCTGGATAAATACGGAATAGGTACGATAAACATCATGGGCAGCACGCTGCGTCTTGCATACTGTTCTGTCGAGAACGAGAGTCTTGAAGACCTCGTGGACACGATTTTCAAGGCTGCCGGAGAGATATGGAACTGAAAACCAAATTCTATCTCGTTGACGGAAACGGTGACAAATTCATGGGTATAGGAGTGCTGTGGCTGCTTGAGAAGGTCGGGCAGAGCGGATCTCTGCGCAAGGCTGCCAGCAGCATGTCGATTTCATATACCAAGGCGTACAACATGATCCGCAAACTGGAAGAGCAGCTCGGCATAGAGGTTCTGGAACGCAGAAAAGGCGGTTCCAGCCGTGACGGTGCGAGTCTCACCCCGTTTGCCGTGAATTTCGTGAAAATCTATTCGGATTTCCAGAAAGAAGCAAAAGAATGTGTTAAGATACCTTATGAGAAATTCTCTGAACAGCTGAGAAAACAAATGGAGGAATACAAGAATGGGTGATCGTCTTTATGATTTCGATATTGAAACACTGGGAGAGGCAAAGCTCCAGTCTCCGATCCGCATGAGCAAAAGCGGCGGCGACGGTATGGCTGATTATGTGAACGACAGCGACAAGGTGCTTTATTCAATCGACACGGAGATTGTGGATGGAAGACGCCAGCCTGTGCATGAAGATGCCATGGAAGTCGCAGGACCCAGAGAGAAGATCTACTTCAACCCCAGTCATGTGCATGCCGCCATCTGTACCTGCGGCGGAATCTGTCCGGGACTCAACAATGTCATCAGGGCAGTCGTGCGCTGTTTCTGGTACCGCTACGGCGTAAGGAGAATATCGGGCATACAGTACGGCTATCTGGGGCTTCTTGAGAATTCCGCATGGCCTCTGATCCCTCTTGATCCGGATGTTGTTGATGATATCCAGGAGAAGGGCGGAACCATCCTCGGTTCGGCCCGCGGTGGCGGAAAGCAGGTTGAGGAGATCGTCGATTCGCTTGAAAGACTGAATATAAACATTCTCATCACGATCGGAGGCGACGGCACGCTGCGAGGCGCCTATGATATCGGAGAGGAGATAAAGAAACGCGGTCTCAAAATCGCGGTCGTAGGCGTTCCAAAGACGATAGACAATGATCTCAGCTTCATTGATTCCTCATTCGGTTTTGATACGGCAGTCACATCTGCCGTTCCTTCGGTGCGTGGAGCACATGTTGAAGCGAAGAACTCAATCAACGGCATCGGCCTTGTAAAGGTCATGGGACGTGAGTCCGGCTTCATTGCCGCACACACTTCTCTTGCCCAGTCAGACGTGAATTTCTGTCTGATTCCCGAGAGTCCGTTTGACCTTGACGGCCCCAACGGCCTGCTTGAGAACCTCAAGAGAAGAATCCTTGAGCGCGGACATGCTGTCATCCTCGTTGCAGAAGGAGCTGGTCAGGAATTCGCACCTCCCACAGGAGAGACCGATGCATCAGGAAACATCAAGTATCATGATATCGGCATTTTCCTGAAAGAAAGAATCAAGCAGTACTTCAAAGATGAGGGTATTCCCACTTCCGTGAAGTATATTGATCCCTCCTATATCATCCGCTCTGCTCCTGCCAACAGCTATGACTCGATTTACTGTGCACGTCTCGGTGCTCATGCCGTTCATGCCGCAATGGCAGGAAAGACAAGATGTCTTGTGAGCCGCGTGAACAATCAGTTTGTCTATCTGCCGATCAGGCAGGCAGTGTCCAAGAGAAGCCATGTGGATATCGAAGGCTCACTGTGGAGAGATGTTCTTGAGAATACAAGACAGCCATTCAGTATGAAGAACTGACAACACCGAAATACAGGATATTCCATTCATGCCGGGACGAGACTGCCCGGCATGTTTTGTATTCTGTCTCTTTTCGTCTGTATTTTCTTAGTCATAGAAGAACAGGAACGGACGAAGACAAATCTCTGAACATTGTATGTCTGTTCCATATGGATACGCATGATCCAAGAGCCGGAGAAAGTCATCATTTTCCGTTTAAATACATTGTTCTCTTTTTGCAGATCTGGAAGAAAATCATTGGCAGATAAAAAATTTAAAAATTTTCCATGATTTTCACAAAAAGGGATTTAATTTTTAAAAGGTTACATTATAAATAAATAGCAGACAAGATACTGTACAGGACAATAAAAATAACGTCTTGTTCGCATAAAAAAAAGAAATTTGTATACAAATTTTTAAAAAGTATATTGACATAAAATTCGTATTCTATTATTGTTAGGCCATAACACAGAGGAAACAGCAAGTTTCCGATTAAAAATTTACCTCCTTTTGTTCCCCTACAGCGGTTTACCTCCTTTTTTCCGCTAGGGGTTTTTTATTATCTGCGGGTTTGGAGCTCATGATAAGTGAAGGCGCTGTAAGTGCTTACCTTTAAGTAAAGTACTTGTGGCAAGATGCTGAGGATGCTGGAAAATGCTGATTTAACTCGGAACTTAACCTGAAATGATTAAAAACAGTGGTTGTACTGAAAGTGATCTGCTTGATTTCAGTGTCAGTATTCAGAGAAAAGGAGTCTCTGGTAATAATATCAATGCCATGTTTTATAAGAAAGATAAAAACTTTTCTGGTAACAGATTTTTACGCTATATTGTGAACAAGTCGGACACCAAGCCGAACAGGGGCGAGTCCCCGTCGAAGAGCCGGAGGCTGTCTCCGGCAATTTCTTTGTAAGGGACTTGTTTATGTCTGTACTGTCAATCCATATTGATGAAAGCGGTAATCTAAATCTTTCAAACAGACAGAATCCTACATATTGCCTTACTATGGTTTTCCCATAATCAGGATGATGATATCTCTCAGCTTTCTGGCTGGTAAAATAATCCATGTAATGATTCAACTTGGAATACACCGTAAAGTCTGAAGTTAATTAACTTTAGATATGACAAAAATAAGGATCTAATATAATATAATGATTAAAAGGAGTAGGTTGTTATGGGTATTGAGGATTATATATGGAAAGATATCAACAAGCCGAGCAGAGGAGACCATGACAATGAATGTAGAGCTATTGCTCAGATTGCGGAAACTCTGAATAAGTATATTTGCTCTGACTATTCTCAGATGTTGGATATATTTCACTTTATCAGATCAAATTACCCCGAAGAACAGGAGAAATATAGAGAAAGGAAGAAATTTTTCAGAATTATGAGTAATGATAGCCAGTATATTATTCAGTATAATGGAAGAAAATATCCTCAGTACAATATTGCGTTAGAAGATGGTAGACTCCGTTATGGGATAGCTATCTCCTTTCAGGAAAGCATGAGTATGCCACATGCTATAGAAAGTGAAACTTTAAGAAGAGCATTTTGTCGTCTAGGTGAATATACTGAAGATAATATGGATGTTTTTGCAGATTGCAAGTTTTATTATTGGACTCTGCAAAATAATACTACTATTATAGAGAATTCTGACAGATTATACGCAAAAGCACTTGAAAAGAATGCGTTCATCTTTTTTGGTTCCATGATTGAATATGAGAAGACAAACGGGGTTACCTGGAAAAATATTCTTGATATGCTTGAAAAACTTAGACCTCTTTATCTTTATATGGTTAATCCAAAAGAGTTACAAGCTCCTGCAAAAACATCACCGACTTCCAGTAAAAATCAGATTTCAGGAATGGGAAGAGGGGTGCCTAATACAGCACCAGTGACTATAACGGTTTCTGATCATACAACGATATCAGAGCGTTTGCATGCGCGTATTCAGGCCAGACTTATTGATATGCTTAAGGAAAAATATCCGTCATGCAGAGTTGAGGCAGAGGTTCCCCTTACAGATAACAGATCTATAGATGTTGTTATGTGGTCTGATCCGAATGATAATGATAAACGTACATATTATGAGATTAAAACTGGAATGGATATTAGATCTTGTATCAGACAGGCTATTGGACAGCTTTTAGAATATAAACTTTGGAATACTTCTTCATTTGAAGGTGTAAATCTTTGTATTGTATCGAGATTCTCTGAAACAAAAGATTCAGAAGAATATCTTGGCAAACTTAATGCTTTATTCGGTCTGGGAGTCAATTATATGCAAGTACCGATTGAATACCAGAATTTATGAATCAAACAGAAAATATTACATAATCATCACTGATGAGATTTTGTTTTCAATCATTTTTCTGTCAAATGCTACTGTTGCTGTGATTGTGGGGAAGAAATGGATTACAGCAATAAGATTAGAATGCATGCTAATGTTTCCATTATAGGAGGAGGACTTCTATCTTTTTCGTTCACTCTCTCCATAGAATGGACAGTATATACATTACAAATTAGTTGTCCTCTCCACGATCAATTAGTTTTTCTATCTATTTCTGCAGTTCAGCCTGTCCAATATCCCTGCTTACCATATCTATGCAACATCGGTCTGCTTCTCCTCTCTCCCGCGGCCAATCCATACGTTGAAGTTCGGGGTATACATTTTTTAACAAAAATAAATATAAATAACCTGTACTCCATCACAGAAAAGCCTGGCTTGTTTCAGTCTCTTCTGTCCGTCGTCCGTCTCCCAAAATAAACGCAAGCCTGTCGCATGGCAGGCAATTTCATGAAAGATACTTTCTGCTCTCTCAAAGATAATAACCTGAAAAAGCTCATACACAGCGTCCATAAACTCGTTTTCACTGGTTCTGCTAAGCCACTGTACTCAATAATCAATGCTCGCTGGCTGAGTAATCCACCATCAGAACATCATTGTTCATATCTTTCTTTTTCCGGGAAGAAAAGCACATACCC
This sequence comes from uncultured Spirochaetales bacterium, assembly GCA_949285145.1. Classification (GTDB taxonomy): domain Bacteria; phylum Spirochaetota; class Spirochaetia; order Sphaerochaetales; family Sphaerochaetaceae; genus Bullifex. The sequence continues at coordinate 48,689 of CASDXQ010000012.1, read as the reverse complement.
GGCAGAAAGTGAGAAAGAAAATCGGATCTGGAAAGTAAAAACTGCAGCAGTTGGCTGACGATCTTGAGCGATTTTGTCGGTATGAGTTAATCACGTCTAATAAATATATTTTATTTTTATTGGTTTTCCTTACTTAAAAAAATAGCTGATACGGCATGTATTTGTGTAAAATATGCAAATAATACTTCTGATATGTTGACATTGACCTTGTGTTTGCATATGCTAACTTTTGTAAAAGATAGTTAGACATTCCTAACTATTTGCAAGGAGTTTTATGATGCCGCTGACATTAATGCAGGTTGGTGAAAAGGGAATCATCCGCAAGATAAGCGGAGGCGAGGATACCAGAAGGTACCTTGGAAATCTGGGCTTTGTCTCACAGGCTTCACTCGAAGTCGTCAACAAGCTGAATGAAAATGTGATCGTCAGCATCTGTGGCAGCCGTATAGCGCTCAATGACATGGCAAGACATATCATGGTCAATATTTAGGAGATGGAAATATGAAACTTGGAGATGCTCAGATCGGAAGTACGGTGCGCATTCTGTCCATTGACGGGGATGCCGCCTACAAAAGACGCATTATGGACATGGGACTTACAAAGGGGACGGAGCTTTATATAAGGAAGGTCGCTCCGCTTGGAGATCCTGTCGAGATCACTGTTCGCGGTTACGAACTTTCTGTCAGAAAGGCCGATGCCGCCTGTGTTGAAGTTGTGGAGGTAAGAAAATGAAACTGAAGTTTGCTCTTGCGGGAAACCCCAACTGCGGAAAGACTACAATGTTCAACGCTCTCACCGGTGCAAACCAGTATGTGGGTAACTGGCCGGGTGTGACCGTTGAAAAGAAGGAAGGACGCCTCAGAGATAAGAAAAGAGGTGATGAAATTATCATCACGGATCTTCCCGGTATTTACTCACTCAGTCCGTATACCCTGGAGGAAGTGGTTTCCAGAAACTATCTTCTGGATGAAAACCCCGATGTGATCATAGATCTTGTTGATGCTACCAACATCGAAAGGAATCTTTATCTGACAACTCAGCTGATCGAGACAGGGATTCCTGTTGTGATCGCACTCAACATGTCGGATCTTGTTGGGAAAAGAGGTCTCAAGATTGACACAAAAAGACTTTCAATGCTTCTGAACTGTCCGGTCATCGAGACTTCCGCACTGAAGAAGACGGGACTTGAGGCACTCATTGACGAAGCTGTGAAGACCGCTCATAAAAAGAATGCGGATCTTGCCCGCGATATCTTCTCCGGCGATATAGAGGCTTCCGTGTCAAAGATTGAAGCGCTGCTTGAGAATGTTCCCTCAGAGAAGAAGAGATGGTATGCCGTCAAGGTTCTTGAAAATGACTCAAAAGCCGTTCCTTCCCTGAATCTTTCACCGCAGGCGATTGCGGCTGTGAATGAAGAGAGAAAGCTCATTGAGGAAAAGAAGGATGATGATATCGAATCCGTCATAACCGATGAGCGCTATAAATACATCCAGAAGCTCATTTCCACAACAGTGAAGAAAAGCGGAAGCAAACTTTCAGCTTCTGACAGGATAGACAGCATCGTGACAAACAGAATTCTCGGAATTCCCATTTTCATTGCTGTCATGTTTGTTGTTTACTACATTTCCGTCACTACAGTCGGTACCTGGGTTACTGACTGGACGAATGATACATTCGGAGGCTGGGTCGGAGATATTTTCTCCTCGATGCTTGCAGCCGTCGGTGCCGGAGAGGTCGTTACAAGTCTTGTTGTCGACGGTATCATAGGGGGCCTTGTCGCCGTACTCGGTTTCGTGCCGCAGATGGCAATTCTCTTCCTATTCCTCTCAATTCTTGAAGACTGCGGCTACATGGTGAGAATCGCATTCGTCATGGACAGGGTATTCCGGCACTTCGGACTTTCAGGAAAGAGCTTCATTCCGCTGCTCATCTCATCCGGCTGCGGTATTCCCGGCATCATGGCAAGCAGGACGATCGAACAGGATAATGACAGAAGGCTCACAATCATGACTGCAACATTTATCCCCTGCGGTGCGAAGCTTCCTGTCATCTCTCTCATGGCCGGTGTCATGGGCGGTGCTGTAATGGGTTATCAGGAATCTGCATGGGTTGCTCCACTCACATACTTCCTCGGCATTGCTGCAGTCCTTGTAAGTGCCATCATCCTCAAAAAGACAAAGCCGTTCTCCGGCAAGCCGGCTCCGTTCGTAATGGAACTTCCCTCATATCATGTTCCATCTGCAAGAACAGTGCTGCTTCATGTATGGGAACGCCTCAAGGGCTTTATCATCAAGGCCGGTACAATTCTTTTCCTCGCATGTGTCGTCATGTGGTTCCTCTCCGGTTTCGGCTTCGGCCCTGACGGTTTCGGCATGGTCGACTCAGATGATTCCCTGCTGGCTGTGATCGGAAACGTGATCGCTCCTGTTTTCGCACCTCTCGGATTCGGACAGTGGCAGCCTGTTGCAGCATCGCTCTCCGGCTTCACCGCAAAAGAGGCGATTGTATCAACAATGGGTGTTCTTGCAAGCGTGGCAGGTGATGTGGAAGATGCCGGCGTCGTTGCCCCTGCAGTTGCACAGTGGTTCACTGTGAACGGTGCTCCCAGTGCGCTTGCCGCATTCTGCTTCCTTATGTTCAATCTGCTTGACTCCCCCTGTCTTGCCGCTATCGCCACAATGGCACAGCAGCTTCAGAGCAGGAAGTGGTTCTGGTTTGCGATCCTCTTCCAGAATATATTCGCATATGTCTCCACCATGATAGTCTTCCAGATCGGACGGCTGATCATATATGGAACATTCTCATTCGCAACGGCTCTTGCCTTCGTCTTCCTTGCTGCAATGCTTTATGCGCTTTTCAGAAAAGATCCGTACAGGGAATTGAAAAGCTACAGCAAGAGAAGCGTTGAAGCTGCAAGTGCCTGAGGTGTGTCATGACTGATATTCTGATACTGACCTTCGTCGCCCTCTGGGCGGCGGCGGTCATAAGAAAACTGATGAAGGACAGGAAAAGCGGCAGATGCACAGGATGCATTGGAGGTTCCTGCTCATCCTGTCACGGCTGTGACAGTGCCTATATCGATGCACTGATCGCAAAGGCGAAGGAAGAAAAGTGATGGGTGACTCTACAGGTTCGATGTTTATTTTCTTCCTGATAATCATCGCTGTCTATGTCGTCGGTGCTGCGATCTATACGGCAGTCCTGAAAATAAGGGAGAAGAGGAGAAGAAAATGACAGATATCATCATAATTCTGATTGTTGCGGCGCTGATGATACTTGCAGCAAGAGGAGCATCAAAGCATTTCAAAGGCGAAGGCTCCTGCTGTCAGTCCTCTTCTCCTGTCACATCCGTGGCAGTGAAAAAACTGGACAATGCCACATCCACACTCCGCCTGACTGTCAACGGCATGCACTGCCAGCACTGTGAAGACAGGGTGAGAAAGGCATTGGACAGCATCGAGGGCGCTGCTGTAAGCAGTATCAGCCGCAATGCAGGTCTTGTGATTCTCTCATGCAACAGGGAGCTTTCACGGGATCTTCTTGAAAAGGTAATTGAAACAGAAGGCTATTCTCTTGTGAAAGTTGAGAGTATCTGATTTGCCATTTTTGTATCCATAGTGTTTTGTGTTTTTCCTGAGCCGGTTTCACAATGCCGGTTCAGGACTTTTTCCGTCTTGACAGCAATGATGAAAAAAAGATAGCAAGGAATGTATGAAAGACAAATACAAAGGAATTCTTCTCATAATACTCTCGGCTTTCTGTTTTGCACTCATGAATACATTCGTACGTCTTGCAGGCGATCTCCCTTCAATTCAGAAAAGTTTTTTCAGAAATTTCATCGCAGCGATTTTCGCAGCTGTGATGATTGTGAAAAGCGGTACATCATTCAGATGGAACAAAGGAAACCTTCCGGATCTTCTTGTTCGGGCAATTGCCGGAACTGTGGGAATATTGTGCAACTTCTATGCCGTTGATCATCTCGTGCTTTCCGATGCATCAATGCTGAACAAGATGAGTCCTTTCTTTGTGATCATCTTCAGCATTTTCATTCTCAGGGAGAGAGTCACCGTTATCCAGATCCTGTGTGTCGCCGGTGCCTTCCTCGGTTCTCTTCTTGTCATAAAGCCGACATTCTCGAATACGGATCTGCTTGCATCTTCTCTCGGTTTTCTCGGAGGGCTCGGTGCCGGTCTTGCATATACGTTTGTCCGCAAGCTTGGAACAAAGGGTGAAAACGGAAACAGGATTGTGTTCTTTTTCTCTGCATTTTCCTGCCTTGTGACGCTGCCGTTCCTTGTTTTTGACTATCATCCAATGACAGTGAGCCAGACAATGGTGCTGCTTGCTGCAGGACTTGCTGCGGCCGGAGGTCAGTTCTCAATTACGGCAGCATACACTTATGCACCCGGCAGGGAGATTTCAGTCTACGACTACAGCCAGATCATATTTTCTGCGCTTCTGGGATTTGTCTTTTTCTCTCAGGTGCCTGACATCTGGAGCATTGCAGGATACTGCATCATTTGTCTGATGGCAGTACTCATGTTCTTCTACAACAACAGAAGAGAGAGGGTGAAAAGCTAATCCTTTTCTTCTTCGTTTTTTTCGTGGAACTTCTGGCTTGCCGCCTGCATCTTCTGTTTTCCCTCTCTCTTCAGTTCGGCCTCCGTGAGTGCCTGGACTTTCTGACATGGGCGGCCTGCAGTGAACTGACGGATCATGCAGTCGGTTTCTTCCGTACCGTTTGCATGAGGATAGAGCGCGAAACCATGCACCGTATCCTTTATTTCCACATAGTGGGCGCATGAACCTGCGGCATTCAGGGCTTCTGCATATAACCGTCCGTCATCCTTCAGCGGATCGAATTCGGCGCCGATGATCAGCGTGTCGGGCTGACGCGAGAGATCGGGCGAAAGCAGAGGCGAGAACAGCGGGGAGAGAATATCTTTCGGTTCCCTCTGGTAGCTGTTGATGTAAAACTGCATCTGTTTTTCCGAAAGAGTCGGACTGTCTGCATACAGGCTGAAAGATTCGGTCCTGAGCCTGCCGTCAGTACATGGATAGATAAGTATCTGTCCTGACGGCATTGCGGCTTTCCTGTCACGGGAAAGCAGCGAGACACCTGCACACAGCGTTCCTCCTGCCGAATCGCCTGCAAGGAACACCCTGTCGGGGTCGACTTTCCAGTATTTTATGCCCTGCAGTGCCCACAGGTATGTATCATAGCAGTCTTCCACAGCTGTCGGGAACTTGTATTTAGGTGCCAGGCGGTAGTCGACAAGCAGAACGCACGCACCTGTGATGTATGCAAGGTGGCTGCAGTAGAGTCCGTACATGTCCATGTTGCCGAATACCCAGCCGCCGCCGTGGAAGTAGATGATCATCGGCTTGAGGCTGGTGAGCGTGAGGTCTTCAAGGGAATTGAAGAAATAGGCTGTGACTGCGCCTTCGTTTACAGGAACTATATATGTTGTCTTTGAGATTTTTCTTGCAGGTTTGTTCAGAAGTTTTCTTGCCAGACGCGATGATGGAACACTTTTCGTGTTCATCGCCTCGATTCTTTCCGGCGTGAGTTTGTCCACATCCCTCTCCACGAAGAGACCCGAGACCTGGATAATCTTCTGCATCTTTCTTGATAGCGGATATTTATCACTCATATTAGGGATTATAAAGCAGGGAAACAATTTCATTGCAATAGAAAAGTTCATAAAATTGCTTTATTTGGCATAAATTTGACTGTTCATGGCATGAATAGTACTGTTTTTCTGCTTATGGAAGCTTGATTCTGTCCCGATGGCTTGTCAGCCCTGCTTACGATATGGGAACGTGAGAATATATCATATTGCCGGGCCGGCGGCTTTGACATGATTAAAGTAAGCGGCACTTATTTTTTCTTTTTCCCGTAATATGATTGAAAAATTAAATAAAGGAAGGCCCTTTTCTCTTTGTTAATTCTCTCTTAAGGCAATATAATTAGAAAGTAATGCACAGCAAAGGAAGGTAATTTTATGAAGAAAATATTATTTGTGGCATCTGAATGCGTGCCGTTCGTGAAGACCGGCGGACTTGCAGATGTTGTCGGATCTCTGCCCAAGGCTTTCAGCAAGGATGATTACGATATAAGGGTGATGATCCCGAATTACCATGCGATAAAACCCGAGTACAGGGACAAAATGGAAACCATCTATTATTTCCAGATGGACAACAGGATCTATGTAGGCGTCAAGAAGCTCGAGTATGATGGAATAACTTATTACTTCATAGACAATGAACAGTATTTCTCCGGTCTTGTTCCATATTATGACATGTTTCAGGATCTGGAGAGATTTGCATACTTTTCAAAGGCATGCCTGTCTTCTCTCCCTCTTATCGGCTTCCGGCCGGATATAATCCACTGCCATGACTGGCAGGCGTCATTGGTTCCGGTATATCTGAATACAGTATTCCAGGGAGATCAGTTCTTCAGGGGAATAAGGACAATAATGACAATCCACAACCTCCGTTTCCAGGGAACATGGAATGTGGGACATATAAAGTGGGTTGCAGGTCTGCCGGATGAATGCTTCACTCCCGGAAGGCTTGTAAGTCCTTATCAGGATACATCTATCCCGCAGAGTGAGTGGAACTGCTCGATGCTTCGCGGCGGTCTTGTATATTCAGACTACATCACAACCGTAAGCAATACCTATTCATGGGAAATACAGACTCCGAACTTCGGCGACGGTCTTGATGATATCCTCAAATGGAGACATGAGCGGCTGTGGGGAATTATAAACGGTATTGATTATGTTGAATGGAATCCCGCGACGGACAAGAAGATCGGCACGAATTACTCCGTGAAGAATTTCAGGACAAAGCGGGGTGCGAACAAGAAGGCTCTGCAGGCTGAACTCAACCTGCCGCAGGAAGAGAATGCACTCATGCTCGGACTGGTCTCGAGACTCACCGACCAGAAGGGACTTGATCTTGTTGACGGTATAATGGACAGGCTGTGTTCCCTCAATGTGCAGCTCGTGGTACTGGGCACAGGTGCGTCAAACTATGAGAACATGTTCCGCTATTATGCATGGAAATATCCGGGAAAGGTGAGTGCAAACATCTGCTATTCGGATGCGCTTGCACATAAGATATATTCATCTGCCGATGCATTCCTTGTTCCCTCCGCATTCGAGCCGTGCGGCCTTACGCAGCTTATAAGCCTGCGTTACGGTGCGGTTCCCATCGTTCATGAAACAGGAGGTCTCAAAGACACTGTCAAACCGTACAATCCAATGAACAACACCGGTACCGGTTTCTCGTTTGCGGGTTACAGTTCTGACGAGCTGCTTGGAAGGATTCAGCATGCGCTTTTCGTGTACAATATGGAAAGAGAGCACTGGGATCAGATGGTTGAACGCGGCATGAATGAAGACTGGTCATGGAATAACTCTTCCAAAATCTATATGGACCTGTATTCCAGAATGTGAATCTGTGCACTCCGGTTTATATCAGCTCCCGGACCTGAAATCCGGGAGTTTTATTTTACTTTCTGGAGTCTGATATTATAGTTTGAATATAAAATTCCGTGTTAGGTATGAATATTTATATTTTTTATATTAATCCTTTCTCAGCCGGCTTATGTCGTTTCCCGTTCAACAAGGGTTGAATTGAATACAAGGTTTTTGACTGTTCTCCTTTCAGCTTTTGATTCTATATCCTTGATTATTATTTCAGCTGCAGTCTCTCCGATTTCCCCGGCCGGCACTTCCATTGCCGTCATCGCAGTTTCAAGGAAACCTCCCAGCCTGATTCCTGTAAGCGACATCACCTTTATATCTTCAGGAATTCTCTTTCCTTTCTGCGTCAGTTCTCTTATCGCCCCGATGCCCTGGCTGTCGACAGAAGCCAGAAGACCGTCAAGAGCAGGGTACTGATCAAGAAGCTTGTCCGCACAGTTCATGCCGTAGTGCACTTTGTTGGGATTCGTCTCATCCATCACGACTATCGGTTCAAGGCCGAGTTCCCGGACGGCTTTCATGTATCCTGCATATCTTTCCTTATAAGGGTGAAGGGAGAGATTGCCTATTATCAGGCCGATGTTCCTGCAGTCTTTTGAATATAGGAATTTCACAGCTTCATATCCTGTCGTATAGTAATCGGAGATAATGCTGCTCAGGCTTTCATCCTGTTTCCTTACAGCCTGCAGTATGCAAACTCCTTCATTCTTTATTTCCCTTATGAGCTTGTTGTTCTTTCCTGTTGATGAAATGACGATTCCGTCAACCGTGCCGCCTCTCAGGCGCTCGAGGATTTCCTTTTCCTGCTGCACATCATCATCGCTTACGCATATGAGGCACTCGTAGTTCATTTTTCTTGCCGCTTCCGAGAAAGGTGCGATCATATCTGAATATATTGTTATGGCTATGCGCGGTACGACAAAGGCTATTGTGTGCTTTTTCCCCTGTCTGAGGCCTTTCGCAAGAATGTTCGGATGATAGCTCAGTTCTTCGACAGCCTCGATTATCTTTTTCTTTGTCTCTTCGTGCACATATCCTTTGTTGTTCAGTGCCCTTGATACTGTGCTTATGTCCACATTGGCAAGTTTTGCCACATCTTTTAATGTTGCCATTGCTTTTTCCCTTTGTTTTTTTACAAACGTTTGTGTTTATTTTATGCAAAGTTTTGCAGGTTTGCAATTAACGAAAACGTCAAACCATGCAATATTTTGGCGATTTCAATTTTCTTTTGACAGGATGCCTGAAAGCTGATGAGAATAAAATCGTAAAGTTAATACAAACGTTTGCACAAGGCGGACAGGTCCCGGGAGTCCATCCGGAGTGCAAAGGCCGAAATCAAGAAAAGGAGAATGACAAATGGCTAAAGTTAAGAATTTCAAGACAATTTTCCCAGCAGTGTCAGTACCTCTCAACGAGGACTATTCAATCAACGAAGAAGAGTTCAGAGTATACCTGCGCTGGATCAAGAGCTTCTATGATCAGGGCATTCAGGGTATAGTTGTCAACGGACATACAGGCGAGATCACCGGCCTCAGAAGAGCTGAGAGAAAGAGAATCATCGAGATTGCCAATGAAGAAGTCGGTGACAAGATGACAATCGTCAGCGGTATCAACTGCGAGAACACAATCGAGTCAATCGAGATGGCTGCTGAAGCAAAGGCTGCCGGTGCAGATGCCATCCTTCTCATGCCTCCTCACATGTGGCTGCGCTTCGGCATGCACAAGGATGCTCCGTTCAAATACGTGAAGGAAGTTGCCGAAGGTGCCGACATTGATATCGTCATCCACCTCTATCCTGCTACAAGCAAGGCTTTCTATCCTGTTGAGACCCTCATCAAGATGTGCAAGGAAATCGATCACGTCAAGTGTATCAAGATGGGTACAAGAGTCACATCAATCTACGAGCATGATGTCAGACTCCTCCGCCAGGAATGCCCGGACATTTCTCTCATCACATGTCATGATGAAACACTCTGCGTGAGCTGGTTCCCCGGAATGGACGGTGCTCTCATAGGTTTCGCAGGATGTGTTCCTGAACTCATCTGCCCGGCATGGGACGTATTCAGCCATCCGGATAAGCACACTCTCAAGGAAGCTCAGGACTGGTCCAACAGAATCTACTACATCTCTCAGGCCATCTACGGCGGCGGACAGCCCTCAGGTGAAGCTCATGCACGCCTTAAGGAAGCTCTCTACCAGAGAGGTGTCTTCTCCAACGCCATCATGAGAAAGCCGGTTCTTCCTCTTGATGATGAAGAGAAGGCATGGGTTGCACTCGGACTTGAGAAGAGTCAGCTCGGCAAGGTGGATATGTCAAAGTACAGTAAGTAAACCAAACTGATTCGTTCGATCCGCCCTGATAGTCTATTACTCACTTCTATCAGGGCGTATTTTCAAAAAGGAGACGGTTTTACAACCGGAAAACTATGAGTAATACAAAAAAAGAGGAAATTTTTGATCCTTCAAAAGTAGAGAAACTTTCTTTTAAGGAAATACTTAAGAAAATAGGTCCGGGTATCATTCTCAGCGGTATCGTCATCGGACCGGGTGCCATCACGACAGCGGCAAACCTCGGTGCATCATACGGCTACAGCCTCATGTGGATTTACCTCCTGGTAGGTTTCATGGGAAGCGTGTATGTTCTCACCACATATCGTCTGGCAATGCTCACAGGCATGCCGACACTCCATGCGATAAGAAAGTATTACGGTAAATTCGCCGCCGGTTTCACCGGTTTCGCCCTGTTCCTTACCTGTGTGTTCTTCACGATGGGCAACATTTCCGGTTCAGGCACCGGCCTCAACCTCATTTTCGGAATCGACTGGAAACTCGGGTCCATCATAATGCTGGCGATTCTTGCAATCTGTTACAGCATGAAGAATGTGTACTCGCTCATCGAGAAAGGTATTACGATCTGTATTGCCGCAATGATTGTCGCATTCTACATCACTCTTGTCGGAGTCGGCGGACCTGACTGGGGTGAATTCGGAAAGGGGCTTGTGACAATAGGTAACTTCCCTGAGGGAAGTATTGTAGCCGCACTGGGATTCCTTTCGACACATGCCGCGATCACAACAGGTATCTACGGAACATACCTCGGCAAGGAAAAGAAGTGGACCAAGGCTGATCTTTTCAACGGCAGTATGAAGGCTGATGCGATAGCCCATGTTGCAGTTGTCATACTTATCAGTATTGCAATCATGCTTGTCGGTGCCATCGTCCTCCATCCGCAGGGACAGGCAATCAGTGCTCCTGCTCAGCTTGCAGGACTGCTTGAACCGGTATTCGGACGCGCAGCCTACATCATCATGGGTATTGCTCTTCTCGGTGCTGCTTTCTCATCTCTCATGGGAAACACACAGCGCGGCCTCGTTCTTCTCAGGGCAGGCTTCGACAAACCGACAGAACTTACCAACCCGTTCATCAAATACGGCTGTTTCATCGTACTTGCAATCTGTACCGTGATCTGTTTCGTTTTCAACGGATCTCCTGTACAGCTGATCCTGATTGCAAACTATGCGACAGCAATCGCAACTCCTGTAGCCGGCGCATTCGTAACACTGATGCTCTGGAGAAAGGATACCGAAGGTGGTCTCAAGGCTCCGACCGCACTGAGAATCTGCATGACCATCTGTTATATCGTATGCTTGATTTTGACCGGATTCTCCTTGTATGACCTGATTTTCGGTTAATGTCGACTTAGTGTCTATTCTTCTGGACTGTACCTTGTTCTGTGGGTGCAGTCCTCTTTTTTATGTGCATTCTTTGTTTTTCAAGTGGGGTCTGGCAACTGACCGGCAAATAAAACTTGTTTGCAGGAGAGCCACATTTGCAACTCTCCTGCAGTCTGTCTGGAGGAATTAGCTTTTTTTCACCACTCTGGTCCCACCGGCATGAGCAGGACCATGAGACAGTAGGCGAAACCGACAGGAAAGAATCCTGTGGAAAAGAAGGCGATGAGTGTGATGAGACGGACGAGGAATGTTGAGACACCAAGCCTTCTTGCCACACCTTCACATACACCGAACAGGATTCCGTTCGGACTTCTCAGGAGCCTTTTCTGATAAGGCGAATGATAATATGACATCCTTATTTCTCCTTCTTCGTCTGCGCTTTCAGGGCATTAAGCTCATCTTCGATTTCCTTGTTCCTCTCCATTTCCTCAAAGGTCTCACTTGTGCCCTTTATTTTTGATGAACTGCAGTCGGAAAACACCTTTGCTTCAGCTTCCCAGCGTTCGATACGGGCCTGAAGTTCCTCGAATTTACGGGCAAATTCGCTGCTTTCAGCATTTTTCACCACTTCATTTGTCTTCATCTTTTCTTTTGCGGCCTTTGCCCTTACAAGCAGCTCGTCTCTCTTTCCCTTGATTTCCTCCAGCTTTGTCTCAACCTGTGAAAGCTGTTCTCTCAATGAGACAATGATGCCTTTCAGCACTTCGAGGTTCGACTTCAGCGATACGAGATGTTTCTCAAGAGTCTTCTTTTCCGCGATGGCTTCGCGGGCAAGATCGTCATTTCCCTTATCCACCGCCATCTTTGCACGCTCAGCCCAGCGTGTTATGGCCTCTTCCTTGCTCTTTATTTCCCTTTCAAGAGTGGTCTGGGCCGCTGCTTTCTCCGCGATGGAGCTTCTGACTCCGATTGCAGTCTCCTCCATCTCGTCAATCATGAGGGAAATCATCTTTTTCGGGTCTTCCATCTTGTCCAGCGCGCTGTTGATGTTTGATGATACGATGTCTGATAATCTTTTGAATACGTTCATATTTTATTGCTCCTTGTTTCTTTTTTTGTTTACAACTGCTTTAATGCAACCACTGTGCCAAGTGCTGTTTTGAGTGCGTTTCAGGCGTAATTTCCCTTCCGGAGGCGAAATTAACCAATTTGTGATGGCTGAAATTCCTGTTTTTCTGCTATCATTGGCTCATGAGTACGCTTTACATGGTCGCAACACCCATCGGGAATCTTGATGACATAACACTGCGCGCGCTGAAAATACTTGAGAGTGTTTCCGTAATAGCCTGTGAGGATACACGCCATACGGGACAGCTGCTTGCGCACTATAATATTAAGAAAAGATGCATAGCATGCCATGCGCACAACGAGAGTGAAAGTGCGAAAGGCATCATCGCCCTCATGGACAGCGGACAGGATGTGGCATACTGCTCCGATGCCGGCACTCCGGGGATATCGGATCCGGGAGCAAGGCTTGCCGAGGCCGTGAGACAAAGCGGACATACCGTGATTCCCGTTCCCGGTGCAAGTGCCTTCGTCACTCTGCTTTCAGCTGCCGGCAATGTGGGAAAGACTTTCACATTCGAAGGTTTTCTCTCTCCCAAGAAGGGAAGAAGGACAAGACGGCTTGAGGAACTTGTCTCAAGGGGAGAAAGTTTCATCATCTATGAGTCTCCATTCAGGATACTGAAGACTCTTGAGGATGTGAGGAGCACTGATCCTTCCTGCCGTGTCGTGGTCGGCCGCGAGCTCACGAAGCAGTTTGAGGAGATTTTCTCATCTGACATATCATCTGCGATTGAAATGCTCAGCTCGAAGCCGGGCATAAAAGGCGAGTTTGCCGTTGTGGTCATTCCATGCGGAGGTGCCTGTGATAACGCTGAAGAAGATCAGGACTCTTAAGGAACGTGTCCAGATAAGGAAATGCGGATCCCTCATGTATGAGGAGGCACGGTTTTCTGCATTTGATGATGAATATATAGAGGGGCTGAAGGCTATTGTGAATGAAAGTCCCCTCATAACTCAGAATGACAAGGCCGAACTGTCCATGCTGTATGACCGGTATCTTTCCTCAAGGGACAGTCTGTATGCAAAGGACATATATTACAAGATCCTTTCCATCCTGGGTGAGGAGATGGCTGACTGGGATTTCGTGGATGATGCGGGCCGTCTTGATTCTTCGAAAAGAGTTGTGAAAAAACATACTCTCTTCCTTGACCGCATCCGCTCTCCTTACAATATCGGGGCGGTTTTCAGAAGCGCGGAAAGCTTTCAGGTCGATCACATATATCTCAGGGCCTGCGGTGATGTGACATCGCCCCGGGCCATAAGGACGAGCAGGGGAGCCGTGAATACAGTTCCCTGCACAATTGTCGATGATCTTGACGTGCTGAAGGGACGGGCTGTTTTCGCACTTGAGACGGGAGGTGAGATGCTTTCATCTTTTTCCTTCCCCCCAGATGCCGTCTGTGTGCTTGGAAGCGAGGAAGACGGGGTAAGCCCGGAAGTTCTCGAGTTATGTCAGTCAAGAGTCTCAATAGAGCAGTTCGGCTCAAAAGGTTCGATAAACGTATCGGTTGCAGCCGGTATCCTGCTTTATCAATGGGCCTTGAGCTGAGCTTACTTACCTGATTACAATATCTTTTTTCTGTCTTACGATGTGCGGATTCCTTTATTTCGAGCTTTCAAACAGGCTGGAAAAATCTCGTCTTGAGGAAATAATCCGTAATATGAAAACAACTTTTTCTTTTTCGTCAATGCGATAGAAAATATGGTAATTTCCTACGCTGCACCGTCGTATTTCAGATATGTTCTTCCGTATGCTGTAGCAGATCTGGCATATGTGAGGAGATACGCTCAAATGCTGAATTGCTTCACGAAATCCGGTGTACAGATTATTTGCGGCAACCGGATTCTTCAGATTTTCATTGATATACGAAATGGTGGCAGTTAAATCCGATGCGGCTTCCGGTAAAAACTTAACACGATATGTCATTTGAAATTATATTTTTCCTTCAAATCTGACAGTACGGATTCGGCATCATATGCAATGCCTGTTTTTTGGTATGCATCCTCTGCTTCTTCAATAAGATCGGATACTTTTTCCCAGTACATATGTTCTGCGTACTTCTCGTAGCTCATCACAACCATATCGGCATAGCCGTTTTTCGTAAGGATTATCGAAGCCTCTTTTTCATGGACTTCTTCTGAAATGGACTTGAAATTATTTCTCAGATCTGAGACAGGACGTACTTCAACATTCATTTTTTTCTCCATTTATCATAATTATGATAAGTCAGAAATTGAAGTGTCAATAAGTAATAGTATCTTTTAGTTACATACAAAAATGTTTCAAACAAATTTGTTGCAAACAATTTTGTTTACAACATCCTTTTCTGTCCATATAATGAATGCAGGAGTTTTTATGAAATTCATTGGCAGGGAAAAAGAACTTAAGAAGATAAAAGACACTCTTGATGATGTTAATTCAAAAGCCATTTTGATTTACGGCAGGCGCAGAATGGGAAAGACGACTCTGATAAAAGAAGCTGTCAAAGATATTGATGCTGTCAAGATAATATACAGGGGAAAGGTTCAGCCGGTAGCCAGAACCATAGAAGAAATATCGGTAATTGCAACAGAAGCCATCGGGCTAGGCGGTATTCCTCTGCCGTCCTTTGAATCTCTTTTCTCTCTGCTCTCAAGCCGGAAAGAGCAATTTGTTATTGTACTTGATGAGTATCAGGATACGAAGAAACTTGAAGGGGAGAATGTAGATGCAATGATCAGAAATGCCATGGATGATATGGCATCCAATATAAAGATAATCATCTCCGGTTCTTCAATCAGAATGATGGAAGCACTGATGCAGAGCGATAATCCACTATACGGCAGATTCAAGGCACAGATTCTTGTGGATGAGATGGATTATTATGATTCCCAAATGTTCTACCCAGAATATAGTGTGCGCGATAAAATCATCCTCTACAGTGTTTTCGGTGGTATTCCATGGATAAACGAATCAATCAATCAGAATATCAGTGTTGAAGAGAATATAATCAATCTTCTTATTGAGAAGAAAGGACTGGCAAGGGCTTATGCTGAAGATGTTGTCAATGTTGAATGTTCTTCGATAAATTATGCAACTGAAGTATTCAATTCAATCAGAAACGGAAAAAAACGTTTTTCGGAAATACAGTCATATATACGCATTCCGTCAATAAAGGCACAACTGACCAGAGTCCTCAAGAATATGGTTGATGTCCGGCTGGTAAACAGAAAATCTCCAATCAACTCATCCTCCAGCAAAACTGTTTTCTATGAAATATGCAGTAATGTCATCAGATTCTATTTTGCATATCAGGATGTGCTTAATGATGAGAATGTCTCAAATATGGAGGTGCTGTACAGAAAATGCATTGAACCCTCGATCAATACATTTGTAAGTTACCGGTTTGGGGATATTGCCCGTTCTTACTTCATCCGTCTTTCCCTGAATGGAAGCCGGCCGGATATTCTCCGTATCGGCTCTTACTGGTACGATGACAAGGAAAAACGGAAGAATGGAGAATTTGATGTTGCACTGTGTCTGACTGACGGTACATATGAAATATATGAGTGCAAGTTTTTGAAGGATGAAGCGACGCAGCAGCTTTTAATGGAGGAGAAAGCTAAAGTTGATCAGGCTCCATTGATCGGTGTGAGAAAGTTCGGTCTGATTTCATCTTCCGGCTTCCAATGCCATTCTGCCGGTAATATCATCCTTATAAGTGGTGAAGATTTATATTCACTGGCGGTGAAAGTATGAAAAGAATTGCACGTTTTGCCGGGCTGTGGTATCCCTCATCTGCTGATGAACTGTCACTGATTACGGGAAATCCAGAATTGCACGGGAATAATGTCAATGCAGTTCTGCCTCATGCGGGACTGTTCTACGGCGGCGGCATAATAAGAAATTATTTTGAATCTCTTTCTTCCTCCGTGAAGAGAATAGTGATCATTTCTCCTTCGCATTATTACTATATTGAGCCTGATGTGATTGTCACTGCGTCCTTCACATCATCCTCAACTCCTCTTGGAGACGCAGAGACACTTCCCCTGTCAATTCCTCATGCTGTACAGTCGGAGAGTGCACTGCAGGCTGAGCACGGAGTGGAGATGTTCCTGCCTTTCATCGCCGCACGCGGGCTGAAGGTGTCATATGCGCTTGTCTCTTCGCTGAGCAGTGCGGAAAAGGTTTATGAGAAAGCCGACATTTTCAGAGCTGAGGCGGATGGAGAGACGGCGTTTATCGCATCATCGGACTTCACCCATTACGGTCCCCGGTTCAATTACATGCCGTATTCCCGTGATGCGGAAAAACAAGTGGTTGAAAGCGACAGCCGCTGTGCATCCCTGCTTGCAGAGGACAGAATTGAAAAGGTTTTTGCGGATTTCACAAGCGGAACGATCTGCGGTATTGCCCCGGCAATGATAGTGTCGGCTTTGTCTTCAGAAGATGGCCTTGCCGGTATGAGGGGGCCTCATACTACTTCAAATAATGTGAGCGGGGAGAAGGATGAGAATTTCGTCTCTTACCAGAGTGTGTACTGGAGGAAAGAATGCTGAGTGATGAAATAAGGAATACCCTTTTAAAAATTGCGAGGAGAAGTCTTGAGACTGCTTTCAGCCATGAAGTGTACACAGTTCCAGAAATCAATATGATGAGGGGAGCATTCGTAACACTGAGAAAAAACGGGGAACTGAGAGGCTGTATAGGCTTCCTTGAAGGAATAATGCCGCTTTCAGATGAAGTATTCACCCTTGCCCGCGATGCCGCGTTCAGGGATTACCGCTTTCCTCCGCTGAGCGAAAGCGAGCTTGCTGAGATCACAATCGAGATCTCGGTACTAAGTGTTCCCGAGGAAATTCCATCACCGGAAGATTTCCTTCCCGGTCGTGACGGTATAATCCTTTCCGTATCCGGACGCCGTGCTGTCTTCCTTCCGCAGGTTGCCGATGAGACAGGATGGGGCAGACAGGAAATGCTGTCAGCCCTGAGCCGCAAGGCAGGGCTTCCTCCTGATGCATGGAAAAGGGATGATGCCGTGTTCATGACGTTCACTGCGGAGGTTTTTGATGAGACTGTCCTGTGATTTCTGTTTCCGCCGCTGCTGTCTTTCAGAAGGGCAGAAAGGGTACTGCGGCGCAAGAGAGAATATTGAGGGAAAGATTGTTTCCGTCAATTACGGACAGCTTGTTTCGCTTGCGCTTGACCCGGTTGAGAAAAAGCCGCTGTATCATTTCCTGCCGCATACAAAGACCCTTTCGGTATCTGAAAGCGGATGCAACTATTCCTGCCTTTTCTGCCAGAACTGGCAAATAAGCCAGAAGATAGTGAAGGAAGAGGAAACAGACCCTTCATCTCTTGCTGCATACTGTCTGCGGTACGGTGTGCCGTCAGTCAGCTACACATACTCCGAGCCGCTTGTATGGCAGGACTATATGATCTGCGCTGCAGAAGAGGCAAAGAAGACAGGTGTGAGAAACATAATGGTCACAAACGGCAGTTTCTCATGCGAAGCTCTTGAAAGGATTGTCCCTCTTGTTGATGCTTTCAATGTTGACCTCAAAGGGGATGATGAGTTTTATAAAAACATATGTAAGGCATCGTTGCAGCCGGTGCTGGACGGTATAGAGTACATCGTGAATCATGGCCGTCACATCGAAGTGACAACCATGCTCATAGAAGGAATGCACGATGAGAAAATGGTGAGGATGCTCGGCTCTCTTCTCCGTGAACGGGGAGTCCGTGTCTGGCACCTTTCCCGCTTTTTCCCGCGCTACAGAATGAAGGACAGAAAGGAAACCAGCGAGGCTTTTCTCTCTTCGATGCTCACTGTGGCAAAAGAAAGCGGCATTCCTTATATCTATGGCGGGAACACCATGACCCCTGCAGTTACAGTATGTCCTCACTGCGGCAGAGTACTGAGAGATGATGTCCCGCAGATGCTTCCGTCATCTTGTCCTGAATGCGGTGAAACTGTCTATGGTGTGTTTGCCTAGTCTTTCCCTTCTTCTTCATTTATAATTGATCATATGAAACTTGATGAATTAGACACGATTCTGCGTAAACAGCTCTCGATAGAGGCTTTTGACGATATTTCGCTTAACGGTGTTCAGGTGGCATGTTCATCTGAAAAGGAAATCAGGAAGGTTGCAGTTGCCGTTGATGCATGCCAGGCAAGCATTGACGGCGCCATTGCGGAAGGGGCGGACATGCTTTTTGTCCATCACGGACTCTTCTGGGGCAAGCCTATTGCCATCAGCGGCATACATTACAACAGGGTGAAGACAATGCTTGACAATGATCTGGCACTTTATGCCTGTCATCTTCCCCTTGATGCGCATCCCGTACTTGGCAACAACGCCCAGATGGCTCTGACTCTTGGTATGAAGGAGTATGATCCATTCGGCCTTTATCATGGTCAGTATATTGGTTATAAAGGACATCTTCCTTTTGAGATGACCTGTGAGGAAATCGCAAAGCTGCTGGGATTCTCTCCCTCTTTTGGTCTCAGCATCCTGCCTTTCGGCAAGGATGAGATAAGTACTGTCGGCATCATTTCCGGCGGTGCGGCCGGGGACGTGTTCCAGGCAATGGATGCAGGCCTTGACTGTTTCGTAACAGGTGAGTGCAGCCATGAGCTGTATCATACGCTTAAAGAAAGCGGAATGAACATGATCTCCGGCGGTCACTATCAGAGCGAGGTTTTCGGTGTCAAGGCTGTTGCCCGTTATCTGAACAAGGAGTTCGGTTTTGATACAGTGTTCATTGACAGGAAGACAGCATTATGAGCAGGAGTCTGAAACCGTTCATTCTTTCTCTGGCTGTGGTAATCGCCGATCAGCTGACAAAGCTTTGGATTGTAAAGACCATACCGGAAAATGAGATAGGATACAGCTTTCTTGATGGATTTCTGAGAATAATACATGTCCGCAATGATGCTGTCGCATTTTCTCTTGGTTCTTCACTTGATATTCCGCTGAAAATCGTTCTCTTCGTCATCCTTCCTCTGTTTCTCATTTCGTTTCTTGCATACCTTGCTGTTTCCGGGAAAAGGGATGGAGATTTCAGCACATTTGAGAAATGGTGCCTTGCCGGCATTGTCGGCGGAGGTGCGGGAAATCTTATTGACAGGATTTTCCGTTCTCTGCGTGTCGTTGACTGGATATCCGTGAAAATGTACGGTTTTCTGTCAATGGAATATTTCCCGACATGGAACATTGCGGATGCGTCTGTGGTGGTTTGTGTAATATTATTGATGTTAAGTCTAGTTTTTTGCCATAAATCGGGGCAGGAATTGAGGCCTTGACCGGCATATGTTATATTCGAAACGTTGTTTTTCTGGAGAAAAAATTGAATAAGAAAACTAATTCAGTTATTTTCATGGTTGTTGCAACACTTGTGAATGTGCTGCTGCTTGTTCTTTATTTTACACTCGGTATAATTCTGATGGCACTCTTCGCGCATTTCTTTCCCTCTTCTGCCCTGTTGCCGATACTGATGCTTCTGGTATTCATAATGGCAGTAGCGCTTTCTTTTCTCACTTATTCAAAACTTGTGAAATGGGCAGTGGCGAAGTTCTCTCTGGAGGAGAAGATGGATCCTGTCTTCAGCAGCAGAAGAAACCGCAACAGGAGCCGCATGGACTGATATGAGACTGCAAGAAAAGTCCAGCCTGTGTACGGCGGTATGGTCATCTTACAGCGAGGAGCCTGTATGGCAGGGATCATGGTGGGCCGGCAGACTGTGTGCTCCATTCATTCTTCTTCCTGAAGAGGCTGTTGACGGAAAGTGGCATCTTTTCGCTCACACATGGGCAGGCATAGAACATTTCATCTCAGCATCCGGTTTTGACTGGCAAAGACTTGGTCTTATTGTACTGAGGGGGCATTTTCCTTCACTTTTCAGGGAAAAGGATACTTATTATCTTGTATATGAGAGCCATGACCATGATTATCAGAACAAAAGGAGAGTCTGCCTGAGAAAGACTATATCAAGAATAAACGTGATATCTTCTACAGATCTCAGGCTGTGGTCAAAGCCTCAGACGATACTCAGTGCATCTGATGTCCCATATGCATCTGATTATTCTGTACCGCGTCTTTCACATCCCCAGATAATAAACTGGCAGGGAATGTACAGACTGTATTTCTGTGCATCGGAAGTCAGGATATATGATACAGGACAGAAGGCGAGTGCCTGTCTGTCGTATGCGCAGAGTCCTTCTTTCAATGTTCCTTTCGAGATCAGGAAATCACCTGTCCTCAGAATCGATCCTGACAGCAGATATCGCAATCTTGCGCTCGGATCATTCCGTTTTGTCGTTTGCAGTGACGCGCTCATGGCATTTCAGACAACGATTTTCTTTGACGAGAAAAAAGAAGGGACGAATTCCGCGATACTTCTTCTTTCTTCTGATGACGGGGAATCCTTTCATCTGGAAAAAGAACTTATGACAAGTCCGTCTTCCGGATGGGCTTCACGCTGTTTCACTTCATGTTCCGTCTCTTACAAGGCAGATGAGAATACATGGTATTGCTATTATTCTGCCAATGGCCGGAACGGAGGGTATAGATTCTTGCCAGTCAGGGAAAGCCTGGGGCTTCTGATAGGCAATGTTAAAAGGGAGTTTTGAAAAATGAGTCGTATGGAGAGGCTTGTAAGACTTGTGCAGTCTGTGCATTTCAAGATACTGGCAAGCTTCGCTCTTGTGATTGTCAGCGGAACTGTTCTGCTGAAACTGCCCGTTTCAATAAAGGACGGGTCTGTTCTGTCGTGGTTTGATTCTCTTTTCATCGCAACAAGCGCTGTATGTGTGACAGGGCTCACGCCTGTAATCCTTGCAGATGTGTTCACCCCGGCAGGGTTTTTCTTCATAGCCCTGCTGGTGCAGATCGGCGGACTGTCATTTGCAACATTTGCAGCAGCTTTCCTGCTTTTTCTCCGCAGAAAAGCCTCCGGTACGATGATTGTCGAATCATATGGTGTTAAAACCCGCAAGTGGGCGAGACTGGTCAAGATAACAATGGGGATAACCTTTTCCATTGAAGCACTGGGAACTCTTATACTGTTCTTTCTCTATCAGCCATATACTTCATCGCTGGCAGAGTCTCTCGGTCAGGCGGCGTTCACTGCTGTATCGGCTTTCAATAATGCAGGCTTTGATGCTTTCGGTACATCAATGGTCGCTTTCAATGACAATGCGGGAATACTTGTTACTGTGGCTTCCCTGATCGTTCTGGGAGGCCTGGGATTCCTGGTTTATGCCGATCTTCTGGATAACAGGGGACGTAAGTTTTCAATTCAGACGAAAGTCGTGCTCGTGACCACTGTTTTCCTCATAATCGCCGGCACTCTGGGTTTTTTCCTTACAGGGGAAATGGATCTCGTCAACAGCTTTTTCCAGAGTGTGACGGCGAGAACTGCAGGATTTGAGTCCGTGCCTCAGGCAGAGCAGTCCACATATACACTTTTCCTGACTGTAATACTCATGTTCATCGGTGCCTCCCCCGGATCCACCGGCGGCGGTATCAAGACAACCACATTCTTCGTTCTTGTGCTCACTTTCATTTCCGTCATACGTCAGAGCAGTCCGGTTGCCTTCAAGCGGAGAATATCAGGCGAATCGATTTTCAAGGCCTTTGCTGTCTTCATGATTTCCATCATGATAGTATGTTCTGCAAGTCTTGTGATCATGGCTCTGGAGGAGGAAAAGGATCCTCTTTTTGTGATTTTTGAAGTTGTTTCCGCATATGCGACGGTAGGTCTCAGCTGTGCTCTGACTCCAGGTCTGCGAATTGCAAGCAGGGCTCTGCTTATTCTTCTCATGTTCATCGGACGTGTCGGTCCTCTTACAATTGCAGGGCTTGTTGCACATAAGAAGGAAAGGCTTAATTATCTTGAAGAGAATATCAACATAGGTTGAGAAGGAGGAACAAACCATGTCTAAAGATATAAAATACGGAATCATAGGTCTGGGACGTTTCGGGCTGTCCCTTGCAAAGTCACTGATCGAGGGCGGGGATGATGTCATCGCTGTAGATATTGATGAAGACAGAACAAGTCTTCTGTCCGATCTTACGGATAATGTTTTCATAATCCATCAGATCAACAAGGACAGTTTCATTGAGGCCGGGCTTGACAAATGCGAGGTTGTTGTCATCGGTATAGGAAGAAATATTGAATCTAGCCTTCTTGCTGCACTGCAGTGCATAGAGCTCAAGATTCCGCGTGTCATTGCAAAAGCAAACAGCGAAGAACATGCCCAGATTCTCAAGATGATCGGTGCTGAGGTGATTTTCCCTGAAGTTGACACTGCTCACCGTCTTTCAAGAACCCTGAAGAACAAGCTGGTCATGGATTTCTTCTCTCTTTCAAGCGGTTATTCAATCGTTCAGTCGAATCTTCCTTCGAAACTTGTCGGGCAGACTGTTGTCGAAGCTAATCTGCGCCGCAAGTATTCAATAAACATCATTGCGGTGAAGCGCGGCGAGAAACTTATTGCGGATATCACACCGGATCTTGTATTCCAGAACGATGATATTCTTGTGCTTGTCGGCAGTGACAGCAGCCTTGCAAAGTTTATGAATATGTGAAGTGAATCATCTGTAATTTATCCCACGCCAGCAAGAAGACTCCATCTTTTAACGTCAGCTAAGATGGAGTCATTTTCTGCTCAGTTTCCATGGAGGATCGTTCATGATACGCTCCTCTTTCTCATATCCTGCCGGTGCTTTGGAAAACAGACAGCGGGTCTGGATATATTTTCACACAAAGTGTATTTGTATGCTAAGATCAGAAGTGAAGGAGGCTGTCATGGAGTTCTGGATGATCTGGTTCGTTTTTGCGTTTGTCTCTGCGGTAATGGAGATAATGATTCCATTTTTCAACAGGCTTGGTCTTTCAGCGGGTTTTTCCGGAGCCTGTCTTGCCGCGCTTCTCTGCTTCCCTTTCCTCTGGCAGGCTGTTTTCTTCCTGCTGTTCAGCGATATCGCCGTGTTTTTCATGAGTACCCGGTTTTCCGGGCCCCGGAATGTCAGGCGGTGAATACTGCCGGCTCCTGTAATTTCAGAAAGGATATCTGTCTGAAAAAAGCCCTCTTTGCCTGAAGCCGGCAAAGAGGGTAATCCTTGTAAATGGAGGAATCTCAACACTAAATCATGAATCGACCTTGCATAGACTTATGGTCAATATTGCCGCTATTCATTGCATCTGTCAAGCATGATTTTTCCTTACAGTAAATGAAATAACGTCAAAAACGGCCTGACATGGCACCTTTGGTCGCCACTATGCGTCATTCATGTATTTCAGGATATTTTTGAGTGAAAATTTTTCTGATGTTCATCTTTTTCTGAAAATAATCAGTTTCCCGGCAAGGTAATTGATTATTCCCTGTATCAGGTTCGATATGAATTTGCACACCAATGGGGAGAGTGAGAAAACATCAACTGTGATGAACATGAAAACTATGTCTATGACACCGGTTGAAAAACGGGCAGAATAGAACATGGAAAGTTCTCTGGCCACCTGCGAGGCTTTCATTCCTCTGTTCCTGAAAACAATGAACTTGTTTGTGAAGAAAGCGAATGTAACCGCTGCCAGCCATGCGAGTGCTGTTGAAATGACATTGCTGATTCCGGCCGCATCATAAAGCAGATGGTATGATCCCATGTTGACAAGTGTTGCAAGAAAGCCGAATACACAGTATGTGAGAAAATCTGAATACTTTGCCATATTCTCTCCTGTTGTCACCTTACCATGAGTCTGGCGACGGATGAAAGCATTTTCTGCTGTCACTGAGGAAAGACTTAATAGAGCGTACCGTAATCCATTCCGGTTTTCCGGTTTTTTGCATGCATGATTGTAAAAATAAGAGAAAGGCCCTGCCTTGCCGGATGATGGGAAAGCAGAGCCTTTCACCTGATTGTCAGTTTTTCAGCTGAAAAGGGGAACGAACTTGTCCCATATGCCTTTAGCCATGATCACGACGATGATTACCGGAACAGCGTACTTGCAGTACAGACGTGCCCACAGCGGGAATTTCAGGCCGCTTCCCTCATTCGCTTCTGCAATGAATTTGTCAAATCCCCAGCCGTAACGCTGTGTGCAGAAAAGAAGGAACAGCAGCGAGCCGAAAGGCAGGAGAAGATTGCTGACAAGAAAATCTTCAAGATCAAGCACTCCTGTGCCTGCTCCGAATGGCTGGAATCCTGCAAGCAGATTGAAACCCAGAATGCAGGGCAGGGAAAGTATGATGATTGCAAAGAAATTCACAGAGCATGCCTTCTTTCTTGACCAGCCGCGGCAGTCCATCCAGTATGATACGATGTTCTCGAAAACAGCGATTACGGTTGTCAGGGCAGCAAAGCTCATGAAGAGGAAGAAGAGTCCGCCCCAGAGACTGCCTGCCGACATCTGGGAGAAGATGTTGGGCAGCGTGACGAAGATGAGTGAAGGCCCCTGGCCGGCTTCAATTCCGAATGAAGAGCAGGCAGGGAAGATGATGAAGCCAGACATGAGCGCAACGAAGGTGTCAAGACAGATGATTCTCGCACTCTCTCCGGCAAGGGCCTGCTTCTTGTCGATGTATGAACCGAAGATCGACATTGCACCGATACCGATGGACAGTGTGAAGAATGACTGTCCGAGAGCTTCATAGACTACTGTGCCGATACCGATTTCCGCCATTTTGGAGAAGTCCGGCTTTATGTAGAAAAGAAGCCCTTCGAGGCTTCCGGGAAGGAAACAGCTTCTGACTGCAAGCACGATAATGATGCACAGGAGACAGACCATCATTATTTTGGAGATCTTCTCAACACCTTTCTGCAGCCCCTGGGCGACAATGAACATGCATAGCGCAACAACAATCACCATCCAGAATGTCTGAAGGACAGGCCGGCTTGTGAGGTCAGTGAAGAATGCACTTACCGCCGTTGCATCCATTCCTGCCGTGTCGCCGATGATGGTGGAGTAGAAATAGTAAAGCAACCATCCTGCGATTGTCGTGTAGAACATCATCAGAAGGTAGTTGCCTGCAATAGCCAAAGGGCCGTACCAGTGCCACTTGCTGCCTTCCGGTTCAAGGGTCTTCAGCGACAGTGCTATATTCTGTCTTGATGCTCTTCCGATCGAGAATTCCATGATCATTATCGGAAGACCGAGAATGACAAGGAACAAAAGATAGATAAGTACGAAGCTTGCGCCGCCGTTCTTTCCTGTGATGTACGGAAATCTCCATACATTGCCAAGACCGATTGCACAGCCCGCGGAAAGCAGAATGAAACCGATCCTGCTTCCCAGATTTTCACGTTTTTCCATTTTCAATACCTTCTTTCAGTGAAACACTCCTGGTATTAAAACAGAAGAATGCGTTATTGTCCAGCTTGGCCGCTTTACGGATTGTAGACGTTCTTTGACGGGAATTTCGGTTCGCTTGTGACATTGATTCCGAGTTTCCTCAGTCCGATCATGTCTCCGGCAGACGGGATATGCGTGAAATGAACCTCTGCACCAGAAAGGCAGGGCAGCATTGCCATTGCTTTCTCGGCATTGCCGTTCGTTGTGGAGCTCATCGCAAGGCAGATAAGTATCTCGTCAATATTCAGCGATACACCGCGTCCGCGCAGCACATCTCTTTTCATTCTGGTTATCGCATCAATGACCTGGGGCGAAATGAGGTTTTCCTTTTTGTCTATGTCGGCCATAGCCTTGAGCGCGTTCAGGATGAGAGCACTTCCGGCATGCATGAGAGGCGAATTGTGAGCATTCACCATAATGCCGTCTTCAGTCTCGAGAGCCGCGGCGCAGATTGTCCCCTTGTTTCCCTCTTTACGGGATTCGATGCATTTTTCAAGCGCTTCATTAGCCTCTTTCACAACGGCTCTGCAATCCGGCGTGAGCCCGGCTTTGTCCATTATTGACTTTGCCCTGTTGAGAGCATCTTCCCCTGCAAGTCCCTGTGCATACTGCATTCTTGTCGTGAAATAACGTCTGACTATTTCCTGACGTCCGGCTTCACGGCAGACTTCATCATCAATGATGCCTGATGCGATTCTGTTGACGCCCATGTCAGTGGGAGACTGATATGCACATCTTGTTCCTGTGATACGTTCCAGTATTTTCCTGAGAAGAGGGAACGCATCTATATCTCTCGAATAGTTGACGGCGACTTCACCGTAGGCCTGCAGATGAAAGTGATCGATCAGGTTTATATCGCCGATATCTGCAGTTGCAGCTTCATAAGCTATGTTCACAGGATGATCCAGAGGAAGATTCCATACCGGGAAAGTCTCGAATTTTGCATAAGAGCATTTTTTTCCCATCTTTGTCTCATGATACATCTGGCTCAGGCATGTTGCCAGCTTGCCGCTGCCCGGCCCCGGTGCCGTGACAAGCACAATCGGACGTTCTGTCGGAATATATGAATTCTTGCCGTAGCCTTCATCCGAGACTATCACGTCAATGCTGCCCGGATAGCCGGGGGTCGCACTGTGGGTATAGCACTTTATTCCTTTGCTTTCTATCTTGCTTTTGAAAAGCATTGCCGCCGGCTGGTTTTCATAGCGGGTGATCACGACTTTGTCGCATTTGAGACCGTAGGAGGAGAAATCGTCAATCATCTTGAAAACATCGCTGTCGTATGAAATTCCGAAATCAGATCTCATTTTGCGCCTTTCGATGTCTCCGGCATAGATGCAGATGATCACATCGATCTTGTCTTTCAGACTTTCGAAAACCCTCATTTTGACTGAAGGTTCGAAGCCCGGGAGAACGCGTGATGCATGGTAGTCGAAAAGAAGTTTTCCTCCGCATTCGAGATAAAGTTTTCCCTCGCTTTCACTGACACGCTGGAGGATGTAGCCAGCTTGTTCCCTGAGATACTTATCGCTGTCAAAACCAATTTTTCTCATATCTTTCCCTTGATTTCCTACAGATAGAGGGCCGTCTGCCGGCCCTCAATAGTTAAACTACATTATCATGATTTTGTCAAAGATGATCATACATAGCCCTGGGCGATCATCGCATCTGCTACTTTCAGGAAACCCGCAATATTGGCTCCGTCAACGAAATTATTGTGTTCGCTGTATTTATCAGCAGCAGCCGAGATGTTCTCATAAATGCCCCTCATGATGAGCTGGAGCTTACTGTCCACTTCTTCCCTTGTCCATTTGAGACGCATTGAGTTCTGGCTCATCTCAAGTCCGGAAACTGCTACGCCGCCGGCATTCGCAGCTTTTGCAGGGGCAAGGAGAACACCCTTTTCAAGGAAAAGCTTCTCGGCTTCAGCCGCGCACGGCATGTTCGCGCCTTCACCTATAAGCTTGATGCCGTTCTTCACCAGATTGGATGCATCCTCAAGGTTGATCTCATTCTGTGTCGCGCAGGGGAATGCATAGTCAGCCTTGATGTCCCACAGCGGATTTGCTTCGTTTCCGCTGCGCGGGATGTATGTGACGCCTTTGTATTTCTCGCTGTATTCCCTGATTCTGCCTCTCTTCACATTTTTGAGCTGCTTGACGTATTCAAGCTTTTCCTCCGTAATGCCTGCCTCATCATAGATCATTCCGGATGAGTCTGAAAGGGTGACGACTTTCGCACCGAAAGAATTGAGTTTTTCCACAGTATACTGTGCGACGTTTCCAGAACCGGAAACAAGACATGTCTTGCCTTCAAGAGTCATGCCTTCTCCTTTGAGGATTTCATTTGAGATATAGACAAGGCCGTAGCCGGTTGCTTCCGGTCTGATGAGAGAGCCTCCGAAGGACTGGCCTTTGCCTGTGAGAACGCCTGTGAATGAATTCGTGAGCCTCTTGTACTGGCCGAAGAGGAAACCGACCTCACGTGCACCGACTCCGATATCTCCTGCGGGTACATCCGTATCCGGTCCGATATGCCTGAAAAGCTCGCTCATGAAACTCTGACAGAAGCGCATCACCTCCGCATCGCTCTTGCCCTTCGGGTTGAAGTCGCTGCCTCCTTTGCCTCCGCCCATCGGCAGACCGGTCAGGCTGTTCTTGAAAACCTGTTCGAAGGCGAGGAACTTCATGATGGAAAGATTTACGGACGGGTGAAGCCTGAGTCCTCCCTTATATGGTCCGAGTGCTGATGACTGCTGGACACGGAACCCCCTGTTGATCTGAAGCTGTCCCTCATCATCGATCCATGGAACACGGAAGATTATGACCCTTTCCGGTTCGATCATTCTTTCGATCACTTTATGGTAGGTGACCTCCGGCAGTTCATCGACGATCTTGTCCATGGAAAGCAGGAATGTGTATACGGCCTGCTGGAATTCTTTCTGATCCGGATCCAGCTGGCACACATGCTGGTAAATTTTCTCTGTAATCTGGTTCACTTTAGTCTCCTTCAAAAGATAGGTCTTTTGCTTTGTCTGCTACTATAAGGAAATTTTCATTCATGATAAATAGGGAGGAATGTTAAAAATGAAAACTTTATGGAAAAATATGCATTATTATGCATAAAGAGTTTGCGATTATGAAGTGTCATGACTTAAATATGGAGAATTTCGCTGTATGCGGGC
The DNA here is from genome assembly GCA_949285145.1 of uncultured Spirochaetales bacterium. Lineage (GTDB taxonomy): Bacteria > Spirochaetota > Spirochaetia > Sphaerochaetales > Sphaerochaetaceae > Bullifex. The sequence goes on along the minus strand of CASDXQ010000012.1, from coordinate 19,877 downwards.
AAAAAAACAATCCGGCAGCCTGTGAGGCCACCGGATTCTCTCTGTTTCTCACCTGTTTCAGATCAGTATGTCCGCATATGCTTTGAGCACGTCATCTCCCTCACATCCTGCCAGGACTTTCTTTGCAAGAACCTTTCCAAGCTGCACTCCTTCCTGATCGAAGGAATTGAGGTTCCACAGAAAGCCCTGGAACATGACCTTGTTCTCGTAATGTGAGAGCAGTGCGCCAAGTGTCTTCGGTGTGAGACGGTCGGCATATAGAAGGGATGAACAGCGTTCTCCGTCAAACTGCTTGTTCGGGTTCTCATTGTCCCTGCCCAGTGCGAATGCGACTATCTGGGCGGCGAGGTTTGCATTCAGCTTCTTCTGGCTGGTTGAGCCTTCGACTTGAGTGTCAAAGCCGTACTGGCTGTTCCTGAATCCGATGAACTGCATCGGGATCATATCTGTGCCCTGATGCAGGAGCTGGTAGAAGCTGTGCTGTCCGTTGGTGCCGCTTTCGCCGAAGACCACTGGACCTGTCTCGTAGTCCACCTTCTCCCCGTTCCTGCTGACATGCTTGCCGTTTGACTCCATGTCAAGCTGCTGCAGGTGGGCAGGGAAGCGGCACAGTGCCTGTGAATACGGGAGAATTGCGGTCTCCCTGCATCCGAGCACGTTTCTCAGATAGACTCCAATGGCGGCATCCATCATTGCCGCATTCTTCCTGATGTCTCCGTTGAGCGCGTTGTTGTCCGCTTCATGGGCACCTTCAAGAAGAGATGCAAAAGTCTCAAAGCCGAAAGCAAGTGAAAGGATCACTGCACCCACTGCGCTTGTCGAGCTGTAGCGGCCGCCGATGTAGTCATCGATGAAGAAGGAGGTGAGGACGTCCTTTGAAGAGGCAAGCGGACTTGTCTTGCTTGTGACTGCCACAAGATGCTTTGCCGGATCCACGCCCCTGAGGGATTTTGTCACGAGCATCTGGTTCGTAAGAGTCTCAAGCGTGGTTCCGCTTTTCGAGACGAGAATGAAGAGGGTCTTTTCCGGGTCGATGGCCCTCAGCACGCCAGCTGCGTCATCCGGGTCGACATTGCTGATGAACTCGGCTCTCAGCTGTTTCACTTTTTCGCCTGCAGCCCAGCCTTTAAGCGCAAGATAAAGTGCTCTTGGGCCGAGATCAGATCCTCCGATGCCGATCTGGCAGACAGTGTCGATCTTCTTGCCCGTCGAGCCCTTGATCTTGCCGCTTCTCACCTTTTCGGAGAAGTCCTTTATCTTCTCAAGCTCGCCTTTATAGAATTCCTCTTTGTCTTCGCCGTCGGCAATGACTTTCTTTCCTGTGCAGTTGCCGCGTGTCAGATGGTGAAGCACGAGGCGTTTCTCGCCCGGGTTCATCATCTCACCGGAAAGCAGTTCTATGTACTTCTCGACAAGTTCCTGCTCATCGCACAGTTCCTGGAGCTTGTCTATGATCTCATTGTTGACCGGCATTGCTGCATAGTTATATGTGAGATCCGCTCCGGCAACGGCACTGTATGTGCTGATTCTCCTGGCCGTGAGATTGTTCCTGAGCGAAACCCTGCCGAGTTTCCTGAGATCGTCGAATGCGAGTGTTTTATCGAGATTGTTGAAATTCATAGTATTCTCCTTGTCTTTATTCTGTCCATCTCATTCCTGGATGTCGGGGATACGTGTCTGGAAGCTCTCCAGAAGATCTTCCTTTGTCATGCCTTCCCTGAGTATGACGAATATTGTGTCATCCCCTGCCAGGGAACCGAGGATCTCGGGGAGGTTGAGGACATCCAGTGCGAAACATACGCTGTTCGCATGACCCGGACGTGTTTTTATCACGCCGAAATTGCCGGAGAATTCGATCGACAGGATGCCTCTTCTGACATCCTGTATATAACTCTTCTCGCTTTCGGAAATCAGGTCGCTTTCGGGCAGAGCATAATAATAGCCTGACCATCCGTCGGATATCTTGCCGACTTTGAGCATCTTCAGATCTCTTGAAAGAGTTGCCTGCGTGACGTTGAAGCCTTCTTCTTTCAGAAGATCGAGAAGTGTGTCCTGATTGTCGATACGGTTGTTTTTGATCAGTTCCTTGACAACAGCAAGTCTGTTATGTCTTTCTTTCAAAATCAGTCTCCTTGTGAATATGCAATTCTTATGCAATAAATATACACCTTGGACAGGACAGGCACAAGTGAAATCGGAAGATTGACAAAAATCGTGAAGAAAAGAGAGAATTTTGAAAGAGGAAAGTGCCAATGATTGTTCTGATTGTCGTACTTGTTGTCCTGGCCGCCGCGGTGCTTTACGTGCTGGGTACATATAATTCATTCATCAAGACCCGCAACAAGGCAGAGGAGGCCCTCAGCGCGCTTGATGCGCATCTCAAGCAGCGCTATGACCTGATCCCGAATCTTGTCGAGACCGTCAAGGGCTATGCACAGCATGAGGAGGAGACTCTCAGCCGTGTCATAAGTGCGCGTTCTCATGCCATGTCGAGCAGCGGAGCCGACAGGAACAGGGCTGAGGATGTGCTTTCCGGAACGCTCAAGTCCCTTTTCGCACTCAGCGAGGCTTACCCGGAGCTGAAAGCCAACGCAGGCTTCCTTGACCTGCAGGCACGTCTCAGCTCACTTGAGGATGATATTCTCAATGCACGTAAGTACTACAACGCACTTGCCCGCACGATGAACGACAAGGTGAGCATGTTCCCGTCCAATATCGTGGCATCTCTCTTCGGCTTCAAGGCTCTGCAGTATATTGAAGTCTCACAAGAGGAAAAAGAAAGACCAGAGGTTAGGTTTTGAAAAGACTTGCGGCATTTCTCCTTTTCCTGCATTTGATTTTCCCGCTTTCGGCTGACAGCGGTCTTGATTTCGTGCATGTCGGAATCGACATGACGGTCAGCGAGAGCAAGGCCTATACCGTGGTCGAGAATTTCACAATATACTACAGAGAGCCTCATCACGGTTTCATCCGCGACATTCCGCTTGACGGAGCTTCTCTTGAAGTCATCGCCGTAAGCGATGATTATTCACTCAGAAGTTCCGGCGGTATCACATCAATTGTCATAGGGGATGCCGGTGAAACGGTGCAGGGCGTGATGAATTACACCGTCACTTACCGCATCGATCCCGGTTTTGACCGTTCTGCCGGCTATGATGATTTCTATATAGATCTTTTCTCGGCATATGATCAGAGTGTGAGCAACATACAGTTCTCTGTCGCATTCCCTTCCCGTATAGATCAGGAAAATGTCTGGGTGACGTACGGCCCGTACGGTTCAACCCGGCTTATGGATTTCCAGTTTACGGACGGCCGCATAATAACCGGCAGTCTCGATGTGCTGAGTGCCGGGGAGACAATAACGCTTGAGGCAGAGATGGAGGACGGCTATTTCATACGCAGTGACTATTCGCTGCCGGCCTTCATGGTCTCACTGGTCATCTCTCTTGCGCTGACCGGCCTTTATGTGTTCCTTTACTTCCGTTTCGGGCGTGATGAGGAACCTGTTGTCAGCGTACGGTTTACTCCTCCCGACAACCTCTCTCCGCTTGACGTGGGCTACTTGTTCGACTCAAATGACGATACAAAGGACTACACCGCGATGATCTATTACTGGGCGGATCAGGGACTTCTTTCAATTGAGGAGAAGGAGGAAGATGAATTCATCCTTCACAAGAAGCGGGACATTGACGGCGACAGGGAAGTCTATGAAGTTAATCTTTTCAACGCGCTCTTCAAAAGCGGCAGCGATGCTGATCTTTCCCGTCTGAATATTTTCCAGGACATACAGAGTAGCGTGCATCCACTGCTGAAGGCGAAATACTCAAAGGGAGAGAAGGCTCTCAGCGATGCAAAGTCGCAGAGAGTCCACAGCATCTGCTTCGCACTCACATTCATCTACTGTCTTGCCATGGCCTTCTCCGTTGCGGTCAATGACAGGAGCTTCGGTCTTTTCGCCTTTGCGCTCATCTCATTCCAGTTTGTGTTCACATCTCTTGTGTTCTGGTCGCTCGGACGGAGGATTCCCGGTGCGAGGACATACTTGTTCTCCTGCATAATAATAGCGGTGGTGACGCTGTTCTCCATCTTCATACTGCAGGCGATTGCATCCAGTGCCGGCATCAGCACTGCATTCACCAGAATAATGGCCATCGTGGTATCCATTTCGGTTTCCCTTCTCAGCGGGCTGTGTGCTGCCATGACAAAGAGAAGCGCATATGCACAGGAAGTTCTTGGCCAGATCCTCGGCTACCGCGACTTCCTTGAGAATGTCGAGATTGACAAGCTCAGGATGCTCATCGATGAGAATCCGTCATATTTCTATCATAATCTCTCATATGCGATAGTTCTTGATCTTGAGAAGGAGTGGGCCGGCAAGGCAGCCGATCTCGTGAAGGAGCCTGCAGTGTGGTACACAGGATACGGAGACCCTGTGCTTTCATCTTATTTCTACTATTCAATGTTCAATCGGATAAACAGCCGGTACCGGACCTGTTTCACACCTCCGGCATCCGCATACCGAAGCAGCGGCAGAGGGCCGGGCCATCCGGGCTTCTCTTCTTTTGCCGGCGGCGGCAGCGGGGGCGGCGGGGCCCGTGGCTGGTAACAGGGGGAATTCTTGAATCAGAATATTCTGTCGCTTGCATATTCCTATATTTTCATTTTTGCAGTCATAGCCGCTGCATTCATTCTTTTCCGTTTTGCGCATCTTTCCAGGGAAACGGCACGCAAGCTCATACACATAGGTGTGTCCAACTGGGTATTCATACTGATCTACGGTATCGACAGCCTGCCTTATGCACTGACGGGGCCGGTGAGCTTCATGATCATGAATGCCGTTTTTGTCTATTCCGGTGCTGCAAAACTGCTTGGCATGGGGGACAGGAAGAGGGACAACGGACTTATTTATTTCCCGTTCTCCCTGATAATCATGGTGCTTCTTTATTACAATGGCATGGTTGCATCATATGACGTGATTGCCGGTACGCTTGTCATGGGCTACGGCGACGGCCTTGCGGCTCTCATAGGTTCAAAGGCGGGACGTCACAAATACTCCGTGCTGAATGCCAGCAAGAGCTGGGAAGGCACGGCAGTCATGTTCGCCGTCTCGCTCATCGTGCTGGCAGTGTTCACTCCGTACTCGTTCATCAAGGTGATGGTCATTGCATGTGTCGCGGCTTTCTTCGAGGCTGTGACCCCGCTGGGACTCGACAACATAACGGTGCCTCTTCTGACCACCATACTGGGGAGTCTCATATGATACGCTTTCTTGATGTCCGTTATTTCTCTCTTCCTTTCTCATTGCGCATTGCAATCGCTCTAGTATCTGTCCTGGCAATAGGTTTCCTTGCGTACTGGAAAAGGCAGCTCAGTCTTTCCGGTGTGATCGCCGCAGTTGTGATGGGAAGTGTATCTGTCCTGGCAGGAGGCTTCACATCTCTCAGCCTGTATCTTTTCTTCCTGATAAGCGCGGCTGTCATCGGCAGGCTCTCTAAAAGGATAAGGGGCCTTGACAGGATACACAAGAAGGGCGGCAGAAGAGATGCCGTGCAGGTATGTGCAAACGGAGGTGCGGCACTTGCCGCAATAGTGATTTATGCTTTCAGTCCTTCTCCTGTGTATCTTGCGGTGTTCGCCGCATGTCTCGGGGAAGCCTGTTCCGATACGTGGGCAAGTGAGATAGGTGTGCTTTCAAAAAAAGATCCTGTCTCGATCCTGACATTCACGAAAGTCCCGAAAGGACTGTCTGGCGGAGTCTCCGTCCTGGGAACATGCAGTGCAATGCTTTCATCTGTTCTGTACGGAATTTTCGCTGCCTCCTGCTATGAGGGAATACATATTTCACTGGTGATGGTTGTCATATTCTCTTCTTTTGCCGGAGTCATGGCAGACTCGCTGCTTGGTGCCACTCTTCAGGCCCATTTCTATGATGAGAAGGAAGATCTGCTCACAGAACACAGCAGGGACAAAGAAGGAAATGCACTCAAGCTGGTAAGGGGCATACGTTTCATGGATAATGATATTGTGAATCTGACAAGCAATGTGATTACATTCATCCTTGCCGTAAGCCTGGCTGCCATTGTCGCCTGAGAATCCGGCATGAGAAAAGGGACATGGTGTCTGTTAATCCCGATGTTTGAAATTTTGTCTTGCCGAATGGATTAATAATCTGTATTTTATCTTGTGGTGCTCAGGCACATCGGAAATCATAAATTTATTAAGGAGAGAAGTATAAATATGGCAAAACAGCTTCAATTCAACGAAGAGGCAAGAAAGTCTCTTGTAAATGGAGTGGAAAAAATTTCAAAAGCAGTCATGACAACTCTTGGACCGAAGGGACGTCTCGTTCTTCTTGACAAGAAGTATGGTGCCCCGACTGTGACAAAAGACGGAGTTTCCGTTGCACGTGAGATCGAACTTGAGGATCCGTTTGAGAACATGGGAGCCCAGCTTCTCAAGGAAGTGGCATCAAAAACCAATGATGTGGCCGGTGACGGCACGACAACAGCCACTGTTCTTGCATGGGCAATCACAAAGGAAGGCATGAAGAGTGTAGCATCCGGTGTAAATCCGATGGGTATCAGGAGAGGTATTGATACAGCTGTTGCCGATGCTGTCGAGGAAATCAAGAAGCAGGCGAAGATGATTCAGGAAAAGGAAGAAATCGCTCAGGTCGCATCTATTTCCGCAAATAACGACAGAGGCATTGGCGATGAGATCGCAAATGCAATGGACAAGGTCGGCAAGGACGGAGTCATCACTGTTGAGGAGTCAAAGACAATCGAGACAACAGTTGATTTCGTCGAAGGCATGCAGTTTGACCGCGGTTATCTTTCAGCATATTTCTGCAACAACAGAGACACCATGACATGCGTTATGGAGAATCCGTACATCCTCATCTATGACAAGAAGATCAGCAATATGAAGGATCTTCTTCCGATTCTCGAGAAGATCGTGCAGGCCGGAAAGGGACTGCTCATCATTGCGGAGGATGTTGACGGTGAGGCTCTCACAACCCTGGTTCTCAACTCTGTGAGAGGAACTCTCAACGTAGTTGCAGTGAAGGCTCCCGGTTTCGGTGACAGAAGAAAGGCGATGCTTGAGGATATCGCAATCCTTACAGGCGGTCAGGTCATCACAGAGGAACTCGGCATGAAGCTCGAGAATGCCGATATCTCAATGCTCGGCAGGGCAAAGAGCGTAAAGGTCGAGAAGGAGAACACCACAATCATCAGCGGAGCAGGTTCTTCAGATGCAATCAAGGACAGAATCGCCCAGATCAAGGGACAGATTCAGGACTCCACAAGCGATTATGACAGAGAGAAGCTTCAGGAGCGCCTTGCAAAGCTTGCCGGCGGTGTCGCACTCATCAACGTAGGTGCAGCAACAGAGGTTGAGCTCAAGGAGAAGAAGCATCGTGTTGAGGACGCTCTTTCCGCAACACGTGCCGCTATTGAGGAAGGTGTCATCCCCGGTGGCGGTGTTGCTCTCGTACAGGCTGCAGTCGAGATGGACAAGAAGGATCTTTCCTCTCTCAGCGAAGATGAGAAGATCGGTTACAACATCGTCAAGAGAGCTCTTGAGGAGCCTATCAGACAGATTGCGGCAAACGCAGGTCTTGACGGCGCGGTCATCGCAGACCACTGCAAGAACGAGAAGAAGGGTGTCGGTTTCGATGCCAATGCAATGAAGTGGGTCAACATGGTATCATCCGGTATCATCGATCCTGCAAAGGTCACACGCTCCGCACTTCAGAATGCAGCAAGCATCGCAGCACTCATTCTCACAACAGAATGTGCAGTTACAGATATCCCTGCTCCCGAACCGGCAGCTCCTGCCGCAGGCGGTGCAGGCATGGGCGGCATGATGTAATCTGGCATCATTGCTCCTTCACAGGCATCCCCCTCGCCGGGGATGCTTTTTTTTGTGGCTCTGCCCTTACAGGACAATAAGGGATATGTCATTCATGGCATTGAGACGTCTTTGTTTCCGGTTTTGTGGAAAATTACGTCTGCAATCTCCGTTTCAGATGATATAATCACCTCATGAACAATCTTGAACTTCTGTCATACCCGCTTCCCGAGGCGGTGGAGAACATGATCTCGGCCGGATGGGCCGACGAGGCTGAAAAACTGATCGGAAAGTATCTTGAAAAGAAAGAGACTCCTGATGTCATGAAAGCCCGGCTGCGTTTCGAACTTGACCTGATGAGGCGCCGGCTGTCTTATTACAAATACACTTATGAGGAATCTGAAACGCTTCTCTCCTCCCGCTTTCCCCTCTACAGGAAAGGAATGCTCTCATCATTCATGGAGGACGGCCTTCTTGACTGGGCTTTTGTGAATAATGAAATGAGGTTTGAGGAAAAGCTTCTGGAGAATGCCGCAAAGCGCTGTGATGTGCTTTTTCAGCCGGATCCCGATACCGACAGGGATCTCAAGAAAAGAGATGACTGCATAGCCCTCATTGAGGAGAAGGGCAGTCTTTCCGCTGAGATCACTGCACGGATAAGCATGCGTATCTGCGATGAATCCCTGCGCGCTCAGCGTGTCCATGTGAATCTGCCGCTTGCAAGGAAAATGGAAGGACGGCAGGAGGATGTGAAAATCCTTGATGCATCCGATACTCTCATTTCCGTTGATGATGACAGCGTGCCGATGAAGAGTGCGGTTTTTGAGAAAGTCCTTGAGGGAAATGATGAATTCTTCCTTACCTTCTCATACCGCATCAGCGAGAAGCTGCGCCGCTTTCCGGAAGTGGAATATGTTGCTGAGGGAATGGATGAGTACCTGTGTGAGGAACTTCCACACATCGCGTTCACTCCGTACCTGAAGGCACTTGCCAAAGAGATCACTGCCGGCTGCAGGACGATGAGGGGAAAAGCTGAAGCCATATATGACTGGATCACCTCCCGCGTCCGCTATTCCTTTGTCCGGCCTTATGCCCTCATAAGGGACATAAGCACGTATGCCGCCACATCTCTGAAGGGTGACTGCGGAATTCAGCGGATGGTACGTGACTGATGAGGATATAGGCGGCCACGACTGGGCGAGGATAAACATCTCTGGAGAATGGTTTCCAGTCGACTGCTCTTTCGGCGGAGGTGCATTCCGGCAGGGCAATGAGAAACGCCGCCGTCACTACTTCGGCAACCTCGATACGCTGCGCATGATTGCCAATGAGAAGTGCTGCTGCACACTAACCGGCAAGAAGACCGTGGGACGGGATCCCACCGACAACCAGATAGGCGAGGCTGAATGTTCAGGACGTATCCTGTACGATGAGGCCGTCAGCCGTGTCGAGCTTTTGTCATACAGATTCCTGTCTTGACGACAGTACGTCAATAATGTTAATTTTTTCTTTGCCGCATTAATTTGCGAAACAATAGCGAGGATATAAAATTATGAATCAGACAGGATCAATGTGGACAACCGTGATAATGTTTGCCGCCATCATCTTAATCTTCTATTTCCTGATCATCAGACCGCAGAAGAAGAGAGACAAGGAAACAAAGGCAATGCTGGATGCCATGAAAAAAGGCGACAAGGTCGTCACAATCGGCGGTATCCACGGAACAGTTGTCACAGTCAAGGAACAGACAGTCGTCATCAAAGTTGATGACAATACCCGCATCGAGTTCACCAAAGGCGCCATTTCATCAGTCGTCAATAAGGACGGTGCGAAAGCTAATCCCAACAAGAAGAAAGTTGAGGACAAGAAAGAAGAGAAGCCAGCTGTGGAAGAGAAGGAAGCTGAGAAAACTGAGAAACAGACAGAAGACAACACTGTTGAATTCAAGGTTCCTGATAAGGAAGACAAATAATTCCATTTTCCATTTTGTCATGTTCAGCCGCCTCATTGATCGTGAGGCGGTTTTTTTGTAATCATAAAGCTATGTTCAATATCCATATCGCATCCGTATTCGGTTTCTGCAAGGGAGTGGAAGCATCAATAGAAACTGCAGGGAAAGTTCTTGATCATGCCGGCGGCCGCCCTGTGTATTCAATAGGCAGCCTTGTTCATAACAGCCGTGTTGTCGATTCTCTTTCAAGCCGCGGCCTCAAGATTATATCCTCTCCTCAAGGATACGAGCCAGGCATTGCCGTCATAAGGGCACATGGGATCACCAGGCAGCTTGAGAAGGAATTTACAGATAACGGGTTCACTCTTGTGGATGGTACATGCCGGATCGTTGCTGCAAACCACAGGATCTGCAGCAAAAGCATCAATCCGGTGCTTTATTTCGGACTCAAAGGACATGCTGAGACTCTCAGTACCATAAGCTGCTGCAATACTGTCTGTCATGTAATTGAGAACAGAGAGGATCTGGATGACATAGATCCGGAATGCTTCTATGAAGTAGTGATGCAGACAACTTTCTCATCCTCAAAGGCAGAGGAGTTCAAGTCTGCGATGAATGAAAAGGGAATCAGGGCGCGCTTTCATAATTCGATCTGCGTTGCTTCCATACGCCGCAGAGATTCAGTGAGGCGTCTGTGCGGGATTTGCGACACCGTTATCGTTGTCGGAGACAGGCAGTCCGCAAATGCAAAAGAGCTGTATAATATCGTGATTTCCAGCGGGCTGAGGGGATATATGGTGTCTGACTCCTCACAGTTGAGAGATGAAATGTACAGCGGCAGAGACATCGGGGTGTGTGCTGGTGCAAGTGTCTGCCCCGCGGCTGTACAGGAGCTGGTTGCGGTTCTGGAGGAAAAAGGCGGGATTAAAGCTGCAAACAGCTGAGATTGCAGGTTCATTTTCCTTTGCTCTTATTATTTTTGCGGCTTATGCGAATTAATGTGAAAAATGTATAATTAATACGCTTTGGCGGGTATTTAAAAGCTGAAATAAACGCTGATTTGAACATATTTATTTACATGGCTAGATTTTATTGACTAACCGCTTTTCTGAGGTTAATCTTTTTAAATAGAGGAAATTAAAAGGATGGCTGAAAAAATAACCGTGGAGCTTTGCATGGGATCCAGCTGTTTTGCGCGTGGCAACAGCGAAGTTCTCCAGGCAATCGAGAATTATATAAGCGAGAACGATCTGGCCGGCAGTATTGAACTTGTCGGACATCTCTGTCTGGGCAGATGCAAGGACGGCCCGAATATAAAAATCGGCGGTACAGACTATTCCGGACTATCTGGCGAGGAGGTTGTCGCCATAATTGCAAAGGCACTGGAGGAATAAGGAATGCTGTACCCTGTATACACCGAAACCACGAATTGCCGTGACTGCTACAAGTGCGTCAGAACCTGTCCTGTGAAAGCTATCCAGATAAAAGACGGCAGTGCAGTCATCATAAAGGAAAGATGTATTTTCTGCGGACGTTGTGTCAGTGTCTGTCCAAATAATGCGAAGAAAATCAGGAGTGATCTGGCGCGGGCGAAAGTCCTTATGAACACAAAAGAAAGGGTCATATGTTCTCTTGCCCCTTCCTTTGCGGGAGAATTCCAGGGCAGGGAAGACAAAGTTCTTGCAGCTCTTGGAAAGCTTGGTTTCTATGGTGTCAGCGAAACTGCGATCGGTGCCGCGTTTGTCAGTGCCGCAATCGATATTTACGCAAAAGAGCATGATGGTCACTGCCCCTGGGTTTCAACGGCCTGTCCATCTGTCGTGGAGATGGTGAAAAAGTATCATCCGGAAGATGCTGAGTATCTTGCAAAGGTTCCATCTCCTCTGCAGACACACTGTGCATACCTGCGGAGGCTTTACGGCGATGATATCGGAATCATTTTCATCGGACCGTGTGCTGCTAAGAAGAATGAGGCTGATATGGCCCCCGGTTATCCGGATGTCGCTCTGACCTGGGATGAATTCTCATCCTGGATTGAGGACGAGCATTTCACACTCGAGAGTGTGGATGAGAAAGATGCAATGCCGTTCATACCGGCCAAAGCGGGGATGAGCGCGTTCTATCCTGTTGAAAACGGACAGATCGCAACCAGCGAGGTCTGGGGGAAGAACACTTTTGATGAGGAGGCAGTATCCCTTTCGGGCATGGGTGAGATTCAGGCTGTATTCGGAAAGCTTTCTTCAGACATGCCGTTCCTTGAGCTTCTGAGCTGCGATGGCGGATGCATAAACGGCCCGGTCGGAAATAAGAGCGTATCTCTTGCAGAACGCAAGAGCGCAGTCATGAAATTCACGCAGAGGCGTCTCAAGAGCGGAGAGTCTCTTTTCAAAGTTGATGAGGCATTTGCAAGGGAAGTTCTGGACAAAGGATACGGTATTGTGAAGACGATGAAGGCTGATGAGCCTGTAACCTTCCATAAGACATTTGCTGAAGAAGAGATTGCCCGGGCAATGCTGGAACTTGGAAAGACAAGCAAGGCGGATGAACTCAACTGCGGAGGCTGCGGCTATAACACCTGCAGGGAAATGGCGGTAGCGTATCTTTCCGGTATGGCGGAGGCAGAGATGTGCGTGACGAAGATGAGGAAAGAGGCGCAGAGCAAGGTGGATGTCCTGCTGCGTACAATTCCGAACGCTGTTGTCATTGTGAACAAGGATCTCAGCATAGCCGACTGCAATATCAACTTCCTGAGGATTTTCGGCGATATGGATGAAGCAATGCTTGATGACAGCATGCTTTCTCTTGTCAGCGGTCTTCCTCTTGAGAGGTTTGTGCCTTTCTACCAGAAGTTTGAGGATGAGTTCTATGCACCTAAGAGGAATCAGTACCGTCTCCATTATAAAGATAAGTTCCTGCGCGTGACATTCTTCCTGGTCGAAGCGGGACGCCTGCTCGGTGCGATGTTTGAAGATATCACAAGTCCGACAGTCAGGAGGGAAACTGTAGTTAAAAAGGCAGAAGATGTCATCGAGAAATCACTTGCGACCGTACAGCAGATTGCATCCCTGCTCGGCGAGAATGCCGCTGAGACGGAAATCATGCTGAACAGTCTGATTGATGCCTTCTCCGTGCATGATGAAGACAGCCTGGGTGACGGCTTCACTCTTGATGAGGATCAGCTATCGTGAACAATATATTCATTGATGTGGATTATGCCCAGATTTACAAGCACGGCCAGAGAATAGGCGGCGATGTGTTTCTCCTGTCAAGGAATCCGGAGAGCAACCAGATCGTGTGCACTCTCTCGGACGGACTCGGCTCCGGAGTGAAGGCGAATGTTCTCGCCTCCCTTACAGCTCACATGGCGCATAAGCTTTCATTCTCTCCGATCTCGCTTTCGCATTCGGCTGAGATAATAATGAATACCCTTCCTGTGTGCAAGGAAAGGAAGATAAGTTATTCCACATTCACCATTGCCGATATCCACTACAAGGAGAATATGGAAAACATTTCAGTACGGCTTGTGGAATATGATAATCCCCTTTCCCTGCGTTTCAGCGGGACTGAGAAGATTTCATGGCAGAGAGAAAAGAACGAGCTGCAGCGCAAGAATGCCTTCAAAAAGGAGATAATCCAGTACTCCACGTTTGATATGGAGATAGGCGAGCGTCTCATAATGTTTTCTGACGGCGTTGCCCAGGCAGGTCTTGGCAAGAGCCTTCCCCTGGGATGGAGAAACAGCGGCGTCGAGGTTTTCGTGAAGGATCTCATCGCCAAGGAGCCTGATATATCATCAAGAGAGCTTTCCGCCGCAATAGTGCAGAAGGCGAACAGCCTGGACGGGCTTTCATCCAAAGATGACATAACGGCAGTTGTTGTTTATATCAGAAGACCGAGAAAGACCGTGATCGTGACAGGCCCTCCGTTCTCAAAGGAATCGGATGCTCTTCTCGGAGAGAAGATAAAAGCCTTTGACGGACGCAAGATTGTTTCCGGCGGTACGACTGCGCTTATTGTCTCCCGGCTTTTCAATGCCAAGATATCGGTGGATCTGAGCTGCTGGTCACCGGATGTTCCGCCTGCCAGCAAGATGGACGGTATTGATCTTGTGACTGAAGGCATGCTGACGCTCTCTCAGGTCGCGAATGTGCTGGAGAAGAAGATATCGCCATCCTCGCTTCCCAACACTCCGGTCAAGAAGTTTGTCGAGATCCTGCTTGACAGTGACCAGATACACTTCATTGTCGGAACGAAGATCAACGAGGCTCATCAGGATCCGAACATACCTGTTGAGATCGGTATAAGAAGAACCATTGTGGGCCGTCTGAGGGCTGCCCTGGAAAATATTTATCTAAAGGAAACTTCACAAGAATATCTGTAGGAGGATAGTTATGAAGAAGGAAAAAGTTCAGGTTAAGATTTGTGTCGGAACCGCATGTTTCGTTCAGGGAGGTTCTGACCTGCTCCTGTATAATGATTTCGTTGATCCGGCAGTTATCGCTGAATGTGAGATTGAAGGATGCTCTTGTCTCGAGACCTGCAAAGCGGGCGGGGAAGGAGCTCCATATGTCATGATCAACAACGAGATCCATGGAAAAGTGACACAGGAAGAATTTGCAAGACTTCTCACGGAGGCCGTAAAGAAAAATGCTTGAACTCAACAACCAGTATACTGCGATGAAACGTCGTATCGATACTGAAGTCCTGAAGCTTTTCTTCGAGGGAAAGCTTGACGAGCTTGATAAGCTGCCGTACACGATTATTCCGAAGGACAGGACACCGAACAGGTGCTGTATCTACAAGGAAAGGGCAATCGTGCGCTACCGCATCATGGCTCTTCTCGGTATCGATATTGAACGCTATGATGATGAAATGAAGCCGCTGAGCGAATACGCCAGAGAGATCATGGCAGAGAATCCGCCGGTGCTTCCTCTTCTCACCACAATCTCCACAGGATGCTATGGCTGTCCGCCTGACCAGTACCGTATCAGCGATGCATGCCGCGGCTGTTTCGCACGCCCATGCATGGCTAACTGCCCCAAGGATGCCATTGTGTTCATCAACGGCCAGGCTCATATCAATGAAGAGAGATGTATCCGCTGCGGCAAGTGTATGGATGTATGTCCTTTCCATGCAGTCGTGCATATTCCCGTTCCATGTGAGGAAGCCTGCCCTGTCGGAGCTGTGAAGAAGAACGACAAGCCGCTCCTGTCCGTTCGGCGCAATTGCCGAGAGAAGCGGTCTTTTCCCCGTGCTCAAGATGCTGCAGAGCGGAGAGAAGGTGACTGCAATGATCGCACCGGCAATCGAAGGTCAGTTCCCCGGCACTCTTGCACAGATCAAGGAATCCCTGCTGAAGATCGGTTTTGCGAAAGTTGTGGAAGTTGCCGAAGGTGCCGCCGTGACGACAGAGCATGAAGCCGATGAGCTGCAGCGCCGCAAGGCAGCAGGCGAAGGGTATATGACGACAAGCTGCTGTTCTGCATATATGGAACTTGTTGACAAGCATCTCACATTCCTCAAGGATCGCTATTCATCTGCATTCAGTCCGATGATCTATACAGCGAAGATGTGCAAGGAAGCTGATCCTGACTACAAGACTGTCTTTATCGGACCGTGTCTTGCAAAGAGAGTCGAGGCTGCACGCCGCGGCGGAGTGGACGGTGTCATAAGCTTCTCTGAGCTTGCCGCTATTTTCATGGCAAAGGGAATCGATGTAAGAGAAGAGGAAAGTGCGGATCTCGGAGATACTTCTTCATTCGAGTACTGCAGGGAATTCGCACTCACCAGCGGTGTTGCCAATTGTGTTCTCTCCCGCATTGAGGACAAGTCCTCCATCCGCGTTCAGCCGATCAACGGTGTGGACAAGAAGACTTTCCGCCTGATGAAGAGCTGGGAGAAGAGGGCTCCTGAAGTTGACCTTATCGAAGTGATGTGCTGCGAAGGCGGCTGTATCGACGGTCCCGGAACCATCGTAAAGCCTGCAGTTGCAATGAAGCTCAGAGGCGGTAAGGCAGCAAGCCCCGTAAAGGCAGTGAAATCTCCTCTCTGAGATCAGGACAGATCAGTACTGTTTCAATCCAAAGTCCGCTGGAAACAGCGGGCTTTGTCTATATAAACGGGTTCGAAAGTATTTTATGTACAGTATTTTGTCCGTAAAAACTTTTTGTATTGTGCTACTTTGGCGTATAATAATATTAGGACAGTGTACTTAAGCCGATATTCAATATGATGATCTGTGGAAAAGATAACAGGGCTTCTTTCTGCGGTGGTTCCCTGTTACACGGAAAGGACCCTATCTGCAAGATGTGTGACATTACTTGAGAGGAAAGAATATTATGGAAGGCTCAGAGAAATTTATTCGTGAAAGCGAGATGAATGCAATTGCGGACAATCAGATTGATTTGTCTGATATACCGGAGATAACTGATTTCTCCAGGGGGCATTTCAGAAACAGGAAGCCCGTAAAAAAGCCCGTCTGTACTTTTCCATATACAACTAATGATAAGGTTATGCGTCAAAAATGAAGATAATCAACTCTGTTGCTAAAATCTTTTGGGGAGACGGAATTCTAATTGAACGTACCGGCGGAATACGTATGCGTATTTTTGTTTTTTCAAATGTTCACGCCACTAAAGGCACCACGATGAACGAAACAAGACAGAGGCGTCAGAGTCTTATCATGATAGACTATGGATGCCGTGGCAAAGAGCGAAGTGTTTTTGGCATCCAAGAAGCCGACACTCAAATTGCTCATGGAGAGTACTGGCGAACCACGCAGTGTCCAAAGCCCGATGGCGACAAGGACGTATAGAAAAATGTGACTCAATACTCTCTGCGCCACGAGATCATTCATGGAGGTACGGATGGAAGCGATTTATAGGATCTGTTGCGGCGTGGACGTACACAAGAAGATGCTGGTTGCATGCCTTCGACGTGGAGGGAAGCATGAGACGAAGCAGTTCGGTACATCGACAGAAGACATTCTCGATTTGAGCGGTTGGCTGATGGAAGAAGGATGTGAGGCGGTGGCAATGGAAAGTACCGCGAGCTACTGGAAGCCCCTTTACAATGTTCTTGAGGCTAGCGGGATGGAAGTGATTGTTGCGAATGCACGGCACATCAAGACGGTTCCGGGAAGGAAGACGGATGTAAGCGATGCTGCATGGATTGCGGATCTGCTGATGCATGGTCTGATCAGGGCAAGCTACATTCCTCCGAAAGAGCAGCGTGAAATGAGGGAATTCCTGCAGTACAGGCTCTCACTCGTGAAGACGCGTGCGGATGAGCTGAACCGGTTGCAGAAGATGCTTGAAGGAGGAAACATAAAACTTTCCGGTACCGTATCGGACATCATGGGAATGAGTTCGAGGAGGCTGCTGGAAGGGATGCTGTCCGGGAAGAAGTTCACAAAGGATGACATTGATGAGATGTTCGAGGATGGGACGCTTTCCAGGAAGCTGAAAGCCTCGTCGGAGCAGATTGCGAAGGACTGCAATGGTATCCTCTCATCAGGTCAGACAGCGGTGATGAGGATGGTGATTGCCCATATCGACGAGCTCAGCGCGAAGATAAAGGAGCTCGACGGGATTGTTGAAGGGCTGCTTTCGCAGGAACAACAGGCGGCCGTTAAAGCCCTTACGGCCATGCCAGGCATCAAGGAAGTCGCAGCAAGAAACATCATCGCGGTGATTGGTACGGACATGTCCCGTTTCCCGTCGCCACAGCATCTGTGCTCCTGGGCGGGACTATGTCCCGGCAACAACGAGAGTGCAGGCAAGAGGAGAAGCGGCAGGACACGTCCAGGGAACAAGCTGCTGCGGGCGACGCTCGTGCAGGCAGCCCAGTCAGCATCAAGATGCAAGGACACGTTTTATGCCGCGCAGTACAGCAAGATTGCGATACGCAGAGGCAAGAACCGAGCGAAGGTTGCAGTTGCACACTCCATGCTAATCTCCATCTGGCATATTCTTCATGATCGCGTCAAGTTCCGTGATCTCGGTGCCGATTACTACAACCAGTTCAACAGGGAGAAGAAGGCTGGTTCCCTCATGAGAAAGCTGGCAGATCTGGGATACAGCGTCTCAGTCGAAGATTGCGGGTTGGCTGTTGCACAATAAGAAAGCACATCAAGGGGGCAGTTTTTTCATGCCACGATGAGGCCCCCCCAACGCATTCAGAATCCATCCATTGCAGATGGATAGGAACCTCATGTTCTTCTGACTTCAACGCCTCTGTCTTGTTTCATAGAAAATATATGAAAGTTCTTTTTCAAAGATGAAATTTTTCTGCAAGTATCATTGACTGAATCTGTAAAAGGCATTCCTGCTTATTTTGCTATGATATCGTCAATCTGTGAGGCAAGAGCTTTTCTGAAGCGGTTTGTCTTGTTGTTCATGTGTCCGCCTTCATCTGTTTCCATGATGAGTTCATCCCTTATTTTCCCAAGAGCATCAATGGTGGAAGGCGTAAGCGGATCAGGAGAGGATGCAATGTCATTGATATTGACTTCGGCGACGCGGTAGAGACCTCTGTCATCAAGATTCCTGAATTGTCTGACAAGATCATGAGTGCATATTCTTTCAAACAGCCGGCTTCCTTTGAACCGGGGATCCTGCACGATGTAATTCGCGTCGGATGCGGCAAGGGAGAACAGCTTCAGCAGCTCTTTCCTTTCGCTTTCCCTGTCATGATCTTCCTTCTGTGCTTTCAGCAGTTCATACACATGGTATGAAAAGGAAGTTTTGTCCGTATCGTTTTCAAGCTTGACATCACGGAAATATTCATCCCTTCCGGGGTATGACTTGTCTTCAATCGCATTCACGATTGTTTCCCTGTAGCTTTCATCAAGAAGCTCGTCTTCGACACCGGAAAGGGCCTTCGCGGCATTCACAAGCTCGCTGTATGGGAGCTTCTTTTCCTTTATGCTGCTGATAAGAGTATGTGTGTCCACTCTGACCTGGTTTTCGCTCTGCTGTGAGTAGTGCCCGAGATGGGAGAGGGCAACAAGTTCTTCTGACAGCAGTCCGTAGTCTTTTCTTATGTACTCCCTGATATCATCGGGATCACAGTAGCCGTTTTTTATGTATGAAAGAATGAGAGGCGAGAATTTAATGTTCTCGAAATCTCCGTAGGATGCATAGAAGCGCGGCAGGTAGCCGAGATTGTCGCTTCTGAGGTTGTATGCTTTCTTGAAGGAAGAGAATGCGTCTTCATCCCCGTCATCGGATCCTGATTTCACGAAGGCGGCATGAGTCAGCGCCGAGAAGAACAGATAGAGTGACTGGTTGTTGTCAAGAATGGGGCAGACAGACGCGAAATGGTTGTAGCAGTTCACTGCTATGATGAATGTCCTGAGATTGATGATGTCCGTTTTCTTCATCCACAGGACAATGAGCGATGCATTGTCCTGTTCTTTCAGCAGAAGGGAGAATGCTCCCCTGTCATTGTCCGCACCTTCAGCCACATGGCGGATCATATCTTCATCAAGTATGTCGAAATGCAGAGTGTAGCGTATGTATTTTTCCTTGTACTTGCGGTAATATTCGTTTTCAAGCAGATCATCTTCATAAGCCACATAGATTACATGCGTATGTTTTTCGATGAATGTGTTCTGCACAGCTGCGAAAAGTTCGTCAAGTTCTCCCTTGTAGCGTTCTATGTCATCAATGATGAGGATTATTTTCTTCTTCGTCTTTTCAAGTTCCTTCCTTATCCTCCGGGACTGGAACATATTGGTGAACGACGAGATAATTGACGCCACAAGCGAAATATTGGCGTCTTTCTGGGTCGAGAAGAAACTGGATGACCTGCTGAGGACCGAGAGTACGCGGTTGCTTTTTATCTTTTCGAAAAGCAGGGAAAGAAACTGGCCGGAAGATGAAAGTCCTGCAGCGGATGCAGTCAGGACAGAGTAGAATACGTCATCATCCCCGTCATTCCTGTTGTATTCATCGGCAATCGTGTTGCACAGATAATAGCTTTTGCCCGATCCCCAGTCTCCCGTGACGAGGATCGCATAATCTGTATTGTCACGGTGGATGTATTCGTCAATGCCTCTGCGGAATATGTTTGT
>CASDXQ010000011.1 GCA_949285145.1 uncultured Spirochaetales bacterium | reverse complement strand
TGCTGAACTGAAGTTTCCCACTCTTGCTATCCATAGTCCCATTTTACTTCAAGTTTACGGGAAACTCAATATATCTTTTTGTAAAGAATGTAATTACATAGTGCTCAAACAGCGTAAATCAATGGTGATACAATCAAATATTATACCATATGTTTTATTTTTTTGACATTGAAAATCTGCATTTTTTCAGCCATAATCATGCTATGGAAAACAAAACAAGAGAATGCGGGGTGCTTCTGCATCCTGTAAGTCTTCCCTCTCATTGGGGGATCGGTGATATCGGAGAGAATGCCTTCAGGTTTGTTGACAAGATGAAGGATGCGGGGGTCAGACTCTGGCAGGTTCTGCCGCTCGGTCCTACCGGTTTCGGAGACAGTCCTTATGCCGCCCGTTCCACGTTTGCGGGCAATGAGCTGCTTATCAGCATGGAAAGTCTTTATGAGAACGGCTATCTGGAGCTTGTTGATATATTCAATGTCAATCTTGATACCGAGCGTGTCGATTACGGCCAGGTGAGAGAGCTCAAGATGCCTCTTCTGAGAAAAGCCGCACAGAATTTTCTCGTTAAGCCTCCAAAGGAATACCGGAAATTCTGCAATGCCAAGGCATGGTGGCTGGATGACTATGCGCTCTATCAGGTGCTTTGCGGCTATTACAATGATTCCCGCTGGTTCTCGCAGTGGCCAGAGGAACTGAAGGTCCGCGACAAAGGTGCTCTCGATAAAGCGAGGAGCGAGTTCAGGGATGAGATAGAACTTTACAAGGTGTATCAGTATTTCTTCTTCTCCCAGTGGGCAGAACTGAAGGAATATGCAAATGAGAACGGCATCAGAATCATCGGAGACATACCCATATTCGTTGCTCCTGATTCAGTTGATGCATGGACGAATACAAGACTCCTCAAAATAGATGAGAACGGCGTGCAGGAAGCTTCATCCGGAGTCCCGCCTGATGCATTCAGTGCGACCGGACAGCTGTGGGGCAATCCTCTTTACAGGTGGGAGGAACATGAGAAGACCGGCTTCGCCTGGTGGATAAGCCGTCTGCGCGAAACTTTCTCCCTGTGCGATATCGTACGCATTGACCACTTCAGAGGCTTTGCCGCCTGCTGGGAGGTGCCTGCAGGTGAGGATACCGCAATGAACGGCAAGTGGGTGCCCAGTCCGGGGCATAAGCTGCTTGAAGCTTTCAGAAAGGAATTCGGAGATGACCTTCCGATCATCGCAGAGGATCTCGGAGTGATCACTCCTGATGTGGAGACTCTAAGGGATGAGAACAATCTGCCCGGAATGAAGATTCTTCAGTTTGCCTTCTCCGTTGACGAGAGGGACGGCGAGATTGACGCGGCAAATGCCTACCTTCCTCACAATGTGGATGAGAACAGTGTCATCTATACAGGCACTCATGACAATGACACCACGCTGGGCTGGTACAAGTCTCAGAGCGACAAGATGAAAGACATTGTCCGCCGTTACTTTGAATGCTCGGATGAGGATATCGTCTACCGTTTCATCAGGGCAGCTCTTTCAAGCCGTTCACGCTATGCTGTCATTCCTCTTCAGGACGTGCTTGCTCTTGACAGCGATGCCAGGATGAACGTTCCTTCCACCTGCGGTACTTCAAACTGGTCGTGGAAGATGAGCCAGGGCATGCTTGATGATGACAATTTCGGACGCCTCAGGTATTACATCAGGATGTACAACCGTTGAACATCATTCTCTTTGACAAGGATACCAGACATTTCGAGGGCAGTGATGAGCGCTTTCTTCATATAAGGAAAGTGCTCCGTCTCAGGGAAGGTGACAGCTTCATTGCGGGTGAATACGATTCTTTCCGCGGCGAGGCTGTCATAACTTCCCTTACCGGGGATTCTCTTGATTTCACATTCCATCCGCACTGTGACGACAGTAAGCTCAATCCTCTTACCATGATACTTGCCATGGTGCGCCCGATCTGCATGAAAAGGATTCTCAGGGAACTTGCCTCAATGGGGCTTTCCCGTCTGATACTCGTAAAAAGCGATTTGGGCGAGAAAAGCTATCAGGAGGCAGGACTTTACACAAACGGGGAATACAGGGAAATTGTCGTTTCAGGTGCCATGCAGGGCGGACACACCGGTATAATGAAGGTGAGCTTTGCCTCCTGTCTTGAAGAAGCGCTTGAAATGAATGAAAGCGATACGGACATTCTTCTTGACAATGTCATCGGTTCAAAGCGTTTCTGCGAACTTGACTTAAAAGGAAGAGATCTTACAATTGCAGTAGGCGGCGAACGGGGCTGGAGTGCAAGGGAAAGGGAAGTTTTCCTCACTCATTCATTCATCCCTGTTAAAATGGGAGAGAGAATACTCCGCAGCGAGACTGCCGCTGTTGCATCCAGCGCACTGGCGCTTGAAGCCATGGGAATTATTTAGGAGGTGCTTTATGGCACATTGCATTGTAGAAGAAGCCGAGAAAATACTTGATAGGGAATTCCCGGTTCTCGACAAGGGGTTTGTCCGCCTTGTTGATTACCTCGGTTCAGACCAGAGGATCGTGCAGAGCGCACGCGTGAGCTATGGGGAAGGAACAAAGACATACCGTCAGGACAAAGGCCTCATAAATTACCTTCTCAGGAATGATCATACCTCTCCTTTTGAACAGGTTGTTTTCACATTCCACGTCAAGGCTCCGATTTTTGTTGCCCGCCAGTGGGTAAGGCACAGAACTGCGAGAATGAATGAGATTTCAGGCCGCTATTCTGTCATGAAGGATGAAACCTATCTTCCATCTGATGATCTGATCGCGCTTCAGAGTGAAGACAACAAGCAGGGAAGAAAGAATGAGCCTGTTGACAGAGAGACTGCAGAGAAGGTTAAAAAGCTTCTTGAGGACAATGCAAGGGCGACATTCGACACTTATCATGAACTTCTTGATATGGGTATCGCCCGTGAGCTTTCGAGAATCAACCTGCCTTTGTCAATTTATACCGAGTTCTACTGGGAAATTGATCTGCACAATCTTTTCCACTTCCTTGCACTCAGACTTGATCATCATGCCCAGGCTGAGATCAGGGCCTATGCCGAGGTCATGTTTGAGATGGTGAAGGCTGTATGCCCGATGGCGGCAGAGGCTTTTGAAAACCACAAGCTGAAGGGACGGAGCTTCTCCGGAAAGGAAGTCGCTGCGATAAAGGCAATGGCTGATGGTCAGCCAAATCCTCTTGAAGGCCGAGACAGGGAGATATTCATGGAGAAACTGAACAAATAGGAATTCAGATTATTTTTGAACGAAGCAAGGCGCCATATGGCGCCTTGTCTCATTCTTCAAACTCCAGCTGCCTGAAAAGCCACTTTATCGAAAGATCCACCCAGGACTGGAATTCCTCGTTCCTGTTGCCTGTTTCCTTTGTCGCAACTGAAAGGCCATGCACTCCGTGGGGGAATATGTGCATCTCAAAGGGAACATTGTGTCTTGCAAGAGCATCGGCGAAGATGAGGGAATTGCGGACATTCACATTGCCATCATCGCTTGTGTGGAATATGAAAGAGGGAAGGGTATCTTCATCAACTCTGTCTTCAAGAGAATAATATGCCTTCTCCTCTTCACTCCGGCAGAGAACCTGGAAAGAACCCTGATGTCCGAATTCCCTTGATGATATCACAGGATAGCCGAGTATCATGGCCTTCAGGTGTTCTCCTTTGTATACTGTGCCGTAGCTTGCGGCAAGATGGGCACCTGCGGAAAACCCTATAACCGCCATCCTTTCTGCATCAATGCCGTATTCTTTCCTGTTTTCAATGAGGTGTTCCACAAGCTGTTTAACTGTTTCCAGCGGTTTTTCGACAATGATGTCTTTATCTGTCGGATAGTCAAGGATGAACGTGTTCACGGCATGTGCGAAATACCGGAGGGCAACCGGATCAGCTTCGCGGGCAGAAGTGTAGCGGTATCCTCCGCCCGGCAGTACGATGAGTGCCGGATGGCTTTCATGAGAATTTTCGCATACGTATGAATGCAGATAAGCCGTGACTTTTGAACAGGCTTTGCCTATTGTGAATTCAAGTTTTGTCATCAGTCAGTCTCCTGCCGGAAAACAAGGTTCGGATAAATCTTCTCAAGCCGTTCATCCGGGAATCTTTCATCCATCAGACGTTCAATTGCATTGGCCGCAGGCTTTCCTTCAATGCGCTGAGACCAGCGGAATACGGCCAGTCCTGATACGATGGAATTGAAGACCATGAATACGAGAAGTATCCACACAAGTGTCTTTCCGATGCTGTTCGGTATTTTGAGGGTATAGGTCGCAAGGCGGGGATATACGGACTTGATCCAGAGAATTCCGAGGAAACCCCAGAAAATCGAATACAGCAGACATATCCTGCCATTCAGGTTGAAAGGTATTCTCGAGTAATCCCAGCTTGTGGAACCGAAGAGCATTTCCTGAAAGTATGAACACAGGTATTCGACAACGCTTCCTGTGATGAAACCGCCTATGAATGAATAGATCGCGGATCTGTTGCGGTACTTATACAGTGTCAGCGTAAGGCACAGTGCACCGAGGCCGTAGACAAGATTGAAAGGACCGTAAACAAGACCGGAACGGCTTTCAAAATAACCGTGCCGGATGAAACACCATAGCAGTTCTATTATCACACCGGCGAATGAGCCGATGAAAAGTATGAGAAAGAGTTTGTAGAAATTCATGCCGCGGGCGAAATGATTCTGCAGCTTCTCCTGATAGTCGATTGTGCCGTTTGCGGGAGCCCGTTTGAACAGGAAGAAGGTTTTTTCGCTGTTCTTTGTATCCTTGAGCCTGGCTTCAAGCTCATCGCGTGAGTCGGAGAGGATCTTAGCCCATTCTTTCGCATCTTCCTCCTGCACTTTCAGCTTTTCAATGGATTTTGAAATATCTTTGTAGAGCTTTTTCTGTTCCTTGTCGCTGAGTGTGTCAATGGTGGCCAGTGCTGAATAGTAGGCATTGAGGCGTGCCTGAAGTTTTTCGTTTCTAACTATTGGTATGCTCATACTTTAAGATAACTCAGAAAAAAACCGGTTGCAAGACTTTGATATTAAGGCTAAAAGTATTGTATGACTGCAAAAGAACAGGCACATGCACTTCCTGACAATCCCGGCGTATACATGATGAAGAACAAGGATGACAGGATCATCTATGTCGGTAAGGCGAAGAATCTGAGAAAGAGGGTGACGAGCTACTTTCTTCCCAACAGAGATGCAAAGACGACAGCTCTTGTGGAGAAGATAGATCACATCGATTACATCATCACCGGAAATGAGTATGAGGCACTTGTGCTTGAGAACAACCTGATCAAGCGTCATAACCCGCATTACAACATTCTGCTCAAAGACGGCAAGAGTTATCCCATGATAAAGATAACCAATGAGGATTTCCCGCGTGTCTACAAGACACGGCGCATAATCCCGGACGGCTCGTCCTATTTCGGGCCTTTTCCTGCAGGGGGCGCCCTTGAGACGTATCTTGACCTCATAAGGGAAAATTATCCCCTGCGACTGTGTTCAGGCAGCATCGGTAAGCATAAAAGCCCGTGTCTTTATTACCACATACACAAGTGTGCGGCACCGTGTATGGGAAAGATCAGCGAAAAGGATTACATGGCATATGTCGATGAGATAAAGGAATTCCTCAGCGGGGAGGATGACATGAAGATGATTGCCCGCCTTGAGAAGGAGATGAAGGATGATGCGAAAGCCCTCCGCTTCGAGGAGGCGGCGAAGAAACGCAATCTCATTGAAGATCTGAAAAACATCACGAAAGGGCAGTCTGTGGAAGAAGCCGGTGCCAGCGACAGCCGTGATTATGCCGCAGTTGCACTGCGCGGTTCCCTGTGTACTGTAGCAATCATCCAGCTGAGGGACGGAAGGGTGATAGGCAAGGCTCTTTACAGGGCGGAGACCTTCTCCGATGAGACAGAAATCCTCCTGAGCTTTCTCATACAGTATTACAGTGATGGCGACAATCTGCCTCATGAGCTGTATGTGAATCAGGAGATCGATGCGTCACTTCTTTCTTCTTATTTTAAAAACGAACTCGGTGTGCCCCTCTTCATTGGATTTCCGCGTGACGGAAAGCACTACCGCATATTGAGAATGGCCGAGGTGAATGCTGCCGAGGATGTTGACAAGAGGCTGTGCAAGGTTGACAACACTCCGGCCCTCGAAAAGCTTGCGCAGTACCTCGAACTTGATAAAATCCCGCTTTATATTGAAGGCTTCGACATAGCGCAGCTTGCCGGAAAATACACAACGGCAAGTCTCATTGTCTTCAGGAACGGAAATCCTTCCGTCAAGGAATACAGACGTTTTAACATGAAGACGCTGGGAGGAAGGATTGATGACTTCCAGTCGATGAGAGAGGCCGTCAGCCGGCGTTATTCCCGTCTTTACAATGAAGAGAAGGAAATGCCTGATCTCATAATGGTTGACGGCGGCAAGGGCCAGGTGCATGCCGCAATAGATGAGCTTGAGGCGCTGGGCCTTGATTATATTCCGGTTGTGGGGCTTGCGGAGAAAAATGAGGAGATTGTCTTTCCTGATGGCAGGGATAACCTTGTGCTCGACAAGGCGGATCCTGCACTCAGGGTTCTTATTGCTCTGCGTGATGAATGCCACCGGTTTGCGACATCTGCAAACCAGAGAATGAGGAGCCGTGATGCAGGTTTTGCCCTTCTTCAGTCGATCGAGGGAGTCGGGCAAAAGAGAGCAGAGAAGATAATAAAGGAATGCATTTCAATAGAAAACATCCTTTCGCTGAGTCCGGAGGAACTTGCAGGAAAATGCTCAATACCGCTTACGGTAGCTCAGAGGATTATCAAAAAGCTCACTCTGTAGGCGGATGTCAGTGACCTTGCCTTTGTTCACTATTATGGTGAAAAGCATCAGCTCCAGAGTGAGTCCCACATCATCGCTTGCTGCGGTTTTCACCATGGTATCCATTTCATCAAGATACAGTATGATGTTTTTCACATCGCAGTATGTGTAGTTTGCCGCCGCATTCCTGAATGTCTGTTTGTCTTTTGATGATTTTATGCCTCTGATCTCGGCTGAGCCCGTACTCATTGCCGATGCATTTGCAAAAGCGGCATCTTCTCCTTCATTTTCCCTGAGCTTTATGAAACTTTCCAGAAGACGGAACTGCCTGAGCATCACAGGTACAAGTGTCATAGCTGCTCTGGTATCGGAGACAAGTATTTTCCTGAGACAGGAAAGACTTTTTGAAAGATCTGCTTTTGCGATGCAGGAGAAGAGAGAGAAACCGTCTTCTTCTTTTGTATGTGAGACATATGAGGATATATCGTCAAGGGTGATCTGTCCTCTCTTGCTGTTCAGCGAGAAGAAAAGCGCAAGCTGGGAGCAGGTGTTTTTCATTTCCTGCGTATTGTTCTCGATCATGTCGAGAATATAACGCACTGCTTCATTGTCTATGCTGTATCCTTCTTTTCTGAAAAAATTTCTGATCCAGTCCTGTTTCTTGTTTTCAAACATTTCCCAGAACATGATCATGTCGTTCTTTGAGAGAGCCTTTGACAGAGCCTGAGGAAGACTGTAGCTTGTACCTGAGGAAAGCACGATAAGAAATGCCGGGGGATTATCTTCAGAGATGAAGCGGAGGATGATCCTGTTGATCTGACTGTCTTTCTTCACTTCCTCATAGTGCTTTAGTATTACAAGAGTGAATGACGAGAAAAGAGAGGGGGAGAAAAGAGCATCCTGAAGCTGCGGCGTATCATAGTCGAAAGCAAAAACGGTCTTCACTTCCAGATCCGGATACTGCTTTTCAAGCCGTGTCTTTTCTTTTTCGATGTACTCTTCCTTTTCTCCTTCCTCGCTTCCGAAGAGGAATTTCACGTTGTTACTCATACCGTCTTACCACTGTCTGAAGAATAGCCTGTATCTCACAGCTTTGGCAACTTATGTTTCCGATGCTGTCACATTCTGCCTGAAGAATTATCTTGTTTTTTGTCTTGTGGAAGCTCCTTATCTGGCAGACTGCGGATCCTTCTGTCTTGGCAATCACAATATCGTTATCAGCGGCATGGGAACACTTCCTGAAAACCAGTATGTCACCGGGAATGATGTGTATGTTTATCAGACTGCTGCTTGTCATTCTGAGTGCGAAATAGGATGTTTTTTTCTCAAGCTGAAGCCCTGTCGCGTTGAAGTCTTTTTTCACGCTTTTGTCTCCAGCCAGCCAGCGTTCTTCCTCATAAAGGGGAATTATCGTGATGCCCGGAGAATACTCGTTCCATTCTTTCAGCCTTATCCCTCTTGCCGTGTTCCTGCTGCTGGCGATAAGCCCCTTCTTCTCAAGGGCATCCACATGGTACCATGCTCCCGCATCTGAAATTGAAAAGAAAGATGCGATTTCATGCAGCGTCGGACATATATTGTTCTCAGCATAGAAAGAAGAGATGAAACGGAGGATCTCGTCCTGCCTTCCGGTAAGTTTTCTAGCCATCTGTCTCAAACCTGTGTGCAAATAACTGTGCCATGGCATCAGCTGCTTCCACTTCGTCTTCTCCGTCGCAGACACACAGTATTTTTGTCTTGTATGTTGCTCCGAGCGTTATTATTCCCATGACGGATTTCGCATTTATCTTCATCGTATCCTTTTCAAAAAAGATGTCGCAGCTGTATCTGGCGGCAACTTTTACGATTTGTGTTGCAGGCCGTGCGTGGATTCCGGCCCTGTTCTCGACGGTCAGTTCTCTCTGTGTCATTTTTCGCTCTCCTCCTGGGAGAGTGTGTTGTAATACATCTCTCTTGTGGATTCGCTTTCAAGCCATGACATCACATTCTGATCGAATTCCTTTGCAGAGTAGAATCCCTGTTTCTTGAGTCTTTCATTTCTTGCTGCGGTTTCTATGAGAACAGGAACATTCCGCCCCGGTTTCACCGGAATTTCAACGCGCGGGATATTTATTCCCAGAAATTCAGCCTGCAGGCTGTCTCCGATGTGATCATAATTCTTTTTGTCATCCCATTTTTCAAGATGAACTGAAAGCTGTACCTGCTTTTTTTCCCTTATCGCCCCGATCCCGTACATATTGGCGATGTTTATTATTCCCAGCCCTCTTATTTCCATATGATGGGCAAGTGTTGCATTTGCACCGCTTCCCACAAGATATGAATCTGAAATATTCATCAGCTTCACAGTATCGTCGCTGATCAGGCGGTGACCTCTGCTTATGAGCTCAAGGGCTGTTTCGCTTTTTCCGACTCCTGCATCCCCTGTGATGAGAACACCGATACCGAAGACCTCAATAAGTACTCCGTGGATGGTTTCGGTTTTTGCGAAAACCTCCTCAAGAACGCTGTAAAGACGTCTGGAAAAGTCGGAAGAGCTGAGTTTTGTGGTGAGAATTGCAATTGCATAGCGCTCTGCAAGTTCCGTTATATTGCCAGAAGGAACCTGAGCATCTGTGAAAACACAGCATGGTATGCCTGATGAGAGTATTTTCTCGACATTGTCCAGATTTCTTTTCTCTTCCAGCAGTCTGAGATACGCCTGTTCTCCTTTTCCGAACAGCTGTATGCTCTTGCAGTTGAAGTCAGTGAAGAATCCGGACAGCGGCAGACCCGGACGTGAGATCATTGCGCTTGTTATCTGACGGGACAGACCGCTTCTGCCGGCATTGCAGCTGAGTTCAAGATGATTCTTCTCCTTGAGATCCATATCAAGAAGATCAAGAACAGTGAAGTTATTCATGTGCAAATGATAGCACAGATGGGCAAAAAAGAAACGGCTGAAAAACAGCCGTTTTACTGACATGATCCGATCCTGTGTCAGATATTCATGACTTTTTCCTTTTCTTTTTTGGCCACGCTCTGTATTTTGTCGGCAATAAGCTCAATTCCTTCATAAAGCTCGTAGCAGTCGTTGCTGACTATTTTTTCTGTTTTCCATTTGAAGTGAAGAATCGCATCGATATGATAGCCGATTCCTTTTGTCTCTCTCTTGATTGCTATGTCAAGATCGTGAAGATAATCCTCGGCGAATCCTATCTTCTTCAGCTTTTTGTCGATGAAGTCCTTTGTCTCCTGACTTGGGACGTAGTTTATACCTCTGACTGTAAGATTCATAAATACCTCCTCTTAAAGCCGAATCTGACTTCAGAAAGAACCTCCTTTCTCCATCAGTCATTATCATTTTACCACGAGTAGTGGTTCAGACAAAGGAAAATGTTGTTTTTTCATCTCATACGTTCGAAAGAAGAGTCGATGTCAAGTTCTTTCCTGTACTTGTTGACAGTCCGTCTGGCACAGCTTATGCCCTTTTCCTTGAGTATATCGCTTATTTTCTGATCGGAAATGGGCTTGCCGCTGCTGTTGTCTTCTATTATCTTCCTGACCATCTCCTTGACAGCTTCTTTTGACAAATCCCCGTTTCCGCCTGTTGTTCTGACAGGTGATGAGAAAAGGCTTTTGAGGCTTATTATTCCCCAGTCCGTGTCGGCATATTTGCTTGTTGTTATCCTGCTGACAGTTGCCTCATGCACTCCGATTTCAGATGCGACATCCCTGAGAGTGAGCGGTTTCAGGTGTCCAGGCCCGAAAAGAAAGAAGGCTTTCTGTTTTACGGCAAGTACTTTCGCTACTTTTTCAAGTGTTGTATTCCTCAGATCAACCTGCCTGATGAGGCTTTCTGCATCCTGAATTTCCTTTTTAAGGTATCTGAAGGTTTCTTTCTCCGCAGGTTTCCGGCTGCCCGCAAGTTCCTTTGCCATTTCCTCATAGCTGCTGTCTATGGTCAGAACAGGGAGGGCAGAGGAGTTGAGCCTTACCGTAAGTTTTCCGTCTTCGATTTTTATTGAAAGATCCGGTTCTATGTAGTGTTCATATCCTGATGAAAAAAGACTGGCGGGGTAAGGTGTCAGTGTTTTTAGGAACTTGTAGAGAACTTCTATGTCTTCTTTTTCCGTATGGAGTCTTTTTGCCGCCTCATCGTATTTTCCGAGCCGGAGAGTGTCAAGTTCTTCATAGACCATGCGGCGGAAAACCTGAAGTTCCTCCCCTTCGAGACCCAGATTCTCCGCCTGAATGACAAGAGAATCGCGCAGGTCGCTTGCACATACACCGCTTGGATCAAAACTGTGGAGAAGGGCAAGTGCTTCTGCTTTGCATTCCTTCTCCTTATCTGAAAGGAGGCTGTCCAGATCGGCTGAATAAAATCCGTTTTCATCCAGATCGGAGATGATAAGCGCGGCAGTCTGTCTGACTTCGTCACTGCAGCTTGTGCTTCCAAGCTGCCTCATGAGGTATTCTTTCAGCGTAATCCTGTCGCTTAGCGCACCTTCAAACCATGCCTGCCGGCTGTCTGACAGATCACTCCCGTAGGCAGATGAATCTGAATAGCCGTCACTCTCTGATTCTCTCCTGACCTGTCCTCTGACATACTCTTCATAACTTATTGATGAGTTTGCTTCCTGTGCATGCAGAGTCGGATTCTCCAGCAGCTCGCTGTCTATTCTTGCCTGAAGTTCCGCAAGAGGAAGAGTCATCAGCTCCAGAGACTGAATCATCTGGGTATTCAGCTTCAGAGTCTGTTTCTGGGTGAGAACCAGAGACTGCTCAATCATAGGCCGAGACCTCTGGCAAAATCATGTCCGAAGTAAATTTCCTGGGCAGTTTCGTTGTTTATGAGCTCATCGCTTGTGCCGGAAATAAGTATTTCCCCTTCATTGATTATGTGTGCACAGGTGGTAATGGAAAGTGCGTCGCGTACATTGTGATCTGTGAGAAGAATTCCTATTCCTCTCCTGCTTAATTCCTTTATGATCTGCTTGATCTCGTATACAGCTTTCGGATCAATGCCGGCGAAAGGCTCGTCAAGGAGCAGAAAGCGGGGACTTGTCGCAAGGGAACGGGCGATTTCCGTCCTTCTTCTTTCTCCTCCGGAAAGGGTATAACCGTACTGCTTTCTCACTTTTTCAATGCCGAAATCTGAAATAAGCGATTCAAGGAGCTCTTTTTTTCCGGTTTTATCAAGATCTCCGCGTGTCTGGATGACAAGGTTGATATTGTCCTCAACAGTGAGCTTTCTGAAAATCGAGCTTTCCTGAGGAAGATAGCTGAGACCCAGCCTGCTTCGTCTGTACATCGGAAGATTTGTTATGTCTGATTCATTGAGACTTATCTTTCCTCCGTTTGCCTTGATGAAGCCGACTATCATATAGAAGGTTGTGGTTTTCCCGGCACCGTTAGGGCCGAGCAGGCCAGTTATCTGTCCGCTTTCCATGCTGAATGAAAGATGATTTACAACTGTCTTGCGTCCGTATTTCTTTACAAGTCCGTCGACCGAGAGCACATTAACCATATACCTGTCCTCCGATCTGGCCTTCCAGACGGATCTGTTCGTTTTCAAGATCAATGGCAATGACGGATGCCTTGTAAGTGTCATCCTTCCATTTCACGTCTGCAGATCCTGAAAGAATCAGGCTTTCCTCATTTCTGTCATATATCATGTTCTCGCATGCAGCACTGAGCATTCCGCTTGATGTGTTCTTCGCAAGGTTAACTCTCATGCTGAGCTCCAGTATTTCCGCATCCATGTCATAATAGAGCGCTGAAGCGGATGCAGCCAGTTCATTGCCGGTGTCGTTAAGTTCGCACCACGATGAAATGAGCAGCCGTTCCGACATTCTGTCATAGTACAGCTCTGACGTTCTTATCGTCAGTCCTTTCTCCTCATCTGTGATGAGAATCCCACCGCGGCATGTGATCTCCTCGTAATCATCCCCCTCGATCATGATGCTGTCGGCGCGGATTGAGAGAGTTCCCACAGTGACATGTGCTCCTCCTGTCAGATTTACAGAACGTTTTCCTTCCTTGAGGGAAACTGACGAAGTGCCTCCTGAGAAGGTTATGCTGTCGCCTGCATTCAGGGGGAGCAGAGTACACATAAGCAGTACTGCTATTGTCAATAATCTCAAATTTCCACCTCCCCTGATGTTATTTTTCCGATATCAAAGTCAAGACGGACAAGATCCGCACTGAGATTGCAGCCTTTGATGATGCCTCCGTCAAAGCTTACCGATACCTCGTCCTCGCTGTTGACTGTGTCCCTTTCAGTATCAAAGATAAGATATTGCGATCTTATCGACAAATTATCGTCAATGCTTTCAAGAAACACATTTCCCGAGAGGTTCATGATTTTTGAACCGGAGTCTATAAGCGCCCTGTCCGCCATGCCTCTCACTGCAGGGCTTCCGTCTTCATTCATCTGTGTGAAACGGATATTCTCCGCTTCTATCCTTTCACTGTCTATCCAGTATGAAAGGCTGTCGCTTTCAAGCCTTATCGGCTCTTCGTTTTCCTGACCGAGAGTATAGAGTGCGTTTGTCAGAACGATGTCGGCTCTTTCTATCTCTTCCGATCTGCGGACAGCGTACTCCTGATCTTCAAGAATACAGGAAGACAGGAGCATTGCGGTGATAATAGCCGGCACAAGTAAAACTTTTCTCATAAATCACCGTTCTTCACCTTTTCTCTCATGGCTGTGATCACAGGGGTGTATTTTATTCGTGTGAAGCGGAAATAGATTGCGGATATAAGAAATCCTGCAGCAAGTCCGGCTACTGCACAAAGCAGCTGAATGAGCTCGTTTTCCGCAGTGATGAAAAAACCTGCAAGCATGCCAAGAAAAAAACAGGCAAGAGGAAAAATAAGACTCATGAGGGATGCCAGTACCGTTTTCCCCGGAGGCATGTCGATAGTAACTTCATCTCCTTTGCTTATTTCAAGCATGTCTGGATTGAATACTTCAAATTTACTGTTTTTGCCGCGGCAGAAAAGTGAGCTCTTGCATCCTTCGCATGCGCTTGTGTCGCATCCTGCCGTTATTTTCCCGTCTTCTATGTTCAGTATCCTGACATCTTTAGTCATTTTTTTCCTCTGGTTTCTCGATCTTGATCCTTTCCATGACTGGCGTGATGCTCTCTGCAAGGCCTGTTTCCTCATTTACACAGACAAGCACTCCCTGGATTTGACCTTCTTTCCAGGATTCCCTGCTTCTCAGAGGAAGGGCTTTGAGAAATTTCTCTATTTCTGTTGTCTCGTCAAGTCCTCCGACTGAAAGAGCGGAGCCGCACCGGCCGTTGTCTGAAATGAACGCAGTGCCATTTTCAAGAACAACGGCATCTGCGGTGAGGACTTTATTGTGAGTACCGATCACAGCAGCGGCTTTGCCATCCAGAAAATGGGCGAATGTGGCGGCTTCAGCTGTTGTCGCACAGTGAAACTGCACAAGTACAATGTCGTTTTCTTCCCTGAGTTTTGCAATCAGGAATTCAGCCTGCGTGAATGGATTGTTCGCACTGCTTCTGGAAAAGCCGGATGAAGAGAGAAAACTCACAACTGCGACTTTTCTATCTTTCACATTCAGGATTTTGTAAGATCTTCCGGGACTTTGCGGCGGGTAGTTAGCCGGTCTTATGATATAGCTGCACTTTGCGATGTTCTCGACAAGATCAGGCTTGTAATACAGTTTTTCTCCGCCGGTGATGACATCAATGCCGAGTTTTGAAAGCTGTACGGAATGCGGAAAGCCAAGACCGAATCCGTTTGTGGTGCCTTCTCCGTTTGCGATGCAGATGTCCACATCATGTTTTCGCTTCAGATCCTTCAGGCCTTTTTTCAGACATGCAATTCCGGCACGGCCAACAATCTCTCCAAGAAACAGAACATTCAGACTCATGCCTATAAAATAGAATAAGTTCATCAAAATTCCAACAGCCCGTATCTTCTTTTTTTCATTTTGTATCTTGACAGAAAGGCATGATTATCCGTAATCTTGCCGTGATTGATGTTATTGCCCAGATGGCGGAATTGGCGTGATTGATGTTATTGCCCAGATGGCGGAATTGGTAGACGCGCTAGCTTCAGGTGCTAGTACCCACCGGTGTGCAAGTTCGAGTCTTGTTCTGGGCAATTTTTTTTTTACATGCTCCGTTCTGTTTTTTTCAAAAGGAGACTTTTATGAACAAGATTGTCGTGAAGAAACAGCTGTCAGCTGAAGTCTTCGAACTGGAAGTGGAAGCTCCGCTTATCGCAAAGGAAAGAAAAGCCGGACAGTTTGTTGTGCTCCAGCTGGGCGATGATTTCAATGAGCGCATTCCCCTTACAATAGCAGATGCTGATACAGATAAAGGTACGATCACGCTTATTGTCCAGGCAGTAGGTGAATCAACTCACCGTCTTGTCCGCCTCAATGAAGGCGAGTACATCGCAAACCTGCTCGGTCCTCTCGGGCGTCCTACAGATATTCACAAATACGGCAGAGTCGTGATTGTAGGCGGAGGAATAGGCGTTGCGCCGGCGTATCCTATTGCAAGGGCAATGAAGGATGCCGGAAATGATGTGAGAGTCATAATTGGTGCGAGGAATGAGAGTCTCCTTATCTTTGAAGACAGGATGATGAGTGTCGATAAAGACACAATTACGGTAACAGATGACGGCTCAAAAGGCATCAAGGGTGTCGTAACCGCTCCTCTCGAGGAGCTCTGTCAGAACTGGAAGCCGGACTGCGTGGTTGCAATCGGCCCTGCGGTTATGATGAAGTTCTGCAGCCTGACGACGAAGAAATATGATGTGCATACTCTCGTATCACTAAATACAATCATGATTGACGGTACCGGAATGTGCGGCGGCTGCCGTGTTGTCGTTGACGGCAAGATGAAGTTCGTATGTGTTGAAGGGCCTGAATTCGACGGTCATCTGGTCGACTGGGACAATCTCATGGCCCGCCAGGCCACTTTCCGCGATTTCGAGATGGAACATCATCACAAGTGTCATATAGATATGCAGATCGAGGAGGGAAGAGCATGAAAAGCAGGGATGAGATGAATCTTGAAGCGGCACGGATGCTTGAGAAACTTCCTGAAAATCTCAGTGTGAAAGACAGAATGTCGATTCCCGTATGTCCGATGCCGAGTCAGGATGCGGCGGTACGCTGTCACAATATGAAGGAAGTCGCTCTTGGATACGGCGAGGATCAGGCCGTGCTTGAGGCGAAGAGATGTCTTGAGTGCAAGAACAAGCCGTGCGTTGCCCTCTGTCCTGTTTCGATCGATATCCCGCGCTTTGTCGGTTTCGTGGCCCAGAGGAAATTCAAGGAAGCCCTTGATGTCATTCTGGAAAGCTCGCTTCTTCCTTCAATCTGCGGCCGTGTCTGTCCGCAGGAGAATCAGTGCCAGAAGAACTGCACTGTCGGAAAGGGCCATAAGAATGTTGATGAGGCCGTGGCAATCGGAAGAATTGAACGTTTTGTCGCGGACTGGGCAATGGAAAATGGAATAAGCTCAATTCCTCCTGTTGCACCGGAGAGCGGCAGGAAGGTTGCTGTCGTCGGTTCGGGGCCTGCGTCTATTGCCGCTGCCGCCGACTTGAGAAAAGCGGGTCATGATGTGTATATGTTCGAGGCACTTCACAAAACGGGAGGTGTTCTTGTTTACGGTATTCCCGAATTCCGTCTTCCGAAGGCTCTTGTGGAGAGAGAGATCGGAAAACTGAAAGAGATGGGTGTCCATATAGAGACAAACTATCTTGTGGGGCGCACCAGAACCATCCATGAACTTATGGAAGAGGACGGTTTTGATGCCATCTTCATAGGTACCGGCGCAGGCCTGCCGAAATTCATGGGAATCCCCGGTGAGAACTATGTCGGTGTGTTTTCCGCCAATGAATATCTCACACGCAGCAATCTCATGAAGGCTTATGATGAGAAGGATTCACATACTCCTCTGTATCATGCGAAACGTGTTGCTGTATTCGGTGGAGGAAATGTGGCAATGGATGCTGCAAGGACTGCATTGCGTCTCGGTGCTGATGATGTGACGATCATCTACAGAAGAACCAGAGAGGAGATGCCGGCAAGAAAGGAAGAGGTTGAACATGCTCATGAGGAAGGCGTAAACTTCCTCATGCTCAGTCAGCCTGTGAAGATCACTGCGGATGAAAAGGGGCGGGTGAACGGTGTTGTGGTCCGTAAATGCGAACTCGGAGATGCCGACGAATCAGGCCGCCGCCGTCCTGTCGAGATTGCCGGATCGGATTATCTCATTCCGTTTGACTGCGTGATAGTTGCAATCGGAAACGCCTCAAATCCGCTCATAAAGATGACCACACCTGAAATTGAAGTCAATAAGAGAGGTAACTTCATTGTGAATGAGGAAACCGGTGAAACTTCAATCAAAGGTGTTTATGCCGGAGGCGACATAGTACTCGGAGCGGCAACCGTAATTCTTGCCATGGGACAGGGAAGAAAAGCGGCAAAAGCCATGAATGAGTATCTTGAGAGAAAATAATGCCGAACAAGGAACGATTTGACGAATTTTGTACATTGTTGCCGGAAGCGATAGATAAATTTGCCGCTTTCGGCGAAATTGTCAGAAACTGCAGCGTATTTGATGTAGTGAGTGACAAGCATGCCTTTCTTGATTCAGTGATCAGAAGAGAGAAGCTGCAGTCAACCGGCATCGGGCATGGGGTTGCTATCGCCCACGGCAAGGTTCCCCATCTTGAGAGCACCAGAATCGCACTTGGGATAAGCAGGGACGGCATTTGTTTTGATGACATATTTCCCTCTCCGGTTCATCTTGTCTTTCTCATTGCGAGCTGTCCGACAAAACCGTCCGAATACGTCAAGGCTCTTGGGGCACTGCTTTCGTGGGTTCACGACAGTGATCTGAGAAAAGCCCTCAGAAACCGTGATGAATCTTCGCCCAGGCTCAGGGCTTTTCTTGACATGATGGTGAATCAGGATTTTCATCCGCTCAGTCAGTGATGATCTCGTCAGCTTTCAGATCATGTTCTTCATAAGGCAGCCCCTCAATGAGTCTGTCTTTTGTTATGAGACCTATCTTGTAGATGTCCTTTTCTTTCATGAACCTGTCGTAAAAACCCTTGCCGCGTCCCAGCCTGTATCCCTCAGGCGAGAAAGCGACAGCCGGTATGAGGGCAATGCATGTCTCATCCAGATGGACCGGAATCCTGTTCCTGCATTCCATCACGCCGAATGCCCCTTTTACAAGATCTCCTGTATAAAGACTGAATTCCATCTTTCCTCTCTCAATATAAGGGAGTGCCGTTTTTTTAGTGCAGTTCAGGAGAGGCCTCACATCAACTTCATCATCAAGCGGGTAGTACAGCAGTATGGTGGAGGCATTGATGAATCTTTCATTAAGCATGAGCTTTTCAAGGACAGTCTCACTGCAAGCTCTGCTGACTTTCCTTCCTCTCAGCATCAGCCTGATTTCCTCTTTTGTCATGCACCCGTCCTCCATGTTCCTGAATGATAATCCAAACACGTGCACAAGGAAAAGCTTTCTGCTAGAATCATTCACATGCTGAGAGAGTGTATTAAAAAACTGCTTTCGGCAGTACTGCTGCTGCTGATTGTCTCTCTTATAGTCTACTGCATAGTTTCCATCCTCCCCGGAGAGAGAAGCCATATCATATTCGGGGACAGCGTGGGCGAGGAAAGCTATGCTCTCATAAGCAGTGAAGTTCCATCCTATGCACAGTGGCTGGGCAGGGTGCTGCGTCTCGATTTCGGAGTCAGCAGTTTCGGCTCTCAGAGTGTTTCATCGCTTATTGCGCAGCGCATTCCGCTTTCCTTGACACTTGCATTCTTCTCTCTTGTCTTCGCATTTCTTTTTTCATCATTCATAGCGGGCATGGCCGTAATACAGAAGAGAAAGTCAGCCGTGCTTATTTATGAAACAGTATCCCTGGTAAGCCTTTCTCTGCCTTCATTTGTCATTTCCCTTCTTCTCATACTGCTGTTTTCCGTTAAGCTGGGACTTCTGCCTTCCGGCGGCTTTGTACATTTCACACAGGATCCGGCTGGTTTTTTCAAAAGCCTGATACTCCCGTCCCTGTCACTTGGTTTCATGCACAGCGGACTTTTCATGAGACTCATGAAATCATCGCTGGAGAGGGAAATGCAGCTTTCATATATAACACTGGCGAAAGCAAAAGGATTGAGGGAAAGCGCAGTTGTCATGATCCATGCGGGTGTGAATGTCCTTAATGAAGTCCTCACGCTCGGCTTCCAGAGCTTCATATCCCTTTTCACGTCAGGTGCGGCGGTTGAATACATATTCTCCCTTCCCGGAATAGGCGCACTGACTGTAAGCGCGATCGGCCGCAGGGACATAAACACAGTGACGGCTCTTGTGCTCATCGGTGCTGCGCTGAGCATAGCCGCATCCACGGCAGCAGACATAATAACGTTCTCAAGGACAAGGAAGGCGCTTGGATGAACAGGAAACTTATGTGCGGTACTGCAGTTCTTTCTCTGATAATGCTTTCAGCCTTCATATCTCCTTTCTTCAGCGCTGATGCGCTTACCGTGAATCTTTCCGAGAGACTCCTGCCCCCGTCTTTTCTTCATCTTTTCGGAACCGACAGCCTCGGCCGGGATCTTTTTTCAAGGGTGATCGCAGGATCACGTATTTCACTTTCCATTGCACTGCAGGTGTGCCTCATCTCAACTGCTATGGGGACAGCCGCAGGTCTTCTTTCACGACTTGGCAAGAATATTGATCTGGTTCTGATGCGCATGTGTGACGGGATGAAGGCGCTTCCGGCCTCACTTCTTGCCGTTCTTATCATTCTGACACTTGGAGGCGGCAGAACGGGCATCGTCATCTCCCTTGCCGTTGTGAATATTCCCCAGACAGCGCGGCTTGTAAGGCAAAGGGCAGTGCATATTGAGAGGCAGACCTTCGTCGATGTGCAGAGACTGATGGGGTATTCGGAAATGAGAATACTGTTCACGACTGTACTCCGTCATGTGAAAAGCACGCTGCTGATACAGTCATGTTTCATATTCACATCAAGCATAATCGCCGAAGCCGGACTGAGCTTCATAGGAGCAGGACTTGAAGCCGGCACTCCCAGCTGGGGGAATATTCTCAGAGAGGCGAAGGATGTCATCTACCAGGCATGGTGGATGACTGCATTTCCTGCCGTATTCGTTTTCCTGACGGTCCTTTCCCTCAATCTGATTTCCGATGGACTGAGAGAAAGGGACAGTGTTAAGATCTGATTGAAAGGAGGTTCAAGATGTATTTCTCATCCTTATATTACGATAAGACACTTGATTTGCTGAAACAGCTGTGCCCGATTCCCTCTCCCAGTCATGATGAGGGGCGGCGGGCTGAGTTCATATGCAGCTATCTTGAAAAAGAAGGGATTGAAGGTTTCTATGTCGATGAGGCGAAGAACGTGATCATACCGTACAATGATGACGGGAAATGTGAACTTGATGTCTTTGCCGCTCATACCGATGTTGTTTTTCCTGATACAGAAGAGCTTCCCATGAGGATTGAAGGGGACAGACTTTATTGTCCCGGATGCGGGGATGATACAGCCAATGTCGCCGGACTTATCATGTATGCGATTCATTTCATAAAAGAAAGGATCAAGACAAAAAGAGGTGTTCTCTTTGTCTGCAATTCCTGTGAGGAGGGACTTGGAAACCTTTACGGAGTGAGGACTTTATTTGAGAACTACAAGGGCAGAATCTCATCTTTCACATCATTCGACCACTGTCTTGGAAAGGGTATTGTCAACGTTGCCGTGGGAAGTGAGCGTTACCGCATAAAGGTGAAAACGGAAGGGGGACACTCTTATGCTAATTTCGGCAACAGGAACGCAATCGCCATTTTGAGTGAGATCATTACAAAACTCTACAGGCAGACACTTCCAGACAGCGGAAAAACCACATACAACGTCGGTACCATAAGCGGCGGCACGAGCATTAACAGTATTGCCCAGGAGGCTGAATGCACATATGAATTCCGTTCTGTTGACGAGAGTGCCCTTTCAAAGATGAGATCATCATTTGACAGCATCATTTCGTCATTCAAAGCCAAGAACAATGATGTTACAGCAGAGTGCATCGGGCTCAGACCATGTTCAAACGGAGAAGCTGATACGACAGGGATGGAGAATCTTGCGCGCACTCTTATGGAGAAGTATGGAATGAAGTATACTCCTGGGGCTGGTTCCACGGACTGCAACATTCCTCTTTCCCTCGGCATAAAGGCGATCTGCCTTGGACTGATTTATGTGAAAGGGTCCCACACCAGAGAGGAATATGTTGACCTGAAGAGTTTTTCTACAGGGTTAAATCTAGGCTATGATTATATTTACGAACTGGTTTCTTCAGAAATGTGAAAAAGATCGTAAAACTTATTGACAAGGGACAGCGTTTTTTGGTACAAATTCTACCGTTACGCCGCTTTAGCTCAGTTGGTAGAGCAAAGGACTGAAAATCCTTGTGTCCCTGGTTCAATTCCTGGAGGCGGCACTTGAAAGCTAACTCTTCCCTAGATAAGGAGTTAGCTTTTTATTTTATCTTCATTTTTCATTCTTTTACACTACAGATTTTCATTGAAAATTTCCCGAACAAGAAATACACTGATACTACTGTACAATGCAAGGCATTTGAAATTACGTATCTTAAAAATGATTAAGGATGGTTATCAGTGAATAGTGAAACAGAGCTTGTTCAAACTCTTGTATCAATGATTATCCAAGATCTACGCCAATGTGGGTATGGTGTAATTGTAAATTTGATAAAGAAATCAGAATATACACTTGATTTTTTGCGCCACGATAATTGGGATGGCGGAATAAATTATTACTACCTGGACTTTTATTTACCTCTTAGCGAATACTCAAACATTTTGCAGAAAAAAAGTGAATATGAGGAGATAGTGCTTAACTCTTTGCAGTCATTCTTTTCAGATGATTATACAAAAATTTATGGAGTTAGAATCAAAGCAAAGCTGACAAAATATATTGATTGGGTAGCAATACAACCAAAAGAGAATCGGGACTCTGTTTTGCGATTAATAAATGAAGAGAAGGACATTCTGGTAAAAGCAGGGACTGGAATTATTCAAATCCGAGATACCAAGGAAAACAACTCATATAAAGCAAAGCACCAGTATCTTTGTAATGTATTATCTAAGTTAGGTCTTTCACCTGCTCATAACTATAATGATTTGTGGGATTGGTATACCGACTATGATGATAAGGAATTAAAAACTTATCAAAGTAGAAGAGATTATCTAAAAGAACTTTACTCGCCATTGATTCATATGATTGAAGGTTCTGAGGATAATAGTATTAATTTACTTCATTATGATAAAACTGGATGGGATAAGGTTGATGAAGATGCACAAAGAATGAAAGAAGTCTTAGAAGGTGCATATAAAACTCAGGACTTCCAATCAGTTGGCATGTATGGTCGAGAGTTGTTAATTACTTTAGCACAGACAGTTTATAGAAAAGAAAAACATGGATCTACTATTGACGGAGTAGAAATTAGCCAAACCGACTCAAAACGTATGCTTGATGCGTACGTAACATTCTGCCTAAAGCACAAAAGTCGTGAAAGAGAAACTAAATTTGCAAGAGCTGCTGTAGATTTCTCAAATGAATTAACTCATACAAGAACAGCTGTTTCTATGGATGCTGAATTATGTTATACGGCTGTTCTGTCAACAGTCCACATTATTAGGGTTCTAAATAAGTACGAGCCTAATGGGGTATTTTAATGATTACGCAGATTACAAGAACTAAAATAGCGAGTTTATTCCTTAATGGAATTGATGTTGACTGGGTTACAGTGCCATATTTGTTTTCTGGTAATAAGGATGAAGTTTCTTTTTTGGCTGATCTTTATAATCTTAAACAAATGCCAAGTTATGATTCACGTTTGAAAAATGCTGAAGAGGATATTTTTCAGCATCGAGTAAGAAACTATGATTGGAGTAATTCTTGGGTTTTTGAAGATGATAGATTCAACCTTAAGAGGTGTTGTGATAGTGAATATCTGAAATTTATATTACATATTTTTGCCCCTGATATTCGAGCGAGTAACTGGACAAATTTGTACGAACAGGTAAATCAACTATTGCGTGTGGACGGTGTAGAGCTTTATGAAAAGGATATTATTTCTAACGAACCTATATTTGGCTATAGGAAATATGATCTTGTCAAAGGATGGCAACCTTTTTCCATTCGTGAATCCATGGTTCATGATGTAAATGCCATTGCTAGTCTCCTCAAAAGGGAATTACTTCTTGCTATTGCGGAATCAATACAAATACATGACATATCTGTAAGAACCCAGCCGGATTATTTTGATTCATATTGGGTTGATTTAACTGCCATTGAAGTGTTGAAAGAAGATTTAGATATTCCAGAAGAGTTACAGGAACATGATATTAAAGAGATTCTTGCTGACAGAATCAGTCCATGCAAGGTGTTGGATGCCTTAGAGCTCTTTGCAGGAAATGACGAATCATTTCGTGTAGAAATTAATGATCTTTTTGAAAGAAATAAAATCCCATTGAAACTGTTGCATAAAGAACTGATTGTTATTGATGATAGATATATTCCGCATCCCATGATAATAGATGCCTCAAGTTCAAAAGCTTTTACAGCATGTCGACAGGCTTTTGATTCTATGCGAGCTTGTATTGACAGGGGTGAGTACCTTGATGCTGTTCACTATTCAATTACTGCAATTGATTCGGCATTAAAGGACATGGCAAAAGAGAAGAATATTCAAATAGCACAAGATTGTAAGATATTGGATTTGCAGAACTCCGTTTTCCAAGCTTATGGTATTCATCCTGGATCAACACAAAATACTCTTATTAGAAATATTTCTGGATCAATCACCAAAATTGTAAGTTCATTATCAAAGCTTAGAAATTATTATAGTTCAGCACACGGAAATTCTAGTGAAGATATTCCGGAATACACAAAAGCACAGATAAATTTGCTTGCTGATTCTACAGCCACTATATGTAATTATTTGATTTCAATTTTTTATGGGTGATTGATAATTGTATGTGCATCCAATAACAGTTTTATGGATACTAATATACTGTTAAGAATGAATCGACGCATAATACCATTGTTAAATGTAAGGGATAGTAAGCGTAGAAAACTAATCCGGAAATTCTACCTTTCCCTTGTTCTTCGGTCTTGATTCTCAAAGCAAAGATGACAACAGAAGCCAGAAATATTGATATCGTTCCAGCGATATACTTTGTCTGTGTTTCAGTGTAGAGTATTGTTCTGAGAAAGAAATATTATCATGGCCTGTCTGACAGGGAGCCTCTTGTTCATACTGTTACGATATACAGCGGCTATAATGCTCACCGTCTCAAAGCAGGCGGTAAGTGCAAGGTCTATTATGTCAAGGAAGAACTGCTGGATATCGGAAAGACAACAGTGAAGGATAACTTTGGCAATAACATCCCCATGTATGATCTTGAAAGGACAATCTGTGATCTTGTACGTAGCCGGAACTCGATAGAGATACAGGAGTTCAGTTCTGTCATGAAATCCTACATTGCACGAAAGGACAAGAATCTTAATCTTCTCATGGAATATGCAAGCAAATTCCATATTGAGAATGTCATCCGCAGATATATGGAGGTATTGTTTTAAATGCCGCTTA
This sequence comes from uncultured Spirochaetales bacterium, assembly GCA_949285145.1. GTDB lineage: Bacteria > Spirochaetota > Spirochaetia > Sphaerochaetales > Sphaerochaetaceae > Bullifex. The sequence continues at coordinate 39,257 of CASDXQ010000011.1, read as the reverse complement.
CACCGGAACAGATAAAAGGACGTATCAAGAATATAGCAAAAGACAACAATGCAGATGCAAGGATCCTGCTGAGGATTCATATGATGGAACGGCTGCTTGAACGTGTTTCTGTTTCAAACTACAGAAATAATTTCATCATAAAGGGAGGCATGCTCGTAACGGCTTTGGTCGGAGTATCTCTGCGTTCCACGATGGATATAGATACAAGTCTCAAGAATCTGAATTTTTCCGAAGATGATGCAAGACACATCATTACTGAAATCACGGATATAGATATCGGAGATGGTGTCAAATTTGAGATCAAGGACTCATCAAGTATCATGGATGAGATGGAGTATCCGGGAATAAGAATTACAATGAATGCCCTCATGGGAAAATTTGTCACTCCTATCAAGGTTAATATCTCTACAGGAGACATCATTACCCCTCAGCCTGTTGAATTCCGGTATAAACTGTTTATTGAGGATCGTTATATCAACTTGTTGTCATACAATCTGGAAACAGTATTGGCTGAGAAGATTCAGACTGTCCTTACAAGAGGAATATTGAATACACGGATGAGGGATTTCTACGATATCAGAACTCTTTTTCTGATGTATGGAGATCAACTTGATGCAGATGTATTGAAGAGTGCCTTCAATGCGACATGCATCAAAAGGGGGACAACCAATCTTATTCACGACACCACTGGAATAGTTTCTTCCATTGAGTCTGACAATCATCTCCGGTCTTTGTGGGCAGCATATCAAAAGAAGTTTCCGTATGCATCTGATATAAGCTATGAAGCTGTTATTGATAGCCTGAAAGTCTTGTGCAGGAAAATAGCATAATTGAGTTTATACTTTCGACGAGCGTATAAAAACATTCGAGATTAAACCATTCAACAATTATCATGATGTAAGGAATATGATAGACTCCAAAAGAAAAGGAGCTATTGATGGAAGTTGTGCTGAGGCAATTTCCAGTTTTCTCGTTGGATCAGCTTTCAATCTATAGCATTCCAGCAAACCAAACGACAGGGTTTGATTCAACCAAGCCATGTATCGTGGAATATCGGAGAGGAACAAAATGGCAGGTGCAGTTAACGCCAATGTTGATATCATGTTTGACGATTCCCCTGTTGATGTCTCAACAGAAGTCAGTTTCATCTGGTCTATTGCAAATAAACTGAGGGGTCCATATAGAAGCGACAAATATAAGGATGTCATCATTCCGATGACTATAATCCGTCGTTTTGAATGTGCACTTGCTCCGACAAAGGAGAAAGTTGTCAACCAGTACAAAGTAAACCCTGGATATCCTGTTATAGCAATGTACAGACTTTCTGGATTCCAGTTCTACAATACCAGTGAGTTTGACCTTGCAGAACTTGTGAATGATTCTGACCATCTTGCAGAGAATTTTAAGAGCTACCTCAATGGTTTCTCTCCTAATGTTCAGGAGATTCTTATGTCGAAAGAGAGAGGCCTTAATTTTGGTGAAGAGATTGACAAGATGGATAAGAATAATCGTCTTCTCTCCGTAGTCAAAGCATTTTCTGAACTGGATCTAGATCCCAGGACAATAGACAACGTAAAGATGGGATATATATTTGAAGAGCTTATCCGAAAGTTCTCTGAAAATGCAGAAGCCGGTGATCATTATACAGGACGTGACATCATCAAACTTATGGTTAACATCCTTCTTTCAGAAGGTTGTGACGATATTTTTGATGCTGGAAAGGTCATCACAATTCTTGATCAGGCTTGCGGCACAGGAGGTATGCTCTCAACTGGCTACAATTTCATCAAGCGATACAATCCATCAGCAGATGTGCGTCTATTTGGGCAGGAAGTGAATCCAGAATCCTATGCAATATGTCTTGCCGAGATGCTCATCAAGGGACAGAACGCAGAGAACATCTGCTATCAGGACACCATGAAGGCTGACAGGTTCAAAGGAACGAAGATGCGCTTTGTACTGGAGAATCCTCCATTTGGCGCACCTTGGGGTGGAAAGGATGCGGCAGAAGGTGTTGAAGTTGCTGTCAAGGAAGAATACGAGAAAGGTTTCAATGGCAGATGGGGAGCTGGCCTTCCCGGATCCGGTGATATGCAGATGCTTTTTCTTCAGTCTGCTGTCGATAAGATGGATGATAACTATGGAAGGGCGGCCATCATCGAGAACGGCTCACCGCTCTTCACTGGCGGTACATCCTCTGGTGAGAGTCAGATCAGGCGTTGGCTACTGGAGAAAGACCTTATTGAAGCTATCATTGCTCTCCCGACAGACCTCTTCTACAACACAGGCATTGCCACCTATATCTGGGTTCTTTCAAAGAACAAGAGAAATGAAAGAAAGGGAAAAGTCCAGCTAATTGATGCAAGTCACATCTATCATAAACTCAGGAAATCTCTTGGCAACAAACGTAACGAGATCTCTCCTGAAGACAGAAGACAGATAACCGAAATTTACTCTAGTTTCGAAGAATCTGAAGTGTGCAAGATCTTCAGGAACGAGGAGTTCATATATCGAGAGTATGCTGTCATGCAGCCTCTTCAGAGAAGCTATGCAATCAATGAAGAACGTATAGAGAATCTTCTCATGAAGAACAGCCTCTCTTCGCTTTACGATGAAGCTGTTGTAAATAGTCTTGAGAATTCAGAAGAAGAACTCTCTGCTAAAGACCAAAAGAAGCTTGAGCAGATGCAGAATAACAAGCCTCTCTACGACTCTATCCTCAGTTCTCTGAGGGAAAACACTTCAGATGCAGTATTCGATTCGCCTGAAGAGTTCATGCCTGTACTCTCTAAAACTTTGGTATCAATAACAACTGACAAAAAACTCATTGAGAAGATTGCAGACGGCCTTTCGATAATGGACAAGAATGCCAAGATCCAGAGGGACAGAAAGGGCAACATCATCTATGACAAGGAGACGAAGGACTCTGAAATAGTGAAGATTGAAGAGGATATCGATACATACATGACCAGAGAAGTCCTTCCATACATCCCTGATGCAAAAGCATTCTTTGAAGAGAACCTCGGAGCAAAGAAACCTGTAATCAAGACAGGTGCAGAGATTCCTTTCACACGTTATTTCTACAAGTATGAAGAGCCCAGACCTAGTGAAGAGCTTCTCAAGGAATTCCTTTCTCTTGAAGAGTCCATATCAGAACGCATCAAGAATCTGATGAGGAAAGGGGACTGATATGGAATCTACTAGAAAAGATACTCAAAATACATGGATTGGAAAAATTCCCGATAGCTGGACATTAAAGCGGTTAAAGTACCATTTTACTATCATTGGTGGTAATGGATTTAGCCCTGAATATCAAGGAAATGAATATGGAGATTATCCTTTTTTTAAGGCTGGTGATATTAGCCAAGCTTATGCCTTTGGACAAAATATCTCAACATCACCAAATTGGGTAACAAGAGAACTGGCTACAATAGAGAGATATAATATAATTCCAGCCAAAAGTATTTTGCTTCCCAAAATAGGAGAAGCAATGAGGAAAAACAGTCGTGCCATTACGAGTATCGACTGTTGTGTTGATAATAACTGCCAAGCATTAGTACCTCAAAATATAGACATTTATTATGCATATTACTTATTGCGATGCATTGATATGCGATGGTTTGAAAACTATGGTCCTGTACCCAGCTTGAACAATCAAAAACTCCTTAACACATTCATCCCATATCCGCCACTCGAAGTACAAGAACAAATAGGAAAATGGCTGAATAAAAAGTGTGCTGAGCTGGATTCCCTCTCCTCTGATATCCAAAAGGAAGTCGAGACACTTGAGGCATACAAGAGGTCTCTGATAACGGAGGCTGTCACCAAAGGATTGAATAAGTCTGTTCCAATGAAAGATAGCGATATTCCTTGGGTGGGTAAAATTCCCGCTTCATGGAATGTCAAGCCTTTATTTCTTGTTGCCCAGGAAAGAAAAAATCCTAATAGGCTTTTGCTGGAACATAATTTGCTTTCTTTGAGTTATGGAAGAATTGTTCAAAAAGATATTAATACAAATGAAGGGCTTCTTCCTGCCAGTTTCTCAACCTATAACATCATAGAAAAAAATGACATTGTCATTCGCCCTACAGATTTGCAGAACGATAAGAAAAGTTTACGTACTGGTTTTTCAACTATGCATGGAATAATAACATCTGCATATATCACACTGAAGATAAAAGAAGGTGTTCCTCAGTATTTTCACTATTTATTGCATTCATACGACTTGAAAAAAGTATTCTATAACATGGGAAATGGGGTTAGGCAGGGATTGAATTATAGTGAGTTCTGTAAGTTGATGGTTATCATACCCTCAGAGCCGGAACAATTATTAATTACGAGGTATTTGAATAGCAAATGCTCTGAAATCGACTCCATCATCTTTTCCAAAAAACAGCAGCTTGAGACGTTAACTACTTACAAGAAGTCCTTGATCTACGAATATGTCACAGGCAAGAAGGAGGTCAAATGACTGAATTCATTGAGTTCTGTAATGATAATCAAGGTTTTATCTCAGCCATACTTTCTTTCTTTACAATTCTAATTTCAATAATTGCTGTTTTTGTATCTATCCATACATCAAGATTGTCTTATAAGAAGAAGCTCAAGCTAGAATACAAGATTGTGTATGGTGTTCTTCAAGGTAGCGGGGATTTGATTCCGTTGAAGTACCAGATTGAAGCAACCAATTTAGGAAGAGTTCCTATATCCTTAAGTTTTATTGGATTGGCATATAAAGCATCTGACGGAACGGTGAAGCGATTAGTTAATAAACTCTCTCCTAATGTGCATAGTAGAATACTAAATGTGAATGAAGTTGCTGAAGTTCCATATGAATTAAGCACAGAGCAGGAACTTTCAGGGAAAGATGTTTTTGTTATGGCAATGGAACCCAATGGAAAGATATACAAGCAGACAAAACGGCAAATAAAGAGACAAGCGAGGTCGAAGATATGAACAACATCCTTTCAGAAAAAGAGTATCAGAGATTCATAATAGGGAAGCTTACAGATGAGAGTACTGGATATATTGAACGTAAAGCATCGTCCTTTGATCGTTTCTTTGCTATGGACAAGGAGATGCTCTTTAAGTTTCTTAATGATACTCAGCCTGAAGAGATGGATGCTCTTCGGAAGGTTTACAAGTCAGATTTAGAAGATACGATTGTCAACTATATCAACAGAGAAGCCACAAAGGGTTCTGGAAGTCTTCTGGATGTACTGAAACATGGCATTGAGATATCAAACATGAAGCTTTCGCTGATGTATACGAAGCCTGCAACGACATTCAACAAAGAGCTTCTTTCCAAGTATGAGAAGAATATCTTCTCCGTGATGGAGGAGGTCTGTGCAAGCGACGACGAGAGAATCGATATTGTCATCTTCCTCAATGGACTTGCTATCATGTCTTTCGAGCTCAAGTGCAATGCTGCAGGTCAATCATATCAGGATGCAATCTATCAATACCGTAAAGAAAGAAATCCAAAGACCAGACTCTTTTGGTTCAAGGCAGGATGTCTTGTGAACTTTGCTATGGATCTTGAGCAGGTCTATATGACTACAAGACTCGCAGGTGATTCTACATTCTTTCTTCCGTTTAATATGGGCAATGGGGAAGGTGTGAATGCTGGAGCTGGAAATCCTATTTTCAAAGACAGATACAGTGTTTCATATATGTGGGATGACATATTGCAGAAAGATACTGTTCTTGACCTGATCAGTAAGTTCATGTTCATCAGCAAGAAAGAGAAAAAAGATGACATTACAGGAAAGACTATAAAGTCTGAATCGCTTATCTTTCCCCGCTATCATCAGCTTGATGTTATTAGGAAACTCCTTGATGATGTCAGAGAAAACAGAACATCACAGAACTACCTCATCCAGCACAGTGCGGGGTCCGGTAAAACAAATTCAATTGCATGGCTTGCTCATCGTCTGGCATCCCTGCATGATTCTGAAAATAAAATCATTTTTGATAATATTATCATAATTACGGATCGTGTTGTGGTTGACAGACAGCTTCAAAAGGCAATCATGAGTCTTGAGCATAAGGCTGGTCTTATCCGTGTAATGGATGCCAAATGCTCATCAGAAGACTTGGCAAGGGCGCTGAACGGAAATACGAAAATCATTGCAACAACTATTCAGAAGTTTCCATATATTGTCGATAATGTCGCAGATTTGATGACCAGGCATTTTGCTGTGATCATTGATGAAGCTCATTCTTCTACCGCAGGCAAGGATATGGCTGCTGTTACTAAGACTCTGGGTAAGAGTGCTGCCGATTATGAAGATGCAGAGGAAATGATTTCAGATGAAATCCGGCGTCATGGAAAACAGCCGAATGTTTCCATATTCGCCTTTACTGCCACTCCTAAAGCAAAGACAATTCAGCTATTCGGAAAAATAAATACAAAAGGGCAGAGAGAAGCTTTTCATACATATTCGATGAAGCAGGCAATTGAGGAAGGCTTCATTCTTGATGTGCTTCAGAATTATACGACCTATGATACCTTCTGTAAAATCAATAAAGAGATTGAGGACGACCCAAAGTGCAAGACAGCAGATGCAAAACGCCAGATTGCACGTTTTGTAGCACTTCACGATGTAAATATCTCTCAGAGAGTTGAAGTTATCGTTGAGCACTTCAGAACAACTGTAATGTCAGAGCTCGGTGGTATGGCAAAGGCTATGGTCATTACCGCCTCAAGGCAGGAAGCTGTGAAGTATCGTCAGGCGTTTGAAGAGTATACAAAGAAAAAGGGATACAACGATATCAAAGCGCTTGTTGCCTTTTCCGGCAAGGTGAAGCTTCCCGACGATGATACTGAATATACAGAAGCATCAATGAATGGATTCTCGGAAGATAAGCTCACAAGAGAGTTCGATAAAGATGACTATCAGGTGCTTCTTGTTGCAAACAAATACCAGACGGGATTTGACCAGCCGAAGCTCTGTTCAATGTATGTTCTTAAGAAACTGAAAGGTGTTGCTGCTGTACAGACATTATCAAGGTTGAACAGAATCTGTCCTCCATTCGACAAAAAGACCTTTATTTTGGACTTTGTGAATACATATGAAGATATTATTTCAGCATTCGCTCCTTACTATACAACTACGCTTCTTTCAAATTCAGTAACACCTACTGCAATATATGACCTTGAGGCACAGATTGACGCCTACACAGTTCTTGATCCGGATGACATAGAGAAGGCGAATGAACTCTTCTATAAAAAGAATCCAAATGCATCGGATAAGAAGAAAATGACATTCTACCTTCAGAGAGCTAAAAACATGATTGAAAAGTACGAGTCTTTGAAGCAGCGGGAGATTGTCGTCACGATGAGACATTTTGTCCGTTTCTATGAGTTCCTGCTTCAAGTTTCTTGTTTCGAAGATATTGAGTTGTATAAGAAGTACAATTTCATCACATATTTGCTTTCGTTTATTGATATCAAGCATCCCGGCGGAGGTTTCAATCTTGATGGAAAAATACAGGCAACGAACTTTGTGCAGAAAAAGGCTGAAGAACATGTTAAATCTTCCATCGTTGCAAAACCTGTTGTGAAGCTTCCAACAGCAGAGACGTTTGGTCTGACAGAAGCAAAGGAAAAACGGCTCTCAGAAATCATAGCAGAGATAAACAGTCGTACAGGAAAAGAATATGACAATGATGTGGCGGTGAAGGCAATGCTTCAGATTCGTGACATTCTTCTGAAGTCTGAGAAACTCAAGACCAGTGCAAAGAATAACACTGAGAAGGACTTCGAGTTCTCCTACTTTGATGATATCGACAATGCACTGATTGAGGGGCTGGAGCAGAATCAGGATTTCTTCTCTCTTCTTCTGAGCAATGCAGAAATAAAGAGAGAGGTTCTTGGAATCTTTGCTGAAGAAATCTACAAAAGTCTGAGAGAAGCATAAGGAGGCCATATGATAGATAGAAACCGACTTAAAGAAGTTCTCATTGAATACAAGAAAGTTTTCATTTCTCGGCAATGGCCCAACGAGAAGTACAAGTGGGAAGCTGTCAAATGTTTTCAGAACAACTGGGAAATCAATGCTCCTAACTTTGCGGAAATGTTGAGAAATTCCCTGAGCAAGACAGAGAATCTTTTAACTTCTGCAAAGTATTATCCGAGAGGAATGCTGCTGGATTTTGTGAAAGTGGCTCCAGAAGAAGTCAAGGCAATGTTCATTGAACTATTTGATGAAAGCCTTGATGTAATACAGAGAATTGAGAACTTCAAACTGGAATCAACAATCCTTCTTGAGAAATATGGTAACGGAGCTGCTCAGCATTATCAGTATGAGAATGCAATCACGACATATTTATGGCTTCGTTATCCGGATAAGTATTACATCTATAAGCTTGGTGAAATAAAAGCTGTCGCAGATGTTCTTGAATCGGACTACAAGTTCAAGAAAGGTGCATACGCAGAGAATCTGAGAAACTTTCTTCATCTATATGATGAACTCAGCGCCTGTCTGAAAGAAGATACAGATCTTTTTTCTCTTTTACAGTCTCAGCTAACAGATAGCTGTTATCCTGATCCGGAGTTAAAGACACTGACAATCGATGTCGGATTTTACATCAGCAGATATTACTCTCAGAACAATCAGGAAAACGGAATAGTCTGGTACGGAGAAGATTTTGATACAGGTCTATCAGAAGATGATTGGATCAGGCTTCTTCAGGACAGATCTGTGTTTACAGAGAGCAGTCTTGAAATCATGAAACGCATGAAGGATTACGGGGGAGAGGCTTCGTGTAAGCAGCTCTCTGTGAAGTATGGAGAGAGTCCGAATTTCTACATGGCCGGATCGGTGGCATTGGCTAAGCGTGTATCAGAATCAACTGGAGTCGAACCTGACAACAATGGACAGGATAACCAGAAATGGTGGCCGATCTTATACATCGGCAGATCTGCAGAAAAAGATGAAGAGGGCAGTTTCGTATGGAAGCTCCGAGAATCTCTTGCTTCAGCACTTACCAAGGTAAATCTGAAAGATATCAAGCTGTATGCAGCTGATAAAGATGATGAGAATAAAATTCAGTGCTGGTGGCTTAACGCAAATCCTAAGATTTGGAGTTTTTCTGATCTTTCTGTTGGAGAATCTCAGTCTTATACACTATACAATGAGGCAGGAAACAAGAGAAGAATCTTTCAGAATTTTCTTGATGTGAAAGTCGGGGACAAGCTTATTGGATATGAATCAAATCCTGTAAAGCAAATTGTTTCACTTGGCCGTATCACAGGAGAACAGGATGGTCAGAAAATCTATTTTGAGAAAACAGAAGGCCTTGCCAATCCAATCGACTATGCAATTCTGAAGGAGTGCCCGGAACTTGAGAAGATGGAATTCTTCCAGAATCCCAATGGTAGTCTCTTCAGGCTTTCTCCGGGAGAATATGATTTCATTATCGATCTGATCAGAGAAGAGAATCCCATAGAGACGAATAAAGCAATTGAATCATATTCCAAGGCTGATTTCCTTGGTGAAGTCTATATGTCTGAGGAGAAATATGACGCATTGGCTGCTGTTTTGAAGAACAAGAAAAATATAATTCTTCAAGGTGCCCCAGGAGTTGGAAAAACATTCACTGCAAGACGGCTTGCATACTCCATAATGGGCGAAAAAGATGATAGCCGCATTGAGTTTGTCCAGTTCCACCAGAACTACTCCTATGAGGATTTCGTGATGGGCTACAAACCTGTTGAGAATGGTTTTGAACTGAAATATGGTATTTTCTATAAGTTCTGTCAGAAGGCAGCGAACCAAGGGGACAAGGACTTCTTTTTCATAATCGATGAAATCAACAGAGGGAATCTCAGCAAGATCTTCGGTGAACTCTTGATGCTGATTGAGAATGACTACAGAGGAACAAAGGCTACTCTTGCCTATAATGGACTTCCATTCTCTGTTCCTAAGAATCTCTACATCATCGGTATGATGAACACGGCAGACAGAAGCCTTGCAATGATAGACTATGCACTGCGCCGTCGTTTCAGCTTTTTCGATCTTGAACCCGGATTCGATTCGGAAGGTTTCATAAGTTACCAGGAAAGTCTGAAGAGTGAGACTCTTAATGAGTTAATCATGAGAATCAAAGAACTGAATTATGAGATCGCAAATGATAAGACGCTTGGTAAAGGTTTCTGCATAGGACACAGCTATTTCTGCTCCCGTGATATCTGTACAGATGAATGGCTCCGCTCGGTTGTTGAATATGACATTCTACCTATGCTCAGTGAATACTGGTTTGATGATACATCCCGACTTCAGAAGTGGGAAAACATACTTCGCGGTGTTTTTCAATGACTAAAGACAAGAGCATTCTGATAAAGAACATCTATTACATGCTCTCATATGCGTTTCAGACTCTGAATCAAGGAGAGTATGAAAGCATAGCCACTGAGGAATTCGATAAACTTCACAATCTGTTTGCGGCAATTCTTTCAAAGGGAATCGGGCGCCAGATAAAACAAGGACTTTATCGGGAATACCAACTCCTCTCTGAAGATCTTCCGACTCTCAGAGGCAAAATTGATATTCAGGCTACAGCAAGGAACCTTATAGCGAGAAAACAGTTGCTGACCTGTGAGTTTGATGAGCTTACTGAAAACAATCTGCTGAATCAGATTCTGAAGACAACTGTCATGCTGCTTATTCGTCATTCTGAAGTCGATGATGAATATAAGGCAGACCTGAAGAAAGAGATGCTTTTTTTCTCGACGGTAGACGAAATTGATCCGACAACAATAAAGTGGAACTCGATAAGATTCCATCGGAACTCAGGATCTTACAGAATGCTTATCAGTTTCTGTCAGCTGATAATTGAAGGAATGCTACTCACCACAGAAAACGGAGAGTACAAGCTTGTTTCCTTTATTGATGAGCAGAGAATGAGCCGCTTATATGAGAAGTTTATTCTTGAGTACTACATTAAAGAGCATCCCGAGATAAAGACCTCCTCATCTCAGATTGAATGGGCATTGGATGATGGAGTAGGAACTTTGCTTCCCGTGATGCAGAGCGATATCATGCTTTCATGTGGGAATAAGATTCTGATTATTGATGCCAAGTACTATACTCACACAATGCAATCACAATATGGAGTGCAAAGCCTTCATTCCAGCAATCTTTATCAGATTTTCACATATGTCAAGAATGAAGCGGAATTGAAGAAGGATTGCATAGTTTCCGGAATGCTTCTTTATGCCAGGACGGACGAGTCAGTACAGCCGGATGTTTCATACCAGATGAGTGGAAACGGGATTGCAGTGAAGACTCTGGATTTGAATAAAGATTTCTTCTCTATCTCAAAACAGCTTGACTTAATAGCAAAAACAATTCTCTAGAAGTTTGATACATTGATAATTGCAATAGATTTGCCGTTCAACTGTGACGGCTCATAATCTCTTCCTTGCAGGGCTGGGACACTGTCTTAGCAATCTTCACTTTTCTTTCTGTAGTGAGGATAAATTGGAGGGCTACGGCTCTCTCATTATAGACTACCTGTAATGGTAAAGGATTTAGACATATGATTGAATTTGAAGCTGGCAGAAAGAAACTTTTAATTCGGCAGATGCGTCTGCCGAATTCACTTAATAATCTCTTTGGTTCGACAGAAAAGGTGTTTTTCTTACAGGCTTCTTCATATATAATGAGTCATATAAAGATTTGAATGGCTTAAGCTGAACCTGAAGCTTGAAAAAGAGGTTACAATGACAATAAGAGAAGATCAGAATATAGAATTCAAACAGTCATGGAGTGATTTGAACCTGAAATCCATCTGTGCTTTTGCTAATACAGATGGAGGCAGACTCTATGTTGGTATCGATGACAATGGGAATATTGTTGGCATCCAGAATGCAAAGGCACGAATTGAAGATATACCAAATACAATCCGCAACAAGCTGGGAATACTTGTTTCACTTATTGCAAGAAACTAAGAAGGAAAGGACTATCTTGAAATCATAGTTCCTAAAATGGAGCATCCTGTCTTCTTTGACGGGAAAATATATATCAGAGTCGGGTCTACCACTCAGCTGGTTGATGGAAACAATCTCATTGAATTCATTCTCAGGAAAAGTACCGCCACATGGGATGCTGTTGTTGAACCGAATGTTAACATTGATGATCTTGATGAGAATAGTTTCAGAATGCTTCTTGATGACGGTATAAGAAACAAGAGGCTTACGGAATATGACAGGAATCTTACAAGACGGGAGCTTCTTGAAAAGATGTCACTGATCAAAAACGGAAAACTGACACGGGCTGCGATTTTACTGTTTCATCCACATCCTGAGTACTTCTTCGGCGGTGCTCACATTAAGCTTGGCTATTTCAATGAGAAAAATCAGCTCCGCTACCAGGATGAGTTATACGGATCTCTTCTTTCCCTTGCAAAACAGGCAGAAGAGTTACTTGTACTGAAATACTTCTATGCTACCATTGAGTATGATGGTCTCGTAAGAGTTGAGACTCTTCCGTATCCGAGGGAGGCTGTGAGGGAAGGTATCCTTAACGCTTTAATGCACAATAATTACATGTCTGATCAGCCTATATCGATAAGAGTTTCCCCATACGAAATGTGGATCTACAACAGAAGCATTTTCCCTTCGGGGTGGACGGAAGAAACCCTTTACTTGTCGCATGAGTCGAAATTGCTCAATCCCAATATCGCAGTAGGCTTCTTCAGGGCAGGTCTTGTTGAACGCTTTGGTTCCGGTATACAGAAAATCATCAGTTCATGTATAGCGAATGGAAATCCGACACCAAAATACTCTATCCAGCCGGATATGGTTACCCTGAAAATGGGGTCAAGACATGAAAACATTGAACTAGCGCTAGGATGTAAACCTGCAAAAGACATTACCACTTACAGTGGTAACGAAAAGCCTGACCATGGCGGAGTAAAATCAGGTATTGTCGATGTAAATCCTAAAATTGTCGATGTAAAACCTGAAATTGTCGATGTAAAACCTATTGATAAACCTGGGAATAAAAGAGAACGTAGAAGTTATATCATAAATCAGATTAGGATCAATCCAGAGATAACAGCAGATATGCTATCTACCATTCTCTCTATTTCAAAAAGAACAATTGACAGGGATATATTATGGTTCAGAGAAAATGGCTATATAAGCAGACAAGGTGCTGATAAAAACGGCAGATGGATTGTATTGAAGGAGTTTGAGGGAGATGAATGATACTCTTAATGGCAATCGAAAAAAGCATTTTGAGTAACACGATCTATAAAAAGGGAATTTGAAACCAGAAGCAGAAATCTGACCTGAAAACAGCTTGATAAAAAATCATGATATAATTCTCTATACGGGAGGGACTCTATGAGAAAAGTTATAACTCTGGTAATTCTGCTTGGTTTCATTTGTTCAGCAGTTTCTGCTTCCGTTACGGAATATGATCTTGGGGGAGGGCAGACACTTCTGCTCCATGAAGATGGGACGTATGAGATAATCACTTCTAAAGTTGAAGTGGATAGAATAGTTGGACGGTAATACAAACTGGATATGATGCGTTCCATTGATCCTGTTATCACTCTTGCAATGATGGAGGAACCCTCCCTCGCGTTTCTTGGCAAGGAGTATTATTATCCCATCCTTGAGGATACGGGAATCATGGATATGATAATAGCGGAGATTCCGGATTTCTCAATGGTGTTCCTTTCTGAGGATAAGGTTCTTGTATCATTGGAAGGTGAAATGCCTATTGAGATGGAGTACCGTATAACGCCTTCAAAGGCCTTATACATTGTCAATGTGGATGGAAATGAGCAGGAATTCGGTACTTTCAGTGAGGAATATGATGAGATCTGTATCAATGTTGAAGATTCGATACCTGTTTATCTTGTTAGCCAGGAGTGAATGAGTTTAGGGTCTTTTCTGTCAAATCCTGACAAATGGCAATTAAAGCATTCTGTTCTCATATATTGAGGTTTGATGTTTCTGAATTCCGTATCAATAATAGAATCTGAGAGTCATACATATCGTTAGAGTTTTGCAAATTTATCAAAGTGAGTTGTATAAATTTGTAAAAGCCACCTTGACAAATTTTGATTATCAGCTGGAAAATAAACTGTATGGATAACGAGTTCTACAAACCGCGGATTGTCGACAGCGAGATAAAACTTAAACTTGAGCTCTCAAAGGCTGTATGTATTCAGGGACCTAAAGCCTGTGGAAAAACATGGGCCGCGGAACATCAGGCGGCCAGCGAGATAAAACTGGGTGATGCAACAGACAACTTTGCAAACCGCAGAATCACCATGATGGATAATTCTTTTGCACTGAAAGGTGAGAGGCCTCATCTGATTGATGAATGGCAGGAAATCCCTGCTTTATGGGATGTTGTCCGTTCTGAAGTGGATAAGGTTCCTGAAAAAGGTCAGTTCATACTGACAGGATCATCCACACCGGTACAAAAAGGAATAATGCATTCAGGCACCGGTCGTATTTCGCTTTTGACCATGAGACCGATGTCGCTTTATGAGTCAGGAGAATCGTCTGGAAAAATATCTTTGGCATCGCTGTTCAAAGGCAATATCAGCGAGGTTGTGCAGGCTGAAAATCCAGGAATCGAGAAACTTGCCTATTACATAGTCAGGGGAGGCTGGCCTTCTGCTGTTGATCTTCCATATGAACATGCTTATTCATTTTCAGCTGATTATGTGGCAGGTCTTATTCAGGAAGATATTCCGAGAGTCGCACAATCAATAGACCTGTTGAAAATGCATCGTTTCATGCGTTCCCTTGCAAGAAACGAAAGCACAACCGCTTCAAAGAAAGTTCTCATGAGGGATATGAATGGCGAGATAACTGATGAGACGGTGAACTCATATCTGCAGATTCTGTCAAGGCTGTTTCTTCTGTCTCCACAGCAGCCATTCAGTCCTGCTGTAAGATCATCACTGAGGCTGAAGCAGATGGAAAAGCGTCATTTCACGGATCCTTCCATAGCTGCTGCACTTCTTGGTATGAGACAGGATCATCTTATCAAAGATCTTCAGACATTCGGTTTTCTTTTTGAATCGCTTGTTGAAAGAGATCTTGCAGTCTATGCTGTTGCATCAGGATGTCGTCTTATGCATTATCAGGACTACAAGAATAATGAAATCGACGCTGTGGTTGAGGCTCCTGACGGTTCATGGGGAGCTGTGGAAATAAAACTCGGAGCAGGGGAAATCGACTATGCGGCGAAAACGCTTCTCAAAGCTGACAAGGCCATGAGGGAAGCGTCAGGCAAGGGGGCTTCTTTCCTTGCTGTCGTATGCGGTCTAGCTTCATACGGATACTGCAGGGAAGATGGTGTCAATGTAATACCTGTTACAGCGCTGGGTGTATGATTCGCATTTTTTCTTTTTGCATCCAGTCAGATCTGTTTTCAGAAATTTCATATGTACCATGTGAATTCAATTGAGAAAAATCTGTGAAGAGTGCTATAATCCGGATGAATAAGACAAGGACGTCTATCTCATGTGGGATGGGCGTCTTTTTTATTGGAGGCATATATGGACCGTAAGTACATTTTCGTCACGGGAGGAGTTGTATCAGGACTGGGCAAAGGCGTGAGCGCGGCAAGTCTCGGCTTATTGCTGAAACAGAGAGGATTGAAAGTGGCGGCGCAGAAGCTGGATCCTTATCTGAATGTGGATCCCGGCACTATGAGCCCGTATCAGCACGGTGAAGTGTTCGTGACGGAGGATGGAGCTGAAACCGATCTTGATCTCGGTCATTACGAGCGGTTCATCGATGAGAATCTGAACAGAAAGTCTAACCTGACAAGCGGAAAGGTATTCTGGAACATACTGACAAGGGAGAGAAGAGGGGAATATCTCGGCCGCACCGTCCAGATAATCCCTCACGTGACCGATGAGATAAAATCGGCAATATATTCTCTTGGCGAGCTTACGGGTGCCGATGTCGTGATCACTGAGATCGGAGGCACCATCGGCGATATCGAAAGCCAGCCGTTCCTGGAGGCGGCAAGACAGCTGCGCATTGAAAAGGGAAGCGCCAACTGCATGTTCATCCATGTCGTTCTTGTTCCGTACCTTGAGTGCAGCGGAGAGTACAAGACCAAGCCCGGCCAGCATTCCGTGCGGGAGCTTCAGGGTATGGGAATAATGCCTGACTGCATTATCGCACGTTCGGACAAGAGTCTTGATGATGATGTCCTCTCAAAGCTTGCAATGTTCTGCAATGTTGAAAGGCGTGCAGTCATTGCCAATGAGAATGTTTCTCCGATATACGCACTTCCTTTACTGCTGCATGAACGCGGGTTTGACGATTATGTGGTCTCCAGGCTTTCACTTGAATGCTCAGATTGTGATCTTGCTGAATGGAGAGCAGCCGTAGGGCGTATGACACAGCCGAAGAAGCGTACTGTGAGAATCGCGGTATGCGGTAAATATGTGAAGCTGAGAGATGCTTATCTTTCAATAAATGAGGCTCTTTACCATGCCGCAAGCTGGAATGATGCAGCTCTTGAGCTTTCATTCATCGATACTGAGGAAGTGGAGAAGTCAGGGGCAGAACATTTTCTCAAGGATGCCGACGGCATACTTGTTCCCGGTGGATTCGGTTCAAGGGGCATTGAAGGCATGATCCTGTGCGCACGCTATGCCCGTGAGAACAACATCCCTTATTTCGGCATATGTCTCGGCATGCAGGTTGCGGTGATTGAGGCGGCACGCTCTCTTGCCGGAGTGAGCCATGCCAATTCAAGGGAATTTGATCCTGATGGAAATGAGTGCGTGATCGATCTTATGGATGAACAGCGCAACATAAGCGCGAAAGGCGGCACCATGCGGCTCGGTTCATATCCGTGTGCGGTGAAGAAGGGGACGCTGCTATATGAAATATACGGACAGGATCTTGTACAGGAACGTCACAGACATCGTTATGAGGTGTCTCCTGTATTCCGGGACAGGATTGCAGAAAGCGGGATCACATTCAGCGGCACAAGTCCTGATGGCAAGCTTGTTGAAGCGATGGAAAATCCTGCCTGCCGCTTTTTTGTCGCAGTGCAGTCACACCCGGAGTTCAAGAGCCGGCCGAACAGGGTTCATCCTCTCTTTGATGCATTCATGAAAGCCTGTATCTGAGTTTATTTCCATATTGTGCCGTATGTGCACACACATAGATGAGACTGTGTGTATACATACGGTATTTTTCTCTCAGCATCCGCTCTGTCCGTAGTTTGAGAGGACACGGGCGGAAGGATCTTTTACATCACAGCCGGGCCAGCTGGTGTTGGGCATCCAGAAGCCGGGTATCATTTCATGCTGGCCGGGATAGAAACTTTCGAATATTTCCCTGTAAAGCAGAGACTCCGGCGTGAAAGGACGTCCTTTCTCAGGGTATTTCTCATACTCCTTTTCAAGGTCCTTGCCTTTGTATATCTGGTCTGCGTATTCCTTGAGATCGTCCACCATACTGTGTCCCACTGCATCGCTGAAGGCTGCTTTCTGCCTCCAGAGGATGTCATCAGGAAGCCAGCCTCCTTTTTCGAATGCCTTTCTCAGAAGGTACTTGCCATGCCCGTAATGGTTCATCTTCATCTCGGGATCGACTGACAGCACGTATGAGACAAAATCAAGATCGCCGAACGGCACGCGGGCTTCAAGACTGTTGTCGGCAATGCACCTGTCTGCCCTGAGCACATCATATGCATACAGCTCATGCACACGTTTCCGGCTTTCTTTCTCAAAAGCTTCTGCATCAGGTGCGTAATCGGTGTATTTGTAGCCGAAAAGCTCGTCAGACACTTCTCCGGTGAGGAGTACCTTCACATCAGTGTGCTCATGGATATACCGGCACAGGAGGTACATCCCGATACTTGCCCGGATGGTTGTTATGTCATAGGTGGCAAGCGTGTTTATGACTTCAGGAAGGATGGTGATCACGTCATCCCTTGTCATCGTGACGTTTATGTGTTCACTGCCAAGATATTCAGCTGTGCGCTGTGCATATTTCGAGTCTATCGGATCCTTGTCCATTCCTATTGAGAATGTACGGATTTTCTTTCCAAGCAGTCTGGATGCGATTGCACATACAAGGGAACTGTCCAGACCGCCTGAAAGCAGGAAGGCAACCGGTGTATCGGAATCAAGGCGCTTCTCCACGGCTTTTATCAGCTTCTCCCTTATATTTCGTGTTATTTCGTCAATGCTGCCGTATGTATACGATTTCACTGCGGAGATATCGCGGTAGCAGATGAAGGAACCGTTCTTGTAGTAATGTCCGGGAGGAAAAGGTCTTACTGCAGAGCACAGAGTGGTGAGCAGGCAGGCTTCGCTTGCGAATGCGATATTCCCGTCCCTGTCATAGCCGTAGAAAAGCGGACGGATTCCGACAGGATCCCTTGCGGCTATGAAGCCTTCAGCCGGATCATATATTACGGATGCATACTCCGCATCAAGCATGGCGAACATTTTCTCGCGGTATCTGTCAAACATGTAGAGCACCGTCTCACAGTCGGAATCAGAGTGGAAAGCATATCCTTCCGCCTCAAGTTTCCTGCGCATGTCACGCCATCCGTAGATCTCCCCGTTGGTGATGGCGTACATTCCATTGTATTCAAAAGGCTGCATGCCTCTTCCATCTATGCCCATTATGGAAAGTCTCTGGAAGGCAAGGAAAAGATTCTCCTCCGGCATTATGATCCTCTCTGCATCCGGACCTCTTCTTCTTGTCCTTTCAAGAATGTCTTTGAGCTGGGCAGGAGTCAGGGCTCTTCCCCTGTAAGCAAAAACTGTACACATATTCCACTCCTCAGACTGCAGCATAAAGCTGGCTGTATGATTTTGATTTATCCGCTTCGACTGCCATGAACCCGCCTTCAAGACACTTAGCCGCACTGAGCGAGAAAACAGATGCGAAGTCAGTTACCAGCGGGCGGATGACACTCTCCATTTCCTCTTTTCCGACTTTTCTTGTAATCAGCTTGTCGGAAAGATTCACCGGAGGACGCTGTGTCCTCAGATATATGGTTCCGGCATACATTCCGTTTCCGCAGAAATAACCTGTTATGTCTTTTTCCTCATCAAGGTTGAGGACTATGATGATTCCTCCGGCAAGGTATTCACCCAGAAAGGATCCTGTCCTTCCTCCTATGACCAGGATGCTTTTTCTGTCCTCATATGCCTTCATGTGCACACCGGCCCTGTAGCCGGCATCGCCCCTGATATAGACACGGCCGCCTCTCATGCCGTATGCAAGCGCATCGCCGGCGCTGCCGTTCACGGCAAGAAGACCCGCATTCATTGTATCTGCCGCAGCATCCTGGACATTGCCATCCACATAAATGCTGCCGCCGTCAAGATAGGATGCAATCGCATTGCCCGGTGTCCCTTCTATATGCATGACCCCGTCCTTCATGCCGCAGCCGATATAACGTTCACCGAGACATCCTGTCACAGTTATCTCCTTGTTCTCATGCTTTCTTATTCCATCGATTCCGTCTTTTCTTATGTCAACCACCTTCATGTCATTCTCCTGCATATCTGATTCCGAGAATCTCAAGTTCTTTCTCATTGAGTGCCACACCGCGCAGTGCCATCCTGTTGCCCCTCAGTGCCTCGATGCTGTTTATCCCCATTCCTCCCATGATCTCCTTTATTTCGCGTGTCCATGCATTCACGAGATTGACAAGCCGTTTTGCGCCTTTTTCCGGATCAAGTCGTTTTGTTAGTTCAGGATCCTGTGCCGCGATTCCCCATGCACACCTGCCGGTGTGGCATGATGCGCATATATGGCAGCCAAGTGCGCAAAGGGCTGCAGTTCCGATTGAGACAGCATCGGCACCAAGTGCTATGGCCTTGACGGTATCGGCTGAATTCCTTATGCCGCCTGAGGCGATGATGCTCACGCGGTCCCTTATCTTTTCCTCCCTCAGTCTCTGGTCCACAGCTGCGATTGCAAGCTCGATGGGAATTCCCACATTGTCCCTTATGCGTTTGGGAGCAGCTCCCGTTCCGCCCCTGTAACCGTCTATGGAGATTATGTCGGCTCCGCTTCTTGCAATTCCCGAGGCGATCGGAGCGATGTTGTGAACGGCTGCGACTTTGACCATCACAGGTTTCCTGTAATGCGTGGCTTCCTTTATTGACATGACGAGCTGCGCCAGATCCTCGATGGAATAGATATCGTGATGCGGAGCCGGACTTATGGCATCAAGACCTTCCGGCACCATCCTTGTTCTAGATACATCGCCGATGATCTTGCGCCCTGTGAGATGACCTCCGATTCCGGGCTTTGCTCCCTGGCCGATCTTTATTTCAATGGCGGCTGCCGTGTTCAGATATGTCTCATGCACACCGAAACGTCCCGATGCGACCTGAACGATAGTGTGCTCCTTGTACGGGTAAAGACTTTCATGAAGTCCTCCTTCACCTGTATTCCAGTACGTTCCGAGTTCTTCTGCCGCTGCTGCCAGAGCTTTGTGAACATTCAGACTGATCGCTCCATAGCTCATTGCCGCGAACAGAATCGGTGTTTTCAGCTCAAGATGCGGCGGAAGGTTATTTATAAGCCGTCCTTCCTTATCCCTCTGGATCTTTTCAGGCCGCTGTCCGATGAACACTGCACTTTCCATAGGTTCCCTGAGCGGATCAATGGAGGGGTTTGTCACCTGGCTGGCGTTCAGCAGCATCCTGTCGAAGTATACGGGAATGTTCTTCTCTCTTGCCCCCATGGATGAAAGCAGGACTCCTCCCGTTTCAGCCTGAAGGATTATCTCACTGATGTCATCCTTCCTGAAAACGGAGTTTTCCCTGAATCTGTTTCCGTCTTCCGTTATGTAAATGGCTCCGGCAGGACAGAAAGACACACAGCGCTGGCAGTCAACGCATTTGTCATGATGGAATACAGGTGTTCTGTTCTCACCTGCTGTTATTGCCCCGAATGAACATTCCGATACGCATCTGAGGCAGGAAACGCAGCTGTCATCCTTTCTAATTCTGTATCTCCTCATCTTCCGGCCTCCTTTTCAAGTGTCACTAGGACAGCCTCTCCGCCGCGCGGTGCCCATATTCTGTCAGGATTGTCCTCAATGACTCTGATTGCAGCTTCTTCCGAGCTGAAATACACAGTGCTTCCTTTCTCCGCCGCGACGAGGCTTCTGAGTTTCAGCCTGTCGTTGAGAGCCATCATTCCTCCTGTGAAACCTACAAGAATCGAGAACGGTCCGGTGATGAGGAATGAAGAGAACATCTGTCTCATGTAGGAAAGCCTGTTTCTTTCATCTTCATCCTCTGTCGTCGCGATTGTGGACCAGAATGGAGCTGCTATGACATGTGAGCATTCTTCAAGCGTGAGCCCCTGTTTGCGTGTAAGATAGTCGAGAATATAGGTTATGACCTCTGTATCTGTCAGAAGATTGCAGGAGTAACCGTACATCTCGACAGCCCTGCGGTTGGCATCGTAGGAAGATATCTCGCCATTGTGCACGACAGTGAGATCCAGCAATGAGAAAGGGTGAGATCCTGCCCACCATCCCGGAGTGTTTGTGGGGTAGCGTCCGTGAGCCGTCCATGAATACCCCTCGTATTCCTCGATGCGGTAGAAATCAGCGACATCCTCAGGATAGCCTACAGCCTTGAACACGCCCATATCCTTGCCGCAAGAGACGACATACGCGCCATCAATCGAATCGTTTATCCTGATCATGGCCCGTGATGTGTATTCGTCCTCATCAAGCTGGCTGTCCTGCAGCATGTGAGGCAGCGGGGATACGAAATAGCGCCATATGAGAGGCGCATCCGCAATCGCACTTGTCTGGCGCACAGGTATTTTCGAGAGGTTTATTATGTCGAACCGTCTGTCCAGAAAACGTTCCGTCTCTTCTCTTGAGGTCTGTGAATCATAGAAAACATGCAGTGCATAGTAATCTTTATACTGCGGGTATATCCCGTAACCTGCAAAGCCTCCGCCAAGTCCGTTTGACCTGTTGTGCATGACCTTTATGCTCTTTTTTATCGCTTCACCCGTGATACGTCTTCCGTCACGGCAGAATATTCCGCTTATCGCGCATCCTGAACTGATTCTGACTTCGCCTTCTTTCTTCATAAGCCGCCTCTGAAACCGGAAAATAAAAAAAAGGACGTTCAGAGAATCATCTCTTTGAACGTCCTTGTTCTTTGAGGTACGTTTTACGACATATCTTCATTGTGTGTCAATTATGGTTTTGAATTTTTCAAGAATAAAAATTCAGAAAACTGCATGAAACATACTTGACTTTGACTGAGGCTTTTCCATATCATTCCGGCATATACAGCAAAGGCGCTGCAGAAATGTTTCTGCGGCGCTTTTTCCGTTAATGGAGGTTACTATGGATACGGAGGATATCAGGCAGCTGCTTGCAGAGTATGAGGTGAAATTCATACGGCTTGCCTTCTGTGACATTTTCGGACGTCAGAAGAATATCGCGATAATGGCAGATGAGCTGGAACACGCGCTTGAGCACGGGGTTTCCTTTGATGCATCCGCAATAAAGGGATTCCTGAACATAAGCGAGTCTGATCTTCTGCTGTTTCCTGATCTTGACACATTCTCCATCCTGCCGTGGAGACCTGCGGACAGGGGTGTTGCCAGATTCTACTGTTATATCACATACCCTGACAGAAGACCATTTGAAGGTGATGGAAGATATCTTCTCTCCCGCATAGAGAAGAAAAGCAGCCTTGCCGGATACTCTTTCCTTGTAGGACCTGAGTGTGAGTTCTATCTTTTTGAAACTGATGAGAAAGGTTTTCCGACCCTCTGTCCGTTTGATGATGCGGGGTATTTCGATATGGCACCGCTTGACAGAGGGGAGAACGTCAGAAGGGAAATCTGCTTCGCTCTTGAAAATATGGGCATAAAGCCGGAGCGCAGTCATCATGAGCACGGACCGGGGCAGAATGAGATAGACTTCCGCTGTTCTTCTCCGCTGAAAGCTGCCGATGACATGATGACATTCAAGACTGCGGTGAAAGCAATAGCACAGCAGCATGGTCTTTTCGCTTCATTCATGCCGAAACCGCTCAGGAATGAAAGCGGAAGCGGACTGCATATAAATCTTTCCCTTTATGAGAACAATGAGAATCTTTTTGAGAAGGAAGATCCCAAGGCAATGTCATTCATGGCCGGCATACTGAGGAGAATGAATGAGATAACAGCATTCGCAAATCCCCTGGTTTCTTCTTATGAGAGGTTCGGTCACTTTGAGGCTCCTTCTTCAGTTTCATGGAGTCATCAGAACAGGTCGACACTTGTGCGAATCCCGCATGCGGAAGGCAATGACTGCCGTATGGAGGTGAGAAGTCCTGATCCGTCATCTAATCCGTATCTTCTCATTTCCCTGCTGCTGTCTGCAGGATTTGAGGGTATTGCGGATGGTGCAGTACCGCAGATCGAGGCTTCCGGCGACATGATTTCACTTTCTTCAGGAGTGAAGCTGCCTTCAAGTCTTGCTGCTGCTGTGGACGCAGCGGGAAAAAGCAGTTTCATCCGCTCCGTCATTCCTCCCGGGATTGTCGAGGGCTACCTTGAAGACAGACAGGCGGAGGCAGACGAATACGGACAGGAACTGAGTGATTACGATTCAATGATCAGACGCTTTTTACGCTTTATATAGGTGTTTCTATGGAAATGGTGCTTATCGCTGCTGAGAGAAGCAGATGCGACATGATAAAGAAAACGCTTGCTGCGGGGCGGTATGCTCTCTTCCGTGCGGAAAGCGGCAAAGAGGCGAGAATGAAGATACTTGATCTGTCTCTTTCACTCGTCATCGTGGATGCATCTCTTCCGGACGGCTCGGCAAAGGAAGTATCAGTTCTTGCTTCTGAACGTGGATTCGACACGATATATATTGTTCCTGATGCGCTTATGCAGCATATGGCGGAGACAATGGAAAAGTACGGTGTGTATGTTGCGGGCACAGGAGAGCTTGCTGCTGTATTCAGAACCCTGCGGGTGTCCAGAAACAAGATAAGCAGGGCTGAAGAGAAGAACAGAAAGCTTCTTGAAAGGCTGAAGAATGAGAAAATGCTTACAAAGGCAAAATGCCTTCTTGCAAGATACAAGGCTATGAGTGAAGAGGAGGCTCATGCCTATATAGAGAAAAAAGCGATGAACTGCCGCATAAGCCTGCTGGATGCGGCGATGACAATTGTAAGAGAACTATCATAGATCATAGGAGGATTAGCATGAACGTATCTGAAATGTTCGGTTCCATGGTTTTCAATGATCATGTAATGAGAGAAATGCTACCGAAAAAGGTATATCAATCATTACAGGATACAATGGTTGAAGGAAAAGCCCTTGATGAGGATGCAGCGGATATTGTAGCTGCAGCAATGAAAGAATGGGCGGTCAGCAAGGGGGCGACCCATTTCACACACTGGTTCCAGCCGATGACCGGCATAACCGCGGAAAAACATGACAGTTTCCTCACCGTCGATAAAACTGGCTGTGTCATCATGGATTTTTCCGGCAAGGAACTGACCAGGGGCGAACCAGATGCATCAAGTTTCCCTTCCGGCGGACTGCGTGCAACATTCGAAGCCCGCGGTTATACGGCATGGGATCCGACAAGCTATGCATTCATCAAGGATGATACACTGTGCATACCTACAGCATTCTGTTCGTATACGGGGCAGATCCTTGACAAGAAGACTCCGCTTCTGAGAAGCATGGATGCAATAAGCCGCGAAGCTGTCAGGGCACTTTCACTTTTCGGCAAGAAGGTGAAGAGAGTCAATGCGACCATAGGTGCAGAGCAGGAATATTTCCTCATAGACAAGAAGGATTTCTCCAGACGTCTGGATCTCAGGCTTACCGGACGCACTCTAATAGGTGCACCTGCGGCCAAGGGGCAGGAAATGGAGGATCATTACTTCGGCTCGATAAGGGGAAGGGTGAAGGCTTTCATGGCTGATCTTGACGAGGAGCTGTGGAAGCTCGGCATAACAGCGAAGACCGAGCACAATGAAGTCGCACCGTGCCAGCATGAGATGGCTCCCATTTTCGATAACGCAAACAAGGCAACCGATGCGAACCAGCTTACGATGGAAATGATGAAGAAGGTTGCAGACAGGCACGGTTTTGCATGTCTGCTTCATGAAAAGCCGTTTGAAGGAATAAACGGATCGGGAAAACACAACAACTGGGCTCTGAGCACGGATGAAGGAGAGAACCTTCTTGATCCCGGAAAGACACCTAAGGACAATGCACAGTTCATGCTTTTCCTGACTGCCGTGATCAGGGCTGTCGATGATTACCAGGATCTGCTGCGCATAAGCGTTGCAAGTGCCGGAAATGATCACAGGCTCGGCGCAAACGAGGCACCTCCTGCTATCGGGTCGATATTTGTCGGTGATGAGCTTGATGCCGTTATTGAATCAATCATCGAGGGAACGCCGTTCAAGGGCAGGTCTTCTTCATCCCGTCTCGACATAGGCACAAGCGTGCTTCCCAAGCTTGCCCGCGACAACTCTGACAGGAACAGGACAAGTCCGTTTGCCTTTACCGGAAACAAGTTTGAATTCAGAATGCCCGGCTCATCTTTCAACATTGCCTGTACGAATGTGATGCTCAATACGGCAGTGGCGGATGCCCTGAAGGCTTTCTGTGATGAGCTTGAGGGTGCTTCTGATTTCAACGCATCCCTCAATGCTCTGATAAAAAGGGAACTCAAAGCACACAGGAGAATCCTTTTCAACGGCAACGGATACAGCAGAGAGTGGGAGGAAGAGGCTGAGAAGAGAGGCCTTTCCAACTATAAGAGAACGCCGGATGCCCTTGTTCATTACTGTGATGAGAAGAACGTTGCACTGTTCAAGCGTCATAATGTGTATACGAAAGAGGAGATGGAGTCCCGTCTTGAGATATCGCTTGACGAGTATCAGAAGGCGATTCACATAGAGGCTGTCACAATGAGTGAGATGCTCCGCCGTCAGATACTTCCCTCAGCTCTGCGTTTCACATCTTCTCTTGCTTCATCGGTTCAGGTGAAGGGCAGGATCGGAGTGGCTGCGAATGCGGACAAAAACCTCTGTGCTGAGGCAAGTGCCCTGTGTGATGAGCTGTTTGTCAAAATTGATGAGCTTGATGAATGCGTGGCAAAAGGACCTCAGCAGACAGAGAAGGCTGCTTTCTATGCCGCGGACAAGATCATACCGGCTATGGAGAATGCCCGCAGGATCTGTGACAGGCTTGAATGCATTGTCGACAAGTCCTACTGGCCTGTGCCGACATATTCTGAAATCCTTTTTTATGTGTGAAACATGATATTCTGTGCTGCCCTGAAATGATCCATATTTCAGGGCAGCCTTTTATTGCGTAGGGAAATATATCTGAAAACCTGTATTCAGTTTTTCAGGCAGCAGACTGGAACTTCAAGCACACCGTCATCCCTTTGTATTGCATAGCGTCCCGTTCCTGTAAGAACCATAAGAAAAGACGGTTTTTTCATCTTTCCGGTGTCAATTTTTGAAGCTAGGGCCTGAAGGTTTTTCACACCTTCTCGTACAAGACTTTCTCCACCAAGCTTGATTTCAACAAGACCATATGAACCGTCTCTGAGATGTATCACAGCATCACATTCAAGTCCTGATTTGTCACGATAATGTGAAACTGTTCCATCCAGTGAGTCCGCATAGACCCGGAGATCCCTTATGCACATTGTTTCAAACATCAGGCCCATTGTATTCAGATCACTGATCAGCGATTCAGGTCCTATGCCCAGCGAGGCCGTGGCGATTGATGGGTCAACAAAGTACCTTGTATCGCTTGTTCTGATTGCTGTTTTTGAACGAAGATTCGGATTCCATGCCGGCATATCTTCTATGACAAAAAGCTTTTTCAGTGCCTCTATATATGAATATACAGTACGTTCATCAAGAGAAGGGCTGTCATTAGGCCTCATGTCATCACGGATTGTTGTCAGAGGAACCTGTGCTCCCTGTATGCGCGCATAAGATCTCATAAGCAGTTTTGTTCTTTCCGTGCTTCTTTCAACGTTATCGACGCGGTGAATATCAACATTGACTATCGCATCATAGTAGTCAAAAGCTCTCCGGAGTGATACATTCCTGCTCTGCAGTGTTGCACGTGGCCATCCACCCCTGCATATGTAATAAGCAATATCATTGATATCACTCTTGTTTATCCCTGAAATGCTGAGGTTATCATTGAATAATTCATGCAGACTGACAGCACCGCTGGAGTCTCCTGATTCCCACAGGCTCATAGGCCGCATCGTAATCTGTGCAATCCGTCCTGTACCTGAATGGTTTTCCTGTTTCGGATCAGAAGGCACTGCAGACCCTGTGAGAATGAACTGTCCATCAAGTTTTCTGCGATCTATGGTGAAACGTACTGCATCCCATAGTTTCGGCGCGATCTGCCATTCATCAATGAGACGTGGTGTCTTTCCATCAAGCAGTTGCGACGGATTGATTTCTGAGGCCCTTATGTTCTGATCGACATTTTCAGGTTCATCAATATAGATGACGCTTTCAGCCATTTGCTCGGCTGTTGTTGTCTTTCCACACCATTTGGGACCTTTGATCAACACAGCCCCCATTCCTTCCAGCTCTCTGGCCAGAAGTTCATCCGCAATCCTTGGTTTGTACATCAAATCATGTAAAGACATTATATCACCACGTCTGTGAATATAATAGTTTTTAAGATGCTATTAGTCAAGTTGGCATATTTTCATTAGTCAATTTGGCGACTTTTTATTAGTCAATTTGCTGAATGTCTGTGCCATACGGGGATTGTCCTTTTCCAGTTTTTCCAGCACTGAGGAATCATTCTCAACAGGCATGAGAGGATTTTTCTCCAGTGCTTTTCTCAGCGGACGTGTGGTGCGTTTGTTGCCGAAGAGAAGATACAGCAGTGCACCTATGACAGGAGAGAAGAGGATTATTATCAGCCAGAGGATTTTGTATGTGTCCTCATCCTGTTTCATCATGAGGTAGAACACAAAAAGTACCGCAAGTATGGAAAGAAAGGTGCTTATTGCTGCTGCCCATGGCTTGAGCCATGTCAGCAGTGCGAATATCCAGAAAAAACTCAATGGCAAGCGCCGGTATGATGACCAGTATTCTTCGTATTATTCTGCTCATTGTCTAATAGTACACATCATAATGCCTGAAGGACAGATCTTTCTTGTTCCGGATGCTGCAAGGTGCTTACAGCAATGCCTTCAGATCCTCAAGCGCACCGGCATCAATGACTTCCCACGGCAGTGTGACATCAGTGCGGCCGAATGCACCGAATGAGGCACTCTGCCTGTATACCGGAGACCGGAGAGAGAACTGTCTGATCATGCCTTCAGGCCTCAGATCGTAGTGATCCATTATCCATCTGACAAGAGCATCCTCGCTTATCTTTCCGCTGGAGAAAGTCAGGACTGCAAGGGACACCGGATCTGCGACACCTATGGCATATGCCGCCTGTATTTCGCATTCATCTGCCGCACCCGAGGCGACGATCGTCTTTGCGATGTTCCTCAGTGCAAGTGCCGCGCTGCGGTCAACTTTGGTGGCATCCTTTCCGGAGAATGCTCCGCCTCCGTGGTGCGCATAGCCGCCGTATGTATCTGCGATTATCTTGCGTCCTGTAAGACCGGTGTCGGCAGCAGGACCTCCGAGTACAAAGCGTCCTGTAGGATTGATGTAGTATTTTGTATTCTCCGTAAGCATGTTCTCAGGAAGGGAGGGGATGATGATGTTTTCCATTAGTGACTTTCTGAGGTCTTCAAGCTCAATATCTGGATCATGCTGGGCTGAGAGGACAACAGTGTCTATTCTCACAGGCTTTCCTCCCTCATACTCAAGCGTCACCTGGCTTTTGCCGTCAGGACGCAGGAAGGGAAGCTTTCCGCTCTTTCTTGCATCAGAGAGACTCATCACCAGCTTCCTTGAAAGCGAAAGGGTGAGTGGCATGTATTCCTCGCTTTCATTCACAGCATAGCCGAACATCATTCCCTGATCTCCGGCTCCGGTGGTGCTTTCATCGGCGAAGGACGAGTCTACACCCATGGCTATGTCTGGGGATTGTTCATGAAGAGAGCATGTGATACTGGCATTGTCATCAAAGCCGTATTCCGCTTTTGTGTAGCCTGCTTCCCTTATGATCTTCCTTGCTGCCCTGATATAGTCAGCATCAGCTTTTGTCGTGATTTCCCCCATTATGTGCACGCTGCCGCTTTCAGCTGTGACCTCGCATGCTGAACGGGAATAAGGATCCTGTCTCAGAAGCTCATCGAGTATTCCGTCTGCGATCTGGTCGCATATTTTGTCAGGGTGTCCGTCAGAGACTGACTCAGATGTGAAATATTTCCGCATAATTTCCATTCCTATAAAATCTTGTGTGCCATTATATTACATGATCCCATTGTGTTTCAAACCGTATTCATTGCAAATCTGCATTATGTGTGTAATATTCTTAAGAAGAGGAAAAGGAGAGGTGCCGATGGAATTTGAGTACAGACTTGTCAGAGAGGAAGATGCTTCAGCCTATCTTGATTTTTTCAGGTCCATTGCCGGTGAAAGCGACAATCTCGCATGTTCGGCTGAAGAGGCGGATGCAATGAGCATTGAAGATGAGAGGTCTTTCATAAGAAACTCGGCAGCTTCGGGATGTTTTTCAGCTGTTGCCGTTCTGGATGGCAGAATCTGCGGTTCCTGCGACATACGTGTATCGGGACGGGAACGTATCCGTCACCGCGGCGAAATGGGGATAGCTGTAAGGAAAGAATACTGGGGAAAAGGGGTTGCCAAGCATATTTTCGATATGGCTGTCTCTGAAGCACGGAGGAGGGGAATCAGGAAGATTTTCCTTACCGTACGTTCTGACAATGAAAGAGCGAAGGCTTTCTACAGAAAAAACGGTTTCTGCTTCTGTGGCACAGACAGGATGCTTTTCCTCATTGACGGAAAGTATGTTGACGGACAGCTGTACGATCTGATTCTGAACTGACGCACTTTTTTCATTTCCAGGTGAAAAATACCATAAGAATATATTTCCCGGCATGAAATGCCATTGTGACGTGAATACAGCAGCAATTATAGGTTTGATCATGCTAGTGGCATGCTAATTGCAGTGAACAAAGCAGGAGGCTGTATGGCTGTACTTTTCTATTTTGCTGCAATCTGCATTTCGCTTGCTGTTGTTCCTACCCTTGGCGTATGTGCGCCTGTATTCATAATAAGCGGCTTTGTCTGTCCGCTTCTTGGTGCATTAAGGCTTGTCAGCAGCATCTTCAGTCTTTCTATGCCTTTTGCTGATGACATGGTGCTGAAAGGTATCGGCAACCCGTGGCTGGCATTCTGCTTTTCGCTAATTGCAGGAGTGCTTCTGTATCTTGCAGGAAAGGCCTGCTGTCATATGCTGCTGTCGTACTTCAGGGCTTTGAAAGAGCTGAAGTCACGGCTGCTCTCTGACTGAGGAGGCCGCTTATGACTGCTGAAAACGTTAGAACACTGACAGACGGGGAAATAAGGGAAATAGCTGAAACGTATGCGGATTACGCTTTCAGCAACGGGGAAGAAAATCTGTTCACCATGCTTGGAAGCCGAGAAGATATCATCCGCTATCAGACGGCATCGCTTAAAATGGCACTGAAAGCCGGCTGGATCTGGACTGTCGGAGATGAAAGACAGGCTTACATTGGCATCACGGCATCAGAGTGGAAACCTCCTCTTTCCCTGCTGGTGAAATTCCCTTTCATCGTAATGAAATCTGTCAGGCTGTCATCTCTGACACACATGCTGAAACTTGTTCGCAGTGCCGGACCTTCTCTTGCTGACACGATGAGAAAGAACAAGGAACCTTTCGTCAATGTAGCCATGCTCTGTGTGAGAAAACCGTATCAGGGGAATGGGTATATGAGTCAGGCTCTGAATGTTGCAAAATCGGTGGCGGAGAAAAAAGGTATTCCCTGTGTGCTTGAAACCGATGAGATGGTCAAGGTGGAAAAATACAGACATCTCGGCATGACGCTTGCCGGTATGAGGCACATTACAACAACCATGACGCTGTATGACATGATCTGGTACCCCTCATGAAACGCAGGCGGAATACAGGATTCTTAATGACAATTCCGCCTGTTCTTCAAAAAAGTGGGAAGGTTATTCTTCCGATGGTCAGAGCTCTGTTTTGCTGTAGCTGTTTTCGGATGGATTGCCTTCACAAAGGTAAGCCTGACCGGCACTCATGTCTTCAATGACAGACCATACAGTATCATGTCCAGTGGCAGTATCGTATGAGCTTGCGGAAACGAGAGATTTCCTCATTACAGACAGATTCCACTCTGAATGCTCTGAAAGAACTGTTTCTATTGCTTCATGTCTTGCCTCTGCGTTCCAGTCATCATCTACGGTGATGGAGTATGGTTGCATTCCCGGGAGAATGAAGCGGTTTGTTGATATCAGGCAATGCCTGCCTTCTCTGTATTCTGCTGTCTCCATATGTTCCGGTGAGCATTCCACATATGCGATATGTCCGCTTTTATCCGCCAGCATATAGGTCTGGGATGATGCAATTGGAATGGATTCCAATATCTCTATTGCAGATTTCACTGAATCTGCCTTTTCGAGAAGCAGACGCAGAATCAATCCTGAGTTGAGGCCGGGCTTCGGATTATGAGGAAAGACGGATGTAAAACCGATGGCAAGTCCTGCTTTATTCCTGCCGTCCTCCAGTTCAAGGAAGGCTGTGCTGTTTCCATAATAACCGTCATAGATGAAATGGCTGTTCAGCTCCTTCATATGGATATAGAAATCACTGTTACGTCCGAGAAAAACATTCTCCTCATCACGCACTGCAATACAGGAACAATGTGCTACAGGAACTATCGCATACATTGAAAAGAAAAGTGCAAACAGAATCTTTTCATCAATGTTCAAACCTTTTGCAAGGTTCTGGATCTCCAAGATGATTTGAGGATAATGCTTTTCGTACAAAGGCAGGCATGAGGAAGCGAAATCGAACCTGTCCGGAGTCAAAGGGAAAGGTATTTCTCCAAGTAAATCTATTCCTCTTCTCATGATTTTATCTGCAAGAGAAGAACCGTTATGCAAATCAAAATGTCTCATTCAATACTCTCCTTATCAGAGAGTGGCGCCACTTCTGTAATCAGGCTATAAAAACAAATTTTTTATTGCAAGTGTTATAAAATTTTATTTTGAAGTTTATTTCAGCGGTATGCAGAACTCACACAAATGATTTGAAATCTTTGCTGCATTGTAGCGTTCAACAACCGGCTTTGACCGATCGACTGGCAGCTTACCAAGCAAGGATGAAAGATTACTCCAGAATTCCGATACAGCCTCTGCCGTATGAGGTATTTCAAAGACGGAATACATTCCATCTGGTATTTTCCTCACGTCTAATCCGATATTTTCATTTCCTGTCATAACAAGACCGACATCATATCTTAGGTTTTCTTTCTCCACACTGTCCGGATCATCCAATGCAATCCCAAGGATTGTGTTGTCTGCAGAGAGCAGGTTCCTATCCCTGAGATATGCTTTGAATGTTTCCATCAATTCCTTGTTTCTGATTCCATATTCTCCGGTTCTCCGCATATAAGCGATTCTGATATTTCTGAATTCCTCGATTACCATTATTCCCACCTGTTACTCAAGATTTGGAAATCATGATAAGAGCAGTTAAAATCAGATTCAATAAATTTTTTAAATTATTTTAATTCAACTATTTGCTGGTAAATTGTGAAATATGAACAAGGTGAACTTC
Organism: uncultured Spirochaetales bacterium; assembly: GCA_949285145.1. Classification (GTDB taxonomy): domain Bacteria; phylum Spirochaetota; class Spirochaetia; order Sphaerochaetales; family Sphaerochaetaceae; genus Bullifex. The sequence continues at coordinate 6,484 of CASDXQ010000011.1, read as the reverse complement.
GCTTCACAGAAATTCTGTTTTACTTGCACTTGGAAAATCAAAAACAGAATTCCTTTTTCTCGCTGTCTATCCAGCATACTGCTTTCTGTGTCGTGAATCTGATAAGGCAGTAATTCTCATCGTCAGGGCCGGCAGTGTAATAATGTATAAAAACATCTTTCCAGAATTCATGGAGAGTGGTACTGTCTGTAATGACTTCAGCAATTCCTGTAAGCGTTACACTGTCTGCCTCATGCACGAAAGAGATTCCTGCTTTAGGATTCTTCATAAGCTGTCTCGCTTTGTTTGAATTTCTGAACGTTGTCATCCAGATTGTCTTTATACCATCATGCGCGATCACATCTATCGCAACAGGACGAGGAAAACCTTCCTCATCTATCGTTGATAACGTTACATATCCTGTATGGTCGAGTATCCAGGAAGCCTGATCCTCAGCTTTCAACCATCTTTTAAGGGTAGGGAGATACAGGCGAAGTCCCTTAACTGCTTCATCTTCCGGGAGATTCAGTCCGGAAGCTTTGTTGAAATCCTCAAGTCCTTCAGGTGATGTGTTGATTTCAATCTGCTCTTCCATTGAGGATACGGTGAAGAATCCATCTTTGAAGCAGTGTATGCAGTATTCAGTATTCTTGTGTCCATCTCCATGTGTTCCATAGAGACTCTCATCCATTTTCATGCCACAGCTCTGGCAGATTTTCTTTTCCATGCCTAATTATAGGTTCAGAGAAGTCTATCTTGAAAGAACTTTCTTCTGCCATGTCCTCTTTCCACATGAAGGGCATTTCATCAGACGAACTCTTCCTATATGCATCGCCATGACGACACGGCTGAAATCAGGAACGTATCTATGATGGCAGGATCTGCATTCGTAATATCCCGCATCTCGCTCGATATTCAATGCAAAATAAATTCCTATAAAGAGTATCAAGAGCGCAATCAAAACCAGGGAAGACATAAGTACGGTTCCTGGAGTCAGAAATGCCGCTATAAATATGATTGTGAGGCAAGAGACAGTGGCTAGAACACCTATAACTGTCTCAAGTCTGAGCAGATACCTGTTGTTCTCTTCTTCTTTTTTCCTTATCTCAAGAATGAGTTTTTCCGCCTTGTCCTTATAGTCCTCTTCCATTGCCTCTTCTCCCGTGAGCAGTTCCGTGATGCTGATACCCAGAATGCTGCACAGATTCAGCATTATGGATGCATCAGGAAGGGCGAGTCCTCTCTCCCATTTTGAAACAGCTCTGTCTGTTATGCCCAAGCTCTTTGCGACTTCAGCCTGAGTAAGGGATTTCTCCTTCCTTTTAGCTGCGATGAATCTTCCTATCTTTGTCTGATCAATCATTTGTTCTCCAAGCGAACATCATTCTGTTCCTGATTTCAATATTATGTTTTTTGCCCTCTGGATTAAACAAACCATTGGTTGAGTTTTGCTTTCTCACTTCAAAATATGTTCTTCTCAACTATTTCTTCATAATGCTGTCATAAAGGATGGGACTGTGAGTAATCTCTGTATCTATGGATTGCCGAAAGATGCTACCTGATGACAGCAAACACCGCTTCGTTATTTTCAAGATCGATTTTCATTACAAGTTCATCTCCTTTATCCTCGACAATCCTGAAACCTGCTTTCCTGTAGAGCCTTAATGCTGCAGTATTAGCCTTCTGAACAGAGAGGGATACATATCTACAGTTCTTCATCTTCAGAGAATCCAGAAGCTCAGACAGGAGTACCGTCCCAATCCCCTTGGCTCTATATTCTTGGAGTACAGAAATTACAAATTCAGGAATGTCATCATCAATATGTCCATATCCGTTAATTAAACGGAACCTCTGTATTCTTTTCTAATAGCTTCAAAAACCTCGTGTCATTCATTTGCTCATTTGTCAAATACTCTCCGTTATAAAATAGGGCATAAGTTGTGATTGGCGTAGGCGCATTCTGCGCTTCTTGTGTTTTTTGTAAATGAATGGCTTTAAAACATACTCCTTTTTCTTTTGCTATTGCTTCCACGACAGGAACATATTTTGCATTAAATGGGCATTGGCTGGTGTAATATAAAACATATCCCTTTTCATCAATATGAGGGTGCCTAGCACACTCTTTGAATTTAGGTATAGAAGCATTTTTATCAAATGATAAACTCCATAGCTGGATACCGTTATCTGCTTCATCACAAGCGATGAAACCTTTGTATTTCAAAAATTTTGGATCAGATAAAAAGGGTTTCTTCTTTTTTGAGGATAAAATGCATATTCCTTTTTTACCTTTGTTTTTGCAATCTTCAATACAGGCATTTAATAAATCTGTTGAATACCCATTTCCTTTTAAGGAGCCGGCCACCCAAAGGCAGTTGATATACATATAGCCATCAGCCTTGATAGGAATCCATGCATTTTCAGCAGGAATGTATTCAATAAAGCATTTTCCTCTTTCTTTGCTTTTCAGGAAAACCAATCCTTCATTAAAACGCTCTCGTAACCAGGATTTTTTAGATGATACCTGGATATCATTATTATTTGAGATCGCACAGCATATATGCTCTTTCTCTATATTCTCATCCGTTACTTTAATATACTCCATTCAAAGCTCCTCTTTATATTATAAGTTTAGAAAAGTCCGAACAACATTTCGTTACAGGCTTCCGCCTGTCAGTAATAATCATCGTTTCCTATTGGGTTTCCTCTTGATCTCAAGCAGTCTCATGAAATCATCAAACATTAAAGAATCCTCAGGATAGAACATGATCCATTTTCCGTCATGATATGTTTGGGCTTCATCATATATCTTCTGAACTCCTGAAGAATAGCTTTCTCTGTTTTCTTCAAACTTCGTGCGTTCATCTTTCCCGAAGATAATCATAAATCCCACACAGTTGTTCCTAGCATATAACGAACATAGAGTTTTTCCACCTCTGCGGTATTTATACTCATATGTCCAGTTTTTACCTCCACTGTTCCATGCTCTTTCCATGTCATATCTTTCGTCAATGACAGAACATAAGGATAGCCAAACATCATATAAAGCCTTCCCAAGCAGGGCGATCATAATGGACTCAGATGGGATTTTCTCAAGCTTAGTCTTCTCCATAGCCTCTTCCTTAGCTCCTCATGCAGACATTGATGAATTTCATCGGTACATCCATACGCTTTGCCACCTCTTCAGGTGTCATACCGCTATCAAGGAACCGTCTGCATACCACCTTCATATCCTCTCCGACCTCAATGATATGCCTATCAGGATCATAGAGACGTACAACACGCTGTCCCCATTTATGCTCAACGACAGGATGAACATATTCAACATCTAAGTCTTTCAGCTTATTGATGAAGCTGTCGAAATCATGTTCTTCAAAATAGATTTCTGAATCATTACCTCCGAATTGGATTTCCATTCCGATAAAGTCCCTGTATGTATCTTCTGTCTGCAGAGCCAGTCCTCCTGTCAGAGTCTTGTTTGCTCCGAAATCCATGATGACATGCAGGGAGAAGACCCTTTTGTAGAACTCGACTGATTTATCAATGTCCTTTACCACAAGCATAGGATTTTTCAACTTCATCTATCCAACTCTCCCTTATAGATGGTTACTATCTGGCATAATCAAATTCATCGCCCAGAATGCCTCGAATGTATTTGCAGCACCACCATGTTCGACGATTTTACCATCGATGACTTTATCGATATCGACGCCTGTGATTGAGATTCTTTCACCTGTCGGTTTTATTCCAAGCCATTCATTCTGGAAGGTACCTTCCATTCTGAATTCCGATATCACGTAATCACCTGAAACGAACTGTCTCAATATTTTCATTCTGTAATCAGGATAGGTATGCCTTATGGCTTCAAGATGTTCCTTCATGCCATTTACACCGACCTTCTCAGATTTACCATCAGCCCATACCGTACAGTCTTCTGAAGCGAAGTCTTCAAGCTTTCCAAGAAGGTTGTCAGAAACTATATGTTCGTAGAAATAACGTATGATATCTTCATTGTTATTCATTTCATCACCTTTTCCGGATTGGGTGTCTTATGACGGTCTTCATTTTTGATGGATCTGCCTTGCGTGGGTCTGAAAGATATATCTCATGGTGCCTCCGCACATCGTTTATATCCTTCTCGTATCCTTCTGCTTTCAGATAATCATCCATGAGCCTCACAGTTTCCGGCTCTGAGTCATATGATCCGACATGCATTATCTGGACGCAGAGTCCTTCATCCAGATTCATAAATTCCACTTTTGAGCAATCCAGACCTTTCTTCTTTGATGCTGTCTGTTTCGCCCATTCAACATCGTCAGAAGATACGAAATCTGGGATTCGTATCATTGAAATCCAGTTGAAATCATCCTTTCTTGAATAATTTATCCTCTCATCTGAATTCTGCTGCCACCAGAGACCTTCAAGAGGAGGGACAACATAGTCGAAGAAACCCTTCATCTCGTATCCTGATTTCTCTGACATTTTCAGCGTATAGGCAACAGCATACAGAAGCCCGACCGCTTCTTTGTACTCACCATTTTCATCATTTGGGTTACCTGTCCCGCTGACAGCTATGTAGTTCATAGACGGTATTGTGATTACCGCAGGTACCTGCTTTGGCATATAGAACTCTTTGTATTCTTTCTTGAAATCGAATGGCATATGGGATCTCCTCTTTGGATTATGTTGACTGGACGTGGATTACTGCTATTATACCAAATCTTAAAATTTAATTCGCCTCGCCAGCAGATTTTGTATAAAAGAAACCCTGAAACGAAATTCACACTATGAAACGAAAATACCTATAGGGGTGGCTAAAGAATTAAAAAGCACAGAAGAATGCTGGTTTTTCTCATCGTGTCTTCTTGTTAATCTTCATAATGTTGTTTATGTAAATGTAATGTCTATTTCATAACTTCTTATAATAAAAGGAATAATATTGATTATAGTTGCATTGTTGAGATATGCCTCAAAATCCCGGTTGTATCAAAAGTGTGAACATCACATGAATTATTCTTTGTGGAAAATACAATTAAACGAAAATAAAACTGCTGTGGCTAAACCAAATAGAAAGTGGCTAAATTTTGGTAAAGTTTTACAAGACAAAAGAAAATGAGAATAAATAATTACTGTACTTTGGTTGAAACAAGGATTATTAACAGCAGCTTATTTCTGTTCCGTCTTTCAGAATCAGCCTGATATCTTCTTTGCTGTATACGACCATCCTGTCGACGAGCGATATCCATAAATCCTCCGAGAAGGATTCGAGCTGTTCGGAGTGATTCTCAAGGGCATTGAGCACAAGCCGGTACGAGGCGCGCTGCGCCCTGATTCTCATAATCCGTGACTCGACAGACTTGAGTTCGTTTTCCGCCGCTTCGAAGGATGCCTTTACTTCGGCATACTCAGGATTGGAAGCCTCATCTGTGCTGCTGTTCCATGACAGGATCGAATCGGCTTTCTCAGCCATCTCGTTCATGATTCCTGCGAGTCTGTTCTTCTCCTTTAGCAGCCTGTCGATTTCATGATTCCCTGACAGTGATTTCGTCAGTCTTCTCATAATCCTGTCCTTGTCAGCAATGACCTTGTTCATTTCTGCAGTGGCGGCTCTTTTGATTTCATCTTCAGAGAGATTCGGGGCATGGTTCTTCCTTCTCTCCTTATCCCTTGTCCTGTACTTCTCGTTGCACTGCCATATCCGCTTCGTGTACTGGTCTGTGGAATGCCACGTCTTCCGTCCATAGAATGAACCGCATTTACCGCAGATGATGCGTGATGCGAAGATGTCCGCGGATTCCTTCTTCGTGCCGTCCTCAGCCCTGCGGATGAACTCATCCTGAGCGGCCGCGAACATCTCGTGGGTTATGATGGAGGGATGATTGTCCTCGACATGGTACATCGGCAACTGTCCTTCATTGATGACGTGCTTCTTAGATATGAAATCCTCCGTGAATGTCTTCTGCATCGTGAAAGAGCCCGTATAGCGTTCCGCCCTCAGCATCGACTTGACAGCGGATATGCTCCATTTTCGCTTTCCATGAGGTGTCGGGATACCCTTATCAGTCAGTGATTTCGCTATGCTGGATATCGAGCGTCCGAGAAGAAACTCTGAGAATATGAATCTGACGATTTCCGCTTCCTCCTCCACGATTTCAGGATTTCCGTCCGCTCCCTTCCTGTAGCCGAGCGAGGCATAAGGGAATCTCGGCTTGCCTTCCTAGAAGCGCTTTCTGATTCCCCATTTCACATTCTCAGATATCGATCTTGATTCCTCCTGTGCGAGCGAGGACATTATCGTGATGAGCAGCTCGCCCTTGGAGTCGAATGTCCAGATGTTCTCCTTCTCGAAGTAAACCTCGATTCCGTTAGCCTTTAGTTCCCTTACGGAGGTAAGGCTGTCCACGGTGTTCCTCGCGAAGCGCGATACCGATTTCGTGAGTATGAGGTCAATCTTCCCTGAAAGCGCGTCGCTCATCATCTCCTGGAAGCCGTCCCTTCTTGAAATGGA
>CASDXQ010000010.1 GCA_949285145.1 uncultured Spirochaetales bacterium | reverse complement strand
AAAGCTGTATCGAGATTTCTCAATGCCATCTGCAGCGACTGACTGTATGCATCTTTAAGCCACGGCTTTGCTTTTTTCAGTATGTTCAGAAGCTTCACATTGTCGTAGTAGTTGATTGATTCCTTACGGCGTTTATATGCTTTTGAACGGTAGGAGAGAGCCGTGTTGTAGACATACCGTACAGCACCGAAAGAAGATGCCAGAAGAGGAATCTGGAAGAGAGTCGGATATAGTCTGAAACGGCATGCCTTAATCATGATTTATTATACCATATGAAAAGAATTATTGGAATATATTCAGCAAAGAAAATTGCTTATTTCCACTATATTACAGCATTCATCCCCCGCCTGAAGACTGGAGTTTTCTGCTGGATTTCTTATAACCCTTATACACCCATTCATCCGGAGAAAACTCAAAGCGCACCTGATGATAAGTATTCCAGCCCATGATTATGGTATCGAAAGTCTTTGAGAATTCTTCCCAGCTGCCTGTACTTTCAACGCCGTCTTCTGTACGCAGCCAGTCTACCCCGCCTTCTTCATCTGCAATAAACCCGTCCAGACTCATTGCTATATATAAAACAACTTTTCTCATATTTCATTCCGATTTCAGAATATTAACAAGATTTATAAGCTGATCAATATCAAGAGCTTCCGCTCTTTCCATACCGCTAAGAGATGCTCTGTCAAATGCAGATGAAAGCTTATCCTTTGAATAGGCTGATGAAAGATTATTCCTTATAGTCTTTCTCCTCTGAGAGAAAAGCATTCTCACTATGCTGAGGAAGTCGTTCCTCATTTCATCAGGCACGAGACTCGTCTCTCTTCTTTCCATTACAACGACAGCACTGTCGACATTCGGCTGCGGATAGAAACAGGAACGCGGTATTGTGAACAGCAGGCGGTTTCTGTAATCGATCTGGGTGAGCAGAGAGAAGAATGAATAGGCAGCACTGTTCTTTGAGGCACACATTCTCTCAACCACTTCCTTCTGCAGTGTGAAGACCATACGTCTTACCCTGATATCATTCTCAATGAGCTTAGCAATGCATACTGAGCCGACATTATAAGGAAGATTGCCGCAGATGTAATCAGGCGTCTCCTCCTGGGTGAAAAGTGTTTTAAGAGCATCTCCCTGCACAAGTGAAAAACCCTCTTCATCTGCAAAAGCCTGCTCCTTTAAAAGGCGGCAGAATCCGTTGTCAATTTCAAAAGCCCTGACCTTTACCCCGCTTTTCAGAAGAAGCGATGTGATAGATCCCAGTCCAGGCCCTATTTCCCACACGCAGGCACCCTCTTGTGCATTCAAAGCTCTGACAATATGCTCACGCGCAGAGGCAGAATAGAGAAAGTTCTGTCCGAACTTCTTCGTCATTGCAAGCGATGCAAGATCAAGTATCTGGCTTATTTCTTTCGGGCTGTCATAATTAAAGTTCCACACCTGAGTCTCCGTTTCTTCTTGAGAATATAGGAAAGCAGGAGGAGAAGCAACACGGATGAGGAAAAAACAATATACGGTGTCATTGTATCAGAGTGCGGAAAGCGCGCTCCGATGATCATCAGACTCTCAATAAGGAAGTAGACGTACTTCCTGAGAGGAAACAGAAACGGGATGATGGATAAGAGCATGTACAGATAGACAAGAGATGAAATGACTCCGCCTGTGATAATAGCTGAAAGCTGGTATGTTCCGAACACACAGTAAGACAGCGGACTTGTGAAAAGTATCGCGGCGGCACCGGCACTTATGTTTGAGACAATGCTTTCCGGCAGGAGGATTATTTCATCAAAGGCTGTCTTCAATACCGGAGAAAGACTCATTATACCGAGAAGCGACAAATAGCTGTAACAGCTTGCAAGCGAGAGAAGAGTGAGCGGAAAGAAAATGGAATGAAGAGTGAAAGTGAGAAACAGGGCCTTCACGCCTGAAAGTCGTCCCCCGGATGCGAAAAACACAGCAGACAGTATGAAGGCCCTCAATATGGATGCCTTCGGGCCGATGTAGAACACATAGAAGGCTATTATCAGGATAGAGATGAATCGTGCATTGCGCCGTCCCAGGAAAGGCTTCAGCAGAACCTGAATGAAAACGGAGAAGACGGAAAGATGCATGCCTGACAAGGCAAGAACATAACTTGTACCGCTTTCACGTGCAAGAGAAGAAAGCGGGAAATCCGGATCTGCACAGCAGCCGGTAAGCAGCATGAGACTCAGATTATTCTCCCTGCTGCTATCCGGATCAATCATTCTTTCAAGCATCTCAAGCACTGTCTTCCTTTTTTCTCTCACCGTAGTTGCCGACATCAGACGGAAATGCGCAGCCTTGAAACCGTAATCATTTAAAGAACCGTAAAAGAGAACTCTGTCGCCGCAGTAAAGTTTCCCGTCTCCGGTGTATGTCACATTCACAACCCCACGGGCACTTGCGCTTGCTCCTCCTGAAATGAAACATTCATCAAGAGAAAGCACAATCCGTCTTGTTCCGTACTTTCCCCTGACGCTGTCCTGAATCACCGTGCCGCATACTGCCTTTATGTCTGCTTTGCCAAACCCATAGGAAACTGTTCCTTCAAGCAGAAGTGCAAGTGTCATGAAAACAAAAACGGATGATACGGAAATGCTCAGTATAATTTTCTCCCGTCCCTGCCATATGATGAAAAAGATGCCCGCGGCAATGCCAAGCGGACAGGCAAATGGAGAAAGAAAATAAAGCGCCGTGAGGTGCAGTGCGAAGAGCAGAGTGAAAGAAAAATATGATACCATTCTGCACTTATATACACCAAAAAGTGCGGATACGGCTAAAATTCATATGAAAAAACTAATTAATAAGCAGTACTGAATATTGCCTTGATTTACATAATCTGCATCAGAATGCACAGAAGATACACGTCAAGGTTATCATTTGCCGCCGCCTGACGCATCAGGGATGAAAGGCGGAGATCTCCATCTGTCCTGACATTCCTCAGATGTTTCATATAACTCCTGTATATCCTGTTTTCATCGGCATAGCCTATGAATGCATTTCTCAATTCATCTGAAATACTGAACTGCAGAGGAGGATAATCCTCACTCCTGCTGACAAGGCTGTCTATCATTGAAGGGATGTCACAGGAAGATGAAAGGCTGTCGTAATACGCCTCAAGAGAGGAGCATTCCCCGCTGTATTCCTCTTTCATGAGAGAAAGAGAATCATGGGAAGCTGATGCAAGATTGCGGTATATGGCAAGTTTCTCATCAGTACGCGAAAGAAGCACATAGCAGATAAAAGCAGCGGCAGCTGACAGGATTATCTCATCAATGATGGGAAGCGGATCACGGATCACAAGCGAGAAGAACAGATAGAAGACAAGGAATATCACCGCACAGATTATCAGGCGCGGTATGTAATAGCGATCCTGGACAAATGCACGGATGATTTTTATCTGTGCGGCATAAAGACTGCTTCTCACGTCATCTCTTTCCTCATCGCTTATCATGCCGGATGAGAAAAGAGAGAAAACAGGCTTGCCGCATTCTTCCTTCCTCTCACGGTATGTGAGAAGAAGGGAATAATGCCTGAGACGCAGGTAATAAGAGACGCAGCGGTTAAAGACTTGCTTTGAACTCATCAAGGACAGCACCCTTGCTTTCTTCAAGAGCCGCACGGCCTTCCTTTCCCTCTGCAAGGAAGATGTAGTACTTGATCTTCGGCTCCGTGCCGGAAGGACGTACAACAAGCTTTTCACCACTTTGGAATCTGATGATCACGACATCTGCCTTCGGGAAATTTTCAGTGCCATTGATGAGATCCTCAATGGATTCGATTTCCCTGCTGACAAACCTGTCGCCTTTCTTGAGAGACCTGAGGGACTTCATGATCTCCTGCATCTTAATCTTGCCTTCAGCTCCTTCGTAATCACGGGAGAAGACAAGCTCGGTATAATAGCCGTAATGTGCATATATGCTGTCAAGTCTCTGCTGAAGTGTGATGCCCTTGCTTGCGTAATAGCACATCATCTCCACCGCGGCCATTGCGGATGAGACAGCATCCTTGTCATGAACATCATTTACTGTAAGGAAGCCGTAGCTTTCCTCACAGCCGAAGAGGAAGCAGTTGTCTTTGTTCTCTCCCGTATCGATGGCGTTCATCTCACGCGCGATGTACTTGAACCCTGTCAGCACATCCTTGCAGTCGGCACCGTTTTCACAGGCGATGCGCTTCACGATATCTGTTGTGACAAGACTCTTGACGACAAGAGGCTTCCTGTCCTTTCCGCCCTGTTCCCTTGCCGTTGCGATAAGGTAATCGGCAAGGAGAGTGGCGATCTGGTTTCCGGTAAGCAGAAGATAGTCATTCTTCTCGGGAGTCTTAGGTATGGCAATGCCGAGGCGGTCCGCATCCGGATCAGTACCGAGAACTATATCTGCCTTGACTTCCTTTGCAAGTTCGATAACCTTTGTCATGGCTTCGGCAGATTCCGGATTCGGAAGCTTCACAGTAGGGAATGCACCGTCAGGCAGCTCCTGCTCGCTGACAACGGCAGTCCTGATGCCAAGTCTTGAAAGCATCTCGCGCACAGGAATGTTCCCGGAACCGTGAAGAGGAGTATATGCAACTGTGATCGGAGATGCCTTGACTATCTCCGGACGTCGGAGGGAAGAGAGTACCATGCTGTAATATGCTTCATCCACGGATGAAGGAACAGACGAGAGAATACCTTTCTCCCTTGCCTCCCACTCATCAATATCCTTTATGTCTGAGGGGCCTACATTGTTCGCGAGGGCGGCAATCTCTATATCATGAGGAGGTGTCACCTGACCACCGTCGGACCAGTAAACCTTGTAGCCGTTGTATTTCGACGGATTATGGCTTGCGGTTATGACAATGCCTGCTGTGGTTTTGAGATGCCTCACCGCAAATGAAAGCATCGGAACCGGATGCAGCACATCATAAAGATATGTTCTGACATTGTTGGCACTCAGCACGAGAGAGGCAGAGCGCGCGAACTCAGCTGACCAGTGACGGGAATCATATGCGATGACAACACTGGGCGATGATGTGTATCTGTTGCAGTAATCGGCAAGCCCCTGCGTGACTTTTCTTACCATGTATGTGTTGATTCTGTTCGTGCCGCCGCCGATCACACCCCTCATACCTGCCGTACCGAATGCAAGTGTTGTATAGAAAGCATCATAAAGAGCATCATTATCTCCCTTGTCAAGAAGAGAGAGCACCTCATTTCTGAAAAATTCTTCCTTCTCGCTTTCAACATAGCTTTCAGCCTTTGCCCTGATATCGGCAATCATTTCAGCAGTCAGTTCCATAATAATTTCTCAACCTCCTCCAGATCCGGGACGACAGGACTTATACCCGCAGCCCTGAGTTCTGCTTCGCTTCTGAATCCATAACTTACAATGATGCTTTTCACTCCCGTGTTGCGGGCAGTGAGGTAATCAACATCGCTGTCACCGATCATTGTAACATCATCAAGGCTCACATTGCAAAGCTTTGCATAGTCCAGAACGCCATTATTGTCAGGTTTCGGCTTCTCTCCTTCCCTCAGTCCCCTGACAAAATCAAAAAGGGAAATGGGAAAAAGCCGGTTTGTTATCTTTTTCACAAGCTCATCGCTCTTGTTTGACAGCACACCGAGAAAACAGCCACGCCCTTTTGCCCTTTCCAGAAATTCAATCACTCCGTCATAGGGACGGGAACAGTCGCACGCATGTGCCGAGTAATAGGACATAAGCTCACCATAGAGAATTTCAAACTCATCTTCAGGATAAGCCGCACGGGAGAACCAGAGAGCATCGCGCAGTGCATTTCTCAGTCCATGTCCCACAACCGACATGCACTGGCTGCTGTCTATTTCAGAGGCATAGCACATCTTCAGAACATGATTGAGTGCCCTTCTTATGTCTTCAAGACTGTTTACCAGAGTTCCGTCAAGATCGAATAGTAAAGCTTTCATGGAAACACATTCTAACTGTTTCATCCGCTTGTTGCCATACTGCCGTCTTTGACTTAAGCTATCGGGCATGTATGAAATCATAATAAGAAAGGGAAAAGAGAAAATCCTCGTCCGCCACAATCCATGGGTATTCACCGGTGCGATAAAGAAAGTCTCGCCGTCATTCACGCAAGCCTCTCTTGCTGAAGTCATGAGCGAGGACGGGCAGTTCATCGCATACGGCTGGTATGATGAGAAAAGCCACATAACGCTGCATCTTCTTTCATGGAACCGCAGGATCATTCCGGATGATGAATGGCTTGAAGAAAGAATAAAGGATGCCCTGAGGCGGAGAGAAGTCCTCGCATCCCGTGAAGATACAGATGCGATGCGCCTCATCCACGGGGAAGCCGATTTCATTCCAGGTCTCGCACTTGATATCTATAACGGGCATCTTAAAGCCATAATATCCTCCCGTTATGCGCAGGATCATCTCGATGTCATCACAAATGCACTGCAGAAGAGTGTGGATTATGAGACACTTACAATAATTCCTGACAGTTTCTACGCGCCCTCCGAAGGTCTCAGCCGCAGGGTTCTCTCCTTCGACAAAGCCGGAAACGGCATTGAAAGCGGAAAAGGGAACATAAGATTCCGTGAAAGCGGAATATATTACGAAATTGAACCCGGAATAAGCCAGAAAAGCGGCTTCTACTGCGACCAGAGGGACAACAGGAATATTGTCGAAAAATATGCAAATGGCAAGACTGTCCTTGACGCATGTTCCTTCACCGGAGCATTCACGCTTCACTGTCTCAGGGGCAGAGCAGAATCCGTGCATGCCGTGGATTCCTCCCAGAGCGCACTGCGCCACCTTCTCTATCAGATCCATCTGAATGAAAACGAAAAGGTGCTCCCCACAGGCAGCCGTGATAAAGTCTCCATAGAAGAAGCCAATGTCTTTGAATACATGAGAAGCGCAGAGGAAAACAAGTATGATATGATCATACTGGATCCGCCGAAGCTTGCATCTACGAAAAGCAAGCTTGAAAATGCACTCAAGGCTTATAAGGATCTCAACAGGATGGCAATGCTCAAGATAAAGCCTGACGGAATCATAGCGACTTTCTCATGTTCAGGCAGTCTCACAAAGGAAGCTTTCCGCATGATGGTCAGCTATGCGGCAAGCGATGCCGGCGTGGAAATCCAGATACTTGAGCAGATGAGCGCAGGTTTCGACCATCCCGTACGCATTTCCCTTCCCGAGAGCGAATACCTCAAGGGACTGCTTATCCGCGTCATAAAATGATCTGTAAGTCTACAGAGCGAAGATTGTAACCAAAGTCTTTCCCCATTATGATTCATAGGTTATGGACAAAACAAAGAAAAAAGAACTTCTGATGCAGTGGAAGACCCGTCATCCTGAGATGGGAGTCATTTCCATGCAATGCAAAGCCACAGGAGAGATTTTTGCAGATATCTCCAAAGACCTGCAGAGGGCATTCAACAGCCACCGTTTCCGGCTGTCTGCGGCTCTTCACAGCAGCAGACGGCTTCAGGAATTGTGGAACGAGCATGGCGAAGAGGGCTTTGAATATAAAGTTGAGAGCACTCTCAAATATGATAATCAGGATGAAGATCAGAGTGCAAAACTGACAGCCATGCTGGACAGCTTCCTGCTGGAGCATCCGCATGCAGTAAAGCTTGCAAGATAAATAGACACAATACAGCAGGTACCGGATAACAGCAGTTTTACTCATCCATATTGATGAGAAACCGGGCCGGCAAAAACTGACAGGAAGGATGAAATGGATAATGCAAAAGTCGGACAGCTGATCTTGCAGCTGAGAAAAGAAAAAGGACTTACACAGCAGCAGCTTGCTGAAAGGCTTCATATCGGCAACAAAGCAGTCTCAAAATGGGAATGCGGACACGGGGCGCCGGATATAGCCCTTCTGGGAGAACTTTCCTCGGTACTTGGTGCCGACATTCATAAACTTCTGCAGGGAGAGATGAATCCAAACCGGACGGATCCTGGAAAGATAGACAAGACACGCTTGTATGTCTGTCATGTCTGCGGGAATATCCTGACAAGCACAGGAGAGGCAAATATCTCCTGCTGCGGTCGTCATCTTATGCCGCTGACACCCGCAGACGATGATTCTGGACCTGAAATCTCCATAGAGGAAATGGATACAGAATACTATGTGAGTATCAGCCATGAAATGAGCAAATCCCACTATATTTCTTTTGCAGCATGGGTCAATGACAGCTGTCTCTGGTTCCAGCGGCTCTATCCAGAGCAGAGCCCGGCTTTCCGCATGCCGGCTGTAAGACGGAATGGCAAGCTGTACCTGTACTGCATCAGGGACGGATTGTTCCAATACCCGTTAAAAGAGCTTCTCAGAAATGAAAAACATCCAGAAAACAGTCAAAATCCGGTATAAGTGAAAATATCCTCCTGCACCCGCATCAGCACAGGAGGATTTTCCACCATCAGTCAGAATTTATGAATCAGTAGAGCGCATCAAGAGCAGCTGCAAATTCCTCTCCGGTTTTAAAATTTCCACGGAACAATTCAATTATTGTATTTTTCAGCTCTGCTTTGAGGTCACTGTTTGCATTGATGCCCATTGTCCACGACAGAGCCTCTTCTGCCTCCATAAGTGTATCAACAGCACCGTCAAGAGCTGTACATTGATTGGAAGGATCTGCAGGAATCTGAGGAATGAGGTCAGCTCTTTCCTGATCGAAATCACCAGTCACAAGTGTCATCAGAAAATCATAAGCAGCCTTGGGAGCCGCACATTGTGCAGTTATGGCAAAAGAATTAGCTCCGGCATATACATTTCTGGAACCATTACCGCCGTCTTCCACGGGAACAGACGGATAATTAAACACTCCCCATTCAATTCCGGCATCTGTGTTATTGTTGACTTCTGAAGTTACATAGTCAGCACATACAATCATTGCAACATTTTCAAAACCGATCTTGTTCTGACTTGTGGGATATTCATCCGGAGCACCATCAGCAAGATAATCGAGCTTCACTAAATCGATGATGTCTTCAGCTGCAGCAATGACACCCGGCTCATTTGACCAGCCGCCGTTGAGGGAAAGCTCTCTTGTCTTTGCCTCGCCGATGTATCTATCAAGGTGATAACCGAAGTTGAAGTCTGCGTATGTTCCGTCAAGTGCGAGCGGCTGGCAGCCTGCGTCAACAAGCTTCTGACATACATCAAGGAATTCTGTCCATGTTGTCGGAGTCTCTGTGATGCCGGCTTTCTCAAACTTTGCCTTGTCGTAGAAGATACCGCCCATGTTCGGCTGCTCTGCGACTGAAACAAGCTTGCCGCCTGTCCATTCTTTTGTCATGTTGTTGAAGAGCGGATAACTGTTGCCGAAGTAACCGGAAGCTTCCGCCATTGCGCTCATATCATAGCAATATGCGGCATACTGCTGACCGATTTTTGTGTAGTTTTCTTCGAAGATGTCAATATGCTCGCCATTCTGAAGAGCTGTATTTATAGTTGTTGCTATATCGCGTCCGCAGAATTTGATGTTGATGACTGCACCTTTCTTTTCCTTGAATGCAGCTGCAGCTTTCTGGATGATCTGGGCCTGGGATTCCTCAGCGTTCCACATTGACCACATTGTGAGTTCTATTCCATCATATATTTTACCGCTTTCAATGTCCTCTGTAGTCTGTAAATTAGAAAGTGTGAATTCATTCCTGAGATCAGATGAAATTTCAACTCTGGTCGAATCATACATTATTACAACTTCTTTTGAAAAATTCTTTTTTACAATACACTCAGCATCTCCGCTACTGTAAGTGACAGCATATTCATAAGATGCTTTATTGCTTTCATATGTAAAAGTAATTACGACCTTCTTTATCTCATTCGTATTTGTATTTTCATCTGCTAGTATCCTCTTAACAGCCAGTTCTGAAGAAATCGCTTCATATGTATATACAACAGTACCATTTTCTCCTGCTGTCTCTGTAAAGACAGAAGCTGGAATTTGCTTTGCTTTTGCAAGCATGTTGTTTGTTTCCTCAAGCGACACATCAGCATCACTTCCGTCTACTGTTACTGATATATCCGTAGTCTCACTGCTCTTAATGCTGACATTCTGACCGTTTTCCTCATATGAAATCTCAATCTCAACAGAAGTGTTGAATCCGTCTTCTGAAACAGTTTTTGTACCACCGTTGACTGTCATGCCGTTTATCTGAACAGGATTCTCAATTTTATATACATCATTGCCTTTATCATCTATCTCAGCAGCGACTCCGTTGAAAACATGGGAAACTGAAGATATCGCCTCATCTGCTCTTTCAAGCTGTGTTCTGTTATCAGCCGGCGGTTCTGGATTACCACTGCTGCAGGAAACAAATGTGCATGCCAATAATACTGCAAACAAGATTGTTAATGCTTTTCTCACAACAATCCCCTCTTTTTTTCACCTTTAACTCAAAAGTACCCCCCCCCGGAAGTATTGTCAAGAAAATATGCTTTCTGAAATTCTCCTCCTGTTGTATAGTTTTCCTTAATATGAAGGAAAAACACCTGAAGATTGCAGACATAGTTCTTATAGCATTCATCTTTGCAGCATCTGTCTCAATGCTGCTTTTCTCTTCATCAGGTGCTTCCTATGTGCAGATTGAGACACCGGAGGGAATTTTCCGCTACACCCTCTCTGAAAACAGGACGATAAAGGCCGAGGGGGAAATAGGAATCACGACAATACAGATTGAAGACGGAAGGGTCAGGATACTCTCATCCCCGTGCGATAACAAAACCTGCATGAGAGGTTCAATCAGCAAATACCCTGAAATGCTTGTCTGCCTTCCCAACAGGATTGCCGTGAGCATGGAAGCGGACAGCGGAGGTGAAGTAGATGCGGCAGCGTTCTGAAGTCTCATATCTTGCGGCATTGGGCCTTGCACTCTCCGTAATAGAGTCAAGCCTTCCTCATGCGCTTCCATTCCTGCGCCTCGGACTTGCGAATCTGTCACTGCTGTGGGCGCTGACACGGCTTTGTGCAAAGGATTATTTCATTCTGGCTCTGATCAAATGGCTGCTCTCGTCATTCATTGCGGGAACGCTTTTTTCCCCATATGCACTTGTGAGTTTTGCAGGCAACGCTTCAAGCAGTATAGTGATGTTCATCATTTTCAGATACTCCAGCAGGTTATTCTCTCTCTACTCTGTATCCGCATCGGGTTCCGTAATATCGGCGGTATTCCAGCTGCTGTCGGCTTCTCTTTTCCTCAGCAGCAGCGTCCTGTCACTCATTCCCGTGATGATGATCTTCAATCTGTTCACAGGACTTGTCCTTGCATTCATTGCCTATCATATTTCTCCGGCAGATGATGTGAAGATCAGAAGGGAAAAAACATACCCGGAAAAAAAAAGTAATGGAAGCAGAAGTATGATTGTCTTCTCTCTTGCGGCTCTCGCCTCAGTCCTCTTCACGCACAGCATACCTGTACTTGCACTTCAGTTCATCATTGCACTTGTCCTTTGTTTCATGAGCGGAAGAAGGATACGTCCTTTTTTCTACATCATAAGTTTCTTATCCGTCGTGGTATTCAATCTTTTCTCTCCATCCGGACGTCTTATTTTCGCATTTGTGACTAAAGGCGCTCTTGAAGAAGGAATGATGAAAGCCTTGAGACTCATGACGGCAGTCGCGCTTTCGCAGAGCATGTCAACACTGCCGCTCACATCCGCAAGCATGGCATCTGAGATAATGTCGGTGTATGCTGCAATAAATGAGAAATTCTTCTCATCGGACGGAAAAGCCGCCGAAAGGCTGAATGAGGCACTGAAGCTTGATGATTTCACCTCTGCATCCGCAGAAATGCGAGAAGTGCCCCGTCTTCCTTTCATCGCTGCAGACTCCATTATTGTGATACTGGCAGTTGTTTCATTTACGATCATGCACAGTTTATTGTAATGTAATCTGCATTTCATAATCTGACGGAATAACATTTTACGCTTAAACTGGTTTAGAAAATAATCACAAAACCAATTAAACACGAAAATATCACAAATAATGTTCCGCTTAGCATTTTATTTTGCATTCAAACTGTAAAAACTGCACAATTTTCACCTAAAATCATTGTTATTCTTTGCTTTTTCACATTTTACTTGATTTTGCTTGACTTACTTTTCGTTTACGCTGCTATAATTTCTAAAGAAACAAAACAGAATTCAAGGAGAAAAATTCAATGGCTAATGTGAATGCTGAAACTTTTCCCGGACAGAAAGAACTCCAGGAGCTAATTGAAAGAGTAAAGCGTGCACAGATCATGTTTGCATCCTTCTCTCAGGAGCAGGTCGACAGGATCTTCCGTGAAGCCGCAATCGCAGCTAACAACGCACGTATCACCCTTGCACAGGATGCCGTGCAGGAAACAGGTATGGGCATCGTTGAGGATAAGGTTATCAAGAATCACTTCGCAGCAGAATACATCTTCCATAAATACAGAGATGAGAAGACCTGCGGAATCATTGAGGAAGACACAGGATTCGGCATCGAGAAGATCGCAGAACCCAAAGGCGTTATCTGCGGCATCATCCCGACAACAAATCCGACAAGTACCGCAATCTTCAAATCACTCATTGCACTCAAGACAAGAAACGCAATCATCTTCTCACCGCACCCGAGAGCAAAGAAGTGCACATGCGATGCAGCCCGCATCGTAAGAGACGCTGCAGTCAGGGCCGGTGCTCCTGAAGACATCATCGCATGGATTGAAGAACCGTCAATGGAGAAGACAAACTACCTCATGACTCATCCTCTTGTGAACCTCATCCTTGCTACAGGCGGTCCCGGAATGGTAAAGAGTGCCTACTCCTCCGGCAAGCCGGCAATCGGTGTCGGTGCAGGCAACACCCCTGCCCTCATTGACAAGAGTGCAAATATCAAGATGGCAGTTGCCTCCATTCTCATGTCAAAGACATTCGACAACGGCGTTGTCTGTGCTTCAGAGCAGGCAGTCATCGTAAATCAGGAAATCTATGCCGAGGTCAAGAAGGAATTCAAGGACATGGGCGCGCACTTCCTGACAAAAGACGAAATGGAGAAGCTCAGCCCGATCATCCTTGATCCGCAGAGAGGTACGGTAAACCCGAAGATTGTAGGTCAGCCGGCTTACAAGATCGCAGAGATTGCAGGATTCTCAGTGCCAAGGACAACAAAGGTTCTCATTGGCGAAGTTTCCAAGGTTGCAGCTGATGAGCCGTTCGCACATGAGAAACTTTCCCCGGTTCTCGGCATGTACAAGTGCCACAATTTCGGTGAAGGTGCAGACATGGCTGCACGCCTCATCGCACTGGGCGGTTTCGGCCATACATCGGTTCTCTACATCGATGAGAAGGAAAAAGACAAGGTTGATGCTTACGGCAAGGCTGTCAAGACAAGCAGAATCCTCATCAACATGCCGGCAAGCCAGGGTGCAATCGGTGACATCTACAACTTCCGCCTTGAGCCCAGTCTCACACTCGGATGCGGTTCATGGGGCAACAACTCTATTTCAGAGAACGTAGGTCCGAAGCACCTGCTCAACGTCAAGACACTTGCAAAGAGGAGAGAGAATATGTTGTGGTTCCGCTTACCGCCAAAAGTATATTTCAAGTACGGCTGTCTGCCGGTTGCACTGCAGGAGCTTGAGACAAAGAAGAGAGCATTCATCGTCACAGACAGCTTCCTCTTCTCTTCCGGCATGATCGACAGGATCACCGACCAGCTCGAATCCATGGGTGTCGAGACTGAAGTGTTCCACCAGGTCAAGCCCGATCCGACACTCGGTACAATCAACATGGCAATGGAACTTGTCAATGCATACAACCCGGATGTCATCATCGCTGTAGGCGGCGGTTCTCCGATGGATGCCGCAAAGATCATCTGGCTTCTGTATGAGCACCCGGAAGTATCCTTCGAAGGTCTCGCACTGCGCTTCATGGATATCAGGAAGAGAATCTACAACTTCCCGAACATGGGCAAGAAGGCAGAACTCGTATGTATTCCTACAACATCCGGTACAGGAAGTGAGGTCACTCCGTTCGCAATCATCACAGATGAGAACACCGGCATGAAGTGGGCAATTTCAGACTATGCCCTCACACCGAGCATGGCAATCGTTGACAGCGAACTTGCGGTGGGACAGCCGAAAGGCCTTACGGCAAGCTGCGGTATCGACGTTCTCACCCACGCACTTGAAGCTCTCGTATCCTCAATGTCAACAGACTACACCAACGGTCTTGCACTTGAGGCTACCCGCCTGATCTTCAAGTATCTGCCTCAGGCTTATGCTGACGGTACAAACGTCAAGGCAAGGGAAAAGGTCCACAACGCCGCATGTATCGCAGGTATGGCATTCGCAAATGCATTCCTCGGTGTCTGTCACTCAATGGCTCACAAGCTCGGCGCACAGTTCCATGTACCGCACGGAATGGCCAATGCACTCCTGCTTACAAATGTCATCCGCTTCAACAGGAACGACAACCCGACAAAGCAGGCAAGCTTCCCGCAGTACGAATACCCGTCAGTGACAAGCCGCTATGCAAGAGCAGCCGACTATGTTGCAATGAGGTGCAATGACACACCGAACGGCAACTACATCGACATCAAGCCGGGTATGAGTATGGATCAGAAGGTGGATGCTCTTATCGAAGGTATCGAAAAGCTGAAGAAGGAACTCGGCGTACCTGCTTCCATCAAGGAATGGGGAGTTGACGAGAAGGAATTCCTCGCTGTTGTCGATGAACTTTCAGTCAAGGCATTCGATGACCAGTGCACAGGCAGCAACCCGCGCTACCCGCTCATCAGCCAGATCAAGCAGCTTTACCTCGATTCTTTCTACGGCAGAGAATGGAAAGAAGAAGAGTAATCTGATACATCAGCTCTTAAAGATCAGGAGGACGGACAGGAATGCCCGTCCTCCTTTCGTTTTGTGAGTCTGCATCATATTTATGATTAAAAGCATCCGATCCATATTTCCCTTGACAAGCCGCACATGAACTGTTATATAGTTAATTAGTCAAGTAACTAACTAAATAAGGAGGCTGAATGACATACAGTTTTTCATCAGACATTCCGCTCTTCATGCAGGTTGCAAAGAATCTTGAAGATGCAATCTTCACAGGACGTTACAGGGAAGATGAGCAGATACCCTCCACTACCGAGATCAGTACGGAAGGACATATCAATCCGGCTACCGTGCTGAAAGGAATGAATATTCTGGTCTCAAAAGGCTGGATTGAGAAAAGAAGGGGTCTTGGCATGTTCGTTGTGAAAGGTGCCGTTGAAAGCATAAGAAAGGAAAGAAGGGAAAGTTTCTATGACACTTTCATCACTCCGATGAAGAAGGAGGCAGAGAAACTCAATCTCGGCAATGAGGATATAGTATCCATGATAATGGAGGAAAAAAATGAAGCTTGAAGTGAAAAATCTGAGAAAACGCTATGGGCAGAATCTTGTCCTTGATGGTATATCGCTTACTTTTGAAAGCGGGAACATATATGGGTTGTTCGGCCGTAACGGAGCGGGAAAAAGCACCCTGTTCCGCTGTATAAATGACCTGATCCCGTATGATGAGGGCAGCATACTGCTGGATGGATCAGAATACAGAGAACATCGCAAGGAAAAGAGAAAACTGCTTGCAATTGCGAACGAAGACAATCTTTTTCCCGCCGATGCAAATATAAAGGCAATGGCATGTGCATACGCATATCTGAGAAACATCGATGAGGAAAAACTCCTTTCAGATATTGAACGTTTTTCCATCCCTTTAAAGAGGAAATGGGAAAAGCTCTCAACAGGAGAGAGAACGATGCTTAAGAATGTGTTCGCAATCAACAGCGGAGCATCATTCATCTTTCTCGACGAACCGGTGCTCGGTCTTGATGCCATAAACCGTGATGAACTTTACAGACGTCTGCTTGAAGATTTCTCAGAGGAGAAAACATACATCATCTCAAGCCATATTATTGATGAAGTCGCATCATTCGCCTCATACATATACTTCCTTGATTCAAAGAGAATCGTGCTGGAAGGAGAAAGCGAACTGATCCAGCAGCAAGGTTTCATTCTGTCCGGCAGCAGCGGGGATCTTGCCGGTGTAAAGGGCAATTTCAGCATAATCTCCAGAGGAAACCGGCTCGGTTCTGAATATATGTGCATACTTGGAAAAATTGAGGAAGTTCCTGCATCTGTCAAAGCGCAAGCTACAGACCTTCAGCAGCTTTTCATTGAGATGACAAAAGGAGGAAACGGAAAATGAACCTGAAAAAGAAACACTATGAACTTCATGAATATGCTTTTTCACTTGCAGTGAGTCTTCTGATCACTGTCACAATAGGACTTGTGATATCACTCTTTGTCATCAGGGAAGAACGTTTTCATCGTCCCCTGCTCTCTGTAATGTCGATGAACATGACAATGATTTCAGCATTCGCCTACCTTATCTGGTCTCTTGTCGGCGGTATACTGAGTCAGCAGTTTTTACGCTTTTATATGTTTGCAGGACTGAACAGAAAGGAAGCATTCATCAGACACTGGCTGTATACTCTTGCCGCCACAGCCGCCATGACAGTGCTTCTTTCACTGTTGTCCCTTCCCTGCATGTTCATGATGCACACAAACTGGTTCATCTGTGAAATAATTACCGTTTCCTTTGCGGCAGCACTCACACTTCAGGCCGCAGGGCAGCTTTTCGGCATCATGGCGCTTTCAATCAGCAGCAAGCCTGTTGCCGGTATCTCAATTGCAGTTGCCGCATTGGTCTATCTCAATCTGATTGCAGAAGTTTATGATGAAAGCGAAGGCGGCATGAGGTTCATCATCCTGCTTATCATAGCTGCAATCCTGACTGCGGTGAACTATTTCCTTTATGCAGAAAAACACTGTGCGGTGAAAAGCACCTCGATAAGCTGATACAGAAGAAGCCCGCTCATCAAACGGCGGGCTTCTGTTTTCAGACAGCTGCTCTTCTTCTCAGAGAAGATACGGCACTTCAAGATTATGACTCTGGTATACCACGAAAGTCTCGACACTTGAAATATCGCCGATACGGGTAAGCTCGTTCTTGAAGAAATTCAGGAGCGAACAGTTCTCATCTTCCGACAGTTCGATCTGAAGTATGAGATCATAGCGGCCGGTAACGATGCAGCAGTTTATCACCCCGCGCAGAGCAGACAGTTCCTTTGCTTTCTTCTCAAGATCCATCGTGCTCACCTTGATTCCCATTATGGCAATCTGCAGACCCGGCATGTACTCAGGATTCACAAGCCCCCTGAAGGAAAGGACTTTGTCATCGACAAGCTTGTTCGCCCTGCTGCGCACAGTGTTTTCGGTGATATCAAGTTCATCTGCGATGGCGGCATAAGCTTTTCTGCCATCCCTCAGATGTCTTATGATCTCCATATTCGTGTCATCGAGTTTTCTCATCCGTTTTTCCTTTCAAATTCCTTCATAAATTCGGCAAGAGCCTTAACGTCTTCTTCTGGAAGTGCATTATACAGTGAAGCTCTCAGACCGCCGACAGAACGGTGTCCCTTGAGCCCAAGCATGCCTTCCTTCTTTGACTCTTCGACGAATCTTGCCTCAAGTTCCTCGCTTGGCAGACGGAATACGATATTCATGCGTGAGCGTACGGCTTTATCCACGGGAGAGATGAAGAAGCCGGAAGAATCGATCACATCATAGATCATGCAACTCTTCTTTTCAGCTCTCTTGTCCATGCCTTCTACACCGCCGTTTCTCTTTATCCAGTCAAGAACAAGCTTCACGCCCCAGATAGAGAATACCGGAGGTGTGTTGTAAAGCCCCTTGTTCTTTGCATGCAGGGAATAATCCATATAAGCCGTGAGATTCTCATTGCGCCTTTCAAGCATATCCTTTCTCATGATGATGAATGTCGCGCCTGCAGGCCCGAGATTCTTCTGAACACCGCCGTAGATCATGCCGAACTTAGATACATCAATGGGGCGGGAAAGAATATCGGACGACATATCCGCAATCAGTGGCACGTCTCCTGTATCCGGGAATTCCTTCCATTCGATGCCGCCGATTGTCTCATTGGCACAGATGTAGACATATGCGCTGTTCTCGCTTGGTTTTACGGATTCCGCATCCGGAAGATGCGTATAATTGTTTGCCTTGTCATCAAAGAACACATTGACGTTTCCAAGTTTCTGCGCATCAGATGCCGCTTTGTTCGCCCAGCTTCCGGTTTTCGCATAATCCGCACACTTCCCGTTCAGGAGGAAGTTCATCGGAATCATGGTGAACTGGAGGGTGGCACCGCCGCCGAGGAAGTAGACATCATAATTATCGGGAATGCAGAGAAGCTCACGGAAGAGAGCGAGACACTCATCATACATTTCCTCGAACATGCCGCCGCGGTGGCTGGCTTCGATCATGCTGAGACCCTGTCCTTTATAATCGACAATATTGTCACGGATTTCCTCCAGAACTTCCACTGGAAGCACTGACGGACCTGCAAAAAAGTTTTTCTTTCTCATTTCAGCTTGCCCTCCTTAACCATCGCATCTATGGTATCATACACTTCCTGCCCTATTCTCAGCAGGTTCTCATTGCTGTTGGCACCGACATGCGGACTCAGTGTCACATTCTCGCACCCAAGAAGCGGGTTTTCTCCTTTTACAGGAGGTTCCGCAGAATAAACATCGGCACAGAACCATGAAACCTTTCCGCTCTTCAATGCTTCAGCCATCGCGTTCTCATCAACAGTTTTGCCTCGCCCGGTATTGATGATCACAGGAGCCTTTTCCATTTTCTCAATCAGGGTTGAGTTCATGATCTTGTCAGTCTCTGATGTATACGGAAGATGCATCGAGATGTAATCGGCATTCTTCACGGCCTCTTCAAGAGCCGGCACGAGAACAGCATTCTCGGCTTCCTTGACATAAGGATCGTATGCAATGACGTTCATGCCGAAAGCTTTTGCACGCAGGGCGACCTGCTTCGGGATGTTTCCATATCCCAGAAGCGCAAGGGTCTTGCCGTAAAGTTCGCTCCTTTTTGTTTTCTTGGCCCACTCGCCTTTTTTCATGGTATTGTCATAGAAGCAGATTTTGCTTGCAGTTGAAAGCATGAAGGCAAAAGCGAATTCAGCAACGGCTATAGCAGAGGATTTAGGTGTGTTGACTGCCGTTATCCCCTTCTCTTTGCAGTATTCCCTGTCGATGTTGTCCATACCGACACCGCCGCGTATGATCAGACGGCATCTGGAAGCCTGGTCAATATATTCCTTTGTGCATTTTGTTTTTGAGCGTACAAGAATCACATCAGCCTCGCTGATTCTCGATGTGTCGTCTGTCACTTCTCCGAATACGGAGAGTTTATCAGGCAGGCTCTTGTCGAAAGCATCTGATATCAAAATAAGCATACGAAGTCCTCCTTTTCCGGTTTTCCGTATAATCAGTATCAGATGTATTTATATATTTGTCAATTTTTATTTATCTTTTTTAGCATAATACAAAAAAACTCTCAGAAAATTTGAGAGTTTTTCACTATGAATATACAATTTCAGCTATCAGAGATAATCGCGCCAGGTACCGGTGATGAAATAATCAAGCCTGAGGAAGCTGAAAAAGAAAGTGAACTCGTTCTCAAACCAGTTGTATGCGGCTCCCATTTCCATGAATCTCTCCCTCCGGCCTAGAACAGAACTTCCGATGGAAAGCGGCGTTATGCTTATATAGGCAGTTGTCGGGAGAAAAAGATCATGCGGATTATGCATTGTGAACATCATTCCAGCATTCACGAACATATTGATCGCACTGCCAGGAACGGATGTACCTGTAGAGCGCGGTCCCAGCAGGGCAAAGCTGAAAGAGAGTCCGACGGCATTATCGCTGAAGAAACATGGAGTAAGCATGCTTTCTGTCCATAAACCCATCTCCATACGGCCGCTCAGCCCGAGATTGAAACCATACATCATGTTCAGACCGTCAGCATTCTTTATTCCGCCAGACTGATGGCCGAACGTAAATGACAGGTCATTATACGATCCGGCATAAAGAGAGAATGCTGCGGCAAGAATCAGAACAAATGCTGCTGTTTTCTTCATATTCCATTCCCCCTCCCCTAGAAATAGTAGCTGACCCTGAAAAGATCAACAGCCCATCCTGCATATGAGAATGATCTGTTAAATGTCACATAAGCCTTCAGGAATTCATAGCGGAAATGAACATCAATGAAATCAAGAAGGGACAGCCCGAATCTCCAGGCATAGTCAAATGAATCATCCGCTATGATACCGAAACTTAATCCGGGAGACCAGATCACGGTATTGGCGAACATGAAAGAAAAAGGATGATGTGTCACTGAGAATGTCCTTACGCTCAGGTCAGCATTGAGTCCGCTGAATATCATGCAGCCTGAACTTATGCCAAGAGCCGCACCGCCTTCCAGCGTGACATGACGGCTGTCTGTAAGATCAAGCATGAATGAAAGACGCGCGGCTGAACTTTCATTAAAGCCGGACCAGCCTTCAAGCGACACCCCATAGCCGAAAGAAAGAGCGGAAAGCGTACAGGGAATCAGTATCACCAGCAGAAGAAGAAGTACTGTTTTTCTCATATCTCAGCCTCCATAAAAGCTGAAGAGATACATAGGCCAGCTTCCTTTCTCTTCTTTAAGCCTGAGTGCCGTCTCCTCATCAAGGGGAGCCATATTTTTTTTCAGTTCCTCTACCTGGGCAAGAGAAGCCGATGCGAATTCCACGCTGTCGATTACAAGAGCTATCTCATGAGAAAGAGTCATCGATCTGTAATTTATATTGCTTGATCCGATAACTGTGTATCTGCCGTCAATCACGGCAAGTTTCTGATGCAGAAGCGAAAGACCTGTATCTTCTCCTGCAAATTCAATAAAGACATCGAAACCCGCCTCCACAAGCCGGTGATAGTCATAGAAAAGCGCCCCCTGCACATATGCTCTGGAGTCAATCGGCAGATATATCCTGACCTTCACACCCCTATTCTGCGCAGCTTTGAGCGATGCATACATATTGTCATCAAAAAATGCAAGATATGGAAGCATCACTATTTCCTCCTCCGCACTTGAGAACAGAGATGAATACATGCTTGCCATATCAGCATGTCCACCCGGTCCCTGATTGAAAAGATATCCTGTGATATCCCCATCTTGAGCAGGTTTGTCGGCAAAATCGTTCCTGTCGATTTTCTCCACACTGCTTTCATTCCAGATTGAGACAAACTCATCAACCAGGCATGCCGCCAGCGAAGGGGAATCAAAAACATACATGCTGTCTCTCTGCAGGTCGATATCTCCGGCACCCATGGAAATGTAATTCATGTTCATTCCGCCAAGCACCGCCCACTGTCCGTCAATGACGACAAGCTTTCGGTGTTCTCTCACAAGCAGTGATGAAGGATGGATAACATTAAGTATCGAAAGCGGGTTATACTCTATTAGATGCACACCGCTTTCCCTCAGGAAATAAAGCGGCGTCATGAAAGATGCGCTTGCCGTCATGTCATATGAGGAGATACCGTCTATGATCATATAAACGGGAACACCCGAGGAAGCTTTATCAGCAATCGCATCATAAAGTTCCTTCAGTTCTCCGGATGAGCTGCCGAGAAATGTCGTTATAATCACATATTCCTCTGCACCTTCTATGAGTTCTATGTACCTATCAAGAAAGGCAGAGGCATCAAAATACATCTCAGGACAGCCGAATGAAACCTTTATGCCGCCGCCCATGACAAGCTTCTGTTCAAGAGGCAGTGAAGGATCAGATGCAAAGCCCTCGACAAAGGGCCTGGTACTGCCGCATGAAGTTAGAACCAGGCACAATACGATTGCAAACTTCAGAATATGTTTTCTCATTTTCTCTCACTTGGGAATATGAAAGGATTGGGTAAAAGCTCACTGAACTTATACCTGCACTGTTTTCCATCCAGCGAGGAGAGTATAACAAGCGAATCAGGCGATGTAAACTCTGCCATAACCTGGAGGCAGAGCGCACACGGAGGGGCCGGAGGATCATCATCCGAAACAACCACAAGCGTCTCAATGCCGATGATTCCTTCCGCCGCGACTGCAGTGGTTATGGCATTGCGCTCGGCACATATGGTTGCGCCGAATGACGAGTTCTCCACATTGCATCCTGCATACAGCCTGCCCGTAGCTGCCGATTTCACGCATGCGCCGACTTTGAAGCCTGAATATGGAGTATAGGCGTTTTCCCTTGCCCTGAGCGCAAATTTCAGCATTTTATCGACATCGGCATCGCCTGCACTTTCCCGGCGTCTCAGGATATAGTTCACTCCGTAAAGCTTTCTTTCATCAGCATTGTTCTCACAAAGCATGTCATTCACCTCTTTCATACTGCTGCCGCACTGCAGGATGGAAACATCACTGGCAGTGTAAAGCGCCCCGGCTGAAGCAAGGGCGTGGGCAGTCTCACCTGTCGTAAGGCCGAGACAGTCAATTCCCGCACTGCATGCAGCCTTCACTCCCGCAATGCTGTCCTCAACGACAAGACATTCCTCTCTCTTCTTTCCGAGTCCGGCTGCGGCAAGCTCATAGATCTGTCCATCCGGCTTGTTACGTGTGACATCCTCCCCTGAAAGCACGAAATCGAAGTCATTTTCATCAAGCCCGATAGCCTTTATATTCACCATCACCTTCCAGCGCGGAGCGGATGAGCACAATGCAAGCGAAAAGCCCAGAGATCTGAGTCTTTTCACCGTTTCACGGCTACCGTAATCCGCATGAGGATAAGCGGCAAGCAGCTTTTCATAATGCGCCCTGAAATAGGAGGAAGCCTCCGCAAGATCAACACTCAGACCGTTATCCCGGGCGGGAGAGAGGAAAAACTCTGCCTCACCCGCACCCAGATGATTCAGTATGTCCTCACGTCTTACCTTCATTCCCTTTGCTGCGAAATAATTCAGTGCAGTCTGTACGGAGACGGGCTCACTGTCGATGAGCACACCGTCCATATCGAAAAGAATCGTGTTATACAAACTTTCAGCTCCCTGCCTTTATGAAACGTCCGTCTCCCGGAATTCCCAGGAACATTCCTCCTCCCATGATCAGCCGCCCGCGCAGATAAGTCATGAGAACCTTGCCGATTACGCTTGTTCCTTCATAAGGAGTATAACCGCACTCGGAATGGATGCTCTCGCTTGAAAGCGTCCATGTGATGTCAGGATTGAACAGAACGATATCTGCATCGCTGCCTTCTCTGAGAACACCTTTTTCCGGATAGAGTCCGAATAGTTTTGCAGGCCCTGCCGAAAGGACGTTCACCATCTCGTTTATTGTCAGCAGAGCACCGTTTGCCACAAGATTATGTATAAGCGGCAGCATTTCCTCACTTCCTGGAATGCCCGGGTATATCGTCCTGCAGTCTTTGCTCTCAAGCTTCTGTGCCCTTGAGAATGCACAGTGATCTGTAGCAACTACCTGTATTTCTCCGTTGCACAAGGCTTCCTGCAGTGCCATATTGTCTTCCTCTTCCCTCAGCGGCGGCGTCATTATGTAAAGAGGAGCATCAGGTCCGTCCAGCTTCTTCCTGTTGAGGAAAAGATAGTGAGGTGTCGTCTCGACAATCACCTCCAGCCCCCTGTCGCGGAGGCTTCTCACAGTCTCAAGGCCCATAGCGCTTGACAGATGCACGACATAAAGAGGAATTCCCGCTTCAAGTGCGATCGAGCCGACATACTCGATTGCAAGAGCCTCAGCCTTTGCCGGACGCAGGACCGGATGATCCTTCGCCTCAAAGCTGCCTTTGTAATTCTTCTTCACTTCTTCAAGATAGCCGTCATCCTCGCAGTGGACGCACACCATGAGGCCGAGTTCCCCGCACATGCGGAATATATCCAGCAGCTCATCCCTCTTCTCAACGAGGTAACCGACATCCCTGTAAGTCGTGAAAAGCTTCACTGCCCTGATTCCCGCATCACGGACAGCCTTAAGCTCTTCTTTCAGCGAAGGCCGCCATGCATATACTCCCTGATGAAGCGCGAAATCAATGCACATTTCCGCACCCATGGCGTTTATCCTGCTTCTGAGCGATGTTTCAAGACTTGTCTTGTTGTCATCAGCAAAATCGACAACTGTCGTGACACCGCCGAAACTTGCAGCCTTGCTGCCTTCCCTGAAACCGTCCGCAGTGACAGTGCCACGCGAGACAAGACTGTAATGCGTATGTGCGTCTATTATTCCCGGAAGGACAAGCAATCCGTCCGCATGCACTATGTTGACATTGTCATGAACCGACGAAGGATCTATATGCGGTGCGATCCTGACAATTCTGGATCCTCTTACAAGAATATCGGCCCTGCGCTTCCACTCTGTATCAATCAGCAGACCGTTCTGAATCAAAATACTACTCATAATCATAATAATAATACAGAAAAAGCCGTTGATCAAAAGAATTTAGGAAATTCGAAATTTGACGCACTCTTTTTCTTGAAGAGTGCAAATAACCATGCTAGGCTAATTGTAACGCTATGATTGAGAAGATTCCTTATGTTAAGACAGAACTCGAACTTCTGCCGGTTAAAAGCGAGGTCCTGCAAAGCGGCCAGCTTAATGATGAAGTGGTAAGACGTCTTCACTCCGTAATCGAGTGCGAGAGTCCTATAACCCGAGAACTCCTGCTGAAACGGGTCATAAATTCCTTCGACATCTACAAAGTCGGCTGGCGCGTCAATGAGTATTTCAAGACTGTACTGGCAGATTTCGAGAAGTATGCGGAAGATGAGCAGGGAGTATGTGTCTATCATTGCGAGAACGAAATGCAGAGCTGTTTCCGGCCGGACACGAAGAAATTCCGTTTCTCCCACCAGATTCCGCCATGCGAAGGTGCGAATGTGATAGTGAAGGTACTCGAAGACAGTTCAAAACGCCTGAAAAAAGATCCTGTGTATTATGCATTCATTGCAGAACTGGGATACAAGAAAAGCGGCTCGGATCTCCGGGAACTTTTCAGAAAAAGTCTTAAGTATGCGCTTGAGGCCGGACTCGTATCGAAAACCAGATCCTGCACATATTACATTTGACGTATTTACTTAATTCATGTCTTTAAAATTGATTTTTACATCAGTTTTAATCAAATAATTAAGTTTTTATTTACAAATCAGCATTTTTGAGCTTATCCTTCACATAAGGAGAAGTGAATATGCTGATCAATCTTGAAAAAAAACCTGACGTGATCAGGAAAAACGTTGACCGATGCAGGGAAAAAGGTATCCTGCTTCCGACTTTCAGGGAAATGATTAATCCCTCTCTTGTAAGCGATGAGATAAGATCAAAGCTCACAAGCGTCGGACTTTGGGATGTCAATCCCGTAAATCTGTACAGGATCACATGGCATAACGAGCCCAAAGAGAAAGGCGGACTCTTTGCAGGTGTTAACTTTATAGAAATTCCAAGAGAGATCACAGGAACGAAAGCGCGCATTCTCGCCCTTGCCGGAAAATTCTTTCCCTGCGGCGTGCACAAGGTTGGCGCCACGTATGCCTGCCTTGCCCCTGCACTTGTGACAGGAAACTTTGATGCATCAAGTCAGCAGGCAGTCTGGCCGAGCACAGGCAATTACTGCCGCGGAGGTGCGTATAACAGCGCCCTTCTGGGATGCGACAGCATAGCTATACTGCCTGAGGACATGTCTCAGGAGCGTTTCAACTGGCTCAAGAGCGTTGCAGGAGAGGTCATAGCAACCCCCGGCTGTGAATCTAACGTCAAGGAAATATTTGATAAATGCCATGAACTTGACGAGCAGAGAGGAAACCATATTGTAATATTCAACCAGTTCGAACAGTTCGAAAATTACCTGTGGCACTACGAGGTCACCGGTGCGGCAATTCTTGAAGTTCTCAAGGAGCTCGGCATAAAAGAGGAGAACGTACGTGCATATGCATCCAGCACCGGAAGCGGCGGCACTCTTGCCGCAGGCGATCATCTCAAGAATGTCTATCCGGGAATAAAGATCGGAGCCGGAGAAGCTCTGCAGTGCCCGACCCTGCTGAGAAACGGGTTCGGAGCACACCGTATCGAAGGTATCGGAGACAAGCATGTTCCATGGATACACAATGTGAAGAACACCGACATGGTTCTCTCCATTGATGATCAGGACTGCATGGATATTTACCGTCTTTTCAACGAAGAGGATGGAAAGGAATACCTCTCCTCAGCCGGAGTCAGTGATCAGGATATTGAGAACCTTGCCCTCTTCGGTATCTCGGGAATCGGCAACATGCTTTCAGCCATCAAAATGGCCAAGTTCTATGAGATGGATGAAGATGATGTCGTCTTCACGATTCTCACGGACAGCAGCGTGATGTACACAAGCCGCCTCAGGGAACTTGAAGAACAGCAGGGCAGATTCACAAAAACAGAAGCCGCAAAAGTTCATGCTGCCGCCCTCATGCATCAGGGGATCGACAATGCCCTTGAGCTGGGCTACTACGATAGGCTGAGGATTCATAACCTCAAGTACTACACATGGGTGGAACAGCAGGGCAAGACATACGAGGAGCTCAACAGACAGTGGTATGACAGGAACTACTGGAAGGAACTCCCGCAGCTTACTGAGAAGATCGATGCGCTCATTGACGAGTTCAATGCCGAAATAAGGAAATAAAAAACAAACCATGACAGTGGAGGAAGACATATCCGCCTTCCTCCTTTTTTATAAGGACGGAATACCATGAGATTCAGATACAAATGCCATGACTGCGGATGGGAAAGTGAAAGCGACAGGATTGAATACCTGTGCCCGGTATGCGGAGGAAGTGAAAAGGAAGGAGAATTCCGCAAAGGCATTCTCTCCGTCATCTATGATGAAGATGACATCAGAAAGCTCAGGAACAAAAAGGATCTGTCCGTTTATGATTTCCTTCCCTACAGTATCGAGAATCCCGCATGGTTTCCCTGCGGTCCGACCAGCGTGGTGCAAAGCAGGAGAATAAGGGAAAAATACGGCAGAAAGGTATCCTTCAAAATGGACAGTCAGCTTCTCTCCGGTTCCTTCAAGGACAGGGCCAGCCTGCTTGTTGCAAACCAGGCTCTGCATTTCAATGAAAACAGAATAGCTCTTGCCTCAACCGGCAACGCAGGTGCCGCGATGAGTGCGATAGGAGCCGCATACGGACTTGACATCATACTGTTCGTGCCCTACACGGCACCTGCGAACAAACTGATGCAGTCAGTGCTATACGGTGCTCATGTCGTGCCTGTGAAAGGCACATATGATGATGCATTCGCACTTTCTCTTGAATACACAAAGGAGAAAGGCGGAATAAACCGGAACACAGCATACAATCCGATGACGATCGAAGGAAAGAAAGCCTGTTCCATCGAACTTTTCCTGCAGCTTGGAAGGAAGGCTCCCGATACCGTCTATGTCCCCACCGGAGACGGATGCATACTCGGCGGAATCTACAAGGGCTTTTATGATCTCGTACAGGCAGGTCTCATAGAAAAGCTTCCGCGTCTTGTATGCTGTCAGAGCAGCTGCTCGGATGCAATCGCAAAAGCATTTGAAACCGGTGAATACACAAACGTGAAGGCAACCACAATAGCCGACAGCATCTCGGTCTCCAGTCCCGCAAACGGCCGCATGGCAGTACGTGCGATAAGGGAAAGCGGCGGATGGGCAACTGTTGTCACGGATGATGAAATTCTTGCATCCCAGAGAGAGCTTGCTGCTCTTTCAGGACTCTTCGTCGAGCCGGCCAGCGCCGCGGCATATGCGGCATTCATCAAGGACAGCGGCAGAATGGACAAAGATGAAGAGGTCACAGTGCTTCTCACAGGAACAGGCTTCAAGGACATGGCGGTATTTGACGGCAAGATCACACTACCCTCTGCAATCGAGAATGACAAGGCTGAAATAAGGAAACTGACGTTCTGAAATTCACAGTTTTCTTTTCATTACACACACAATCTTCACACAGGGGCTGTAACAAACAGCCTTCTGTGGTGTTTGCCTGTAATGAAAAGAGAAGAAGAAAAATGAAAACAAGATACGTGCTGACAGCTCTGGCGGCACTTGTCCTTATATGTTCATGTGCTTCAACAGAAGAGACAAGTGCACTCAGACAGACATCATCCACCCCTGAGGAAACAATTCCTGCCGGATCGATGGTAAATGAAGAAGAAATAGTTGAAAAGCCGCAGGAAGCGGATGGCGAGACTGCTGTGGTGACCGGCGTGACAGACTCTTATGCGGTCCTTTCATGCAATTTCACAGCGCCCCTTTATTCGGGAATGAAAATACGTGCGGAAGATAAAGAGCAAACTGTATACGCAGTCTCATCACCGGAGACTTTCGCAAGGGACGGCAGTTACATTATTTTCAATGATGACGGAGCATATCTGAAACTTGATGGCGCATCGCTTGAAGAAGGCGATACACTTTCCATCTCATCTGTCACGGGAAATGCATGGAACAGTTCTTCAATCGCACCGGAGGGACCTGAGAAAGTGCTTACACTCAACGGCGGTTCGGTAAGGAACAATTTCATCTGCATATACAAAAATGCAGATGGCAATGTTCTTCAGGAATACGGCATCGCTTCCGTGATAAACCTCACGGGCAATACTGAAGACGAGGCTTCATATGTAACTCTTCCCCATTTCACTGCCACATCTGCAGATCAGTATAAGGATGCCCTTCTCTTCATGTTAGACAACCCGGGGCCATATCTTTTCATCTGCGATGATCAGGAATCATTCTCAATCCCCCTGCTTGTATCCATGCTGATGGGGGCCCGCCTTGAACAGATGAGAAACGATTATCTTGCATCATTCGGTTTTAGTGCGGACAGCGATGAGGGACGGGCCGTCATGAATGATATTAACCTGATGCTTGAAGCCATGAACGGAGGAGACCTGCCGAATGACTCACAGCTTTTGAGCCTGAGTATTGATTATCTCAACTTACGGCTTGGACTTTCATTCACGGAAATTCCGCTGCTGAGACTTTCACTGAGATAAAAAGCCACCCTGCCATGCGTGCAGGGTGAAACCATATATGGAAAAGTGATCAGCCTTTGATGATCTTCGTTCCCGAGTTCCCGTACAGGGAATCGTAAAGGTGGGCAGGATCAGTCACAATTCCCTCACAGCCGGTAGATGATACGAAGTCGACGATTGCCTGAATCTTGGGAAGCATGGAACCTGGGGCGAACTGTCCCTGTTTCATATATTCCCCGGCCTGGGCAATTGTCATCCTGTCAATGGCCTTCTGATCCGGCTTGTTGTAATTGATGCACACCTTCTCAACTGCAGTGGAGATCACAAACACATCAGCCTTCAGATCCTTTGCAAGGATGCATGCGGCAAGATCCTTGTCGACAACAGCTTCCCTTCCGTGAAGAGCGCCGTCTTTATCCCTTACGACCGGAATGCCGCCTCCGCCCACGGCGATTGTTATGACACCGGAATCAATCATTTTCCTTATCGCGCCGAGCTCTATGATCTCACGGGGCACGGGGGAAGCGACGACACGGCGGTAACCGCGCCCGGCATCCTCAACTATTGACCAGCTGTCATGCTCCCTGTGGTAGTCAGCCTCCTCCTTTCCCATGAATGAGCCGATGGGCTTTGTGGGATTGCTGAACGAGGGATCGTCATCATCAACAAGAACCTGAGTGACAATTGTGGCGACATCTTTCCCGATTCCCAGAATTCTCAGTTCATTGGAAAGAGCCTGCTGCAGCTGGTATCCTATCGCACCCTGAGTGTCTGCGACACAGCTGTCCAGAGGAACGGTGTGAAGAATCTTTCTGGCATACTCCGCTCTCAGGAGGATATAACCGACCTGAGGTCCGTTACCGTGTGCGATAACGACTTTATGGCCTTCCTTTATGAGCTTCGCAATATGATGGGCTGTCTTGGCAGCAGCCTCGGCCTGTGCGCTGACAGTCACATGCCTGCTGTCTTCAATGAGGGAATTTCCGCCGATTGCTATTACAATGAGTTTTGAGTCCATAAATGTTCCTCCACCCTCATCATAGCACATATGCAACAAAGCGCAACAAAAATCGGTGTTACCAGCATAGATCGATGTCAACGAAAAGCAGTGGGCTGTCTTCACATGGTATCGCTTACGGATTACACAAAGACTGAGGATGAATCTTTGAAATCAGTGTCATCGATCATTTGATGTTTACACTTTTGATACAATCGGGATTTTGAGACATATCTCAGAAGTGGCTTAATCACAGATATTATTCTTTTTATTACAATGAGTTATAAATTAGGCATCGTATTTGCACAAA
This sequence comes from uncultured Spirochaetales bacterium, assembly GCA_949285145.1. GTDB lineage: Bacteria > Spirochaetota > Spirochaetia > Sphaerochaetales > Sphaerochaetaceae > Bullifex. Next base: position 27,864 of record CASDXQ010000010.1, on the reverse strand, counting down.
CATCTTTATAGTGATTAACAAGAAGACGCCAAAGAGGAGAATCTACTCTCTTCTGTATTTTTAAATCCTTTAGCCACACCTATGGGTATTTTCGTTTCATAGTGTGAATTTCGTTTGAGAGTTCAATTTGATAGACGGAGCACCTACCCCGCCTCATCTCATCACACATCATGAAACACGGAAGGTGATACAAAGCCTTTCAAAAGCAAACGAGGAGCCGCTCCTTATTTATTGTCCTGCAGTATAAATGCGGAAGGTAACTATCATACGTCACGGACAGTTTCCTTCCGATTGTTGACAGTGAAACCGGGGAGTTCAGACATCTTCCATTCCACGGCTCCACGATGGATTTGCTTTACATGACAATGCAAATCCTGAAGCTCATTCAACTGAACTTCAGGAAGCATTTATCCGAGAAGGCTGAGTACATCAGGTTGAAACTGGGACGATGATGAGAGGAATCGTTCCTGCATCAGTGCCTTCATTTTCCTGGAACTGTTAGCCCATTTTTCCAATGACATCGTTCATCGTACTCATCACCTCTCCCCAGCCTTCCGGGGCAGTAACTTTTTTTGCGTGTGAAGTATTGTCCTCAAAACTTTCATCAGAAGACTGCCAGTAGCAGGCTGTACAGTCTCCATCAAGAGCAATCGCGTATGATTCACTCTGATTGTTAGAAATAGTTCCATTGATGACAGAATAGCAACCTGTCACTGAACCAGTAGTATTATTGCCTGCGTTTCCTGCGCAATAAACGCTATCCGTGGAAGAGAGACTTCCGGTTTCTTCAAGGATCATGAATGATGCTGCTATTTTCCCATTATTGGTGCCAGCAATTCCTCCTGCATTTTTACCACCAGAAAATGTTCCGCTTATTTTTGAACTACAGCCTTTGATAATTCCATCGTTTGTTGCAGCGATTCCACCGAAATTCACTGATGCAGATACACCAGTATTGATTATGGAATGACAGTTTTCGATTGTGCCATTGTTATTTCCTACAACAGCACCCACATTTCCATAGCTCCTCGTATCGGTATATGATGGCACTTCTACGGTCAGATTCTTCACAACCGCATTTTCTAAAATGCCGAAGAACAGGCCACAATTTGATCCTTGTGCTTTTATTTTTAGATTGCTTATCTTATGCCCTCTGCCATCGAACGTGCCAGCATAACCCTTTCCAAAACCAATATGAATCCATTCTTCTGTTAGCGTGATATCATCAAGAAGCACGCAGTTGAGAGAAGTATTGTTTGTTAGCGCATCTGCCCAGTCTAACAATTCCTCTTCCGTACTAACATAATGCGTAGAACCAATCACTCCTGAGGGGATAGAGGGGTTACTGTTACTGTGATATCTTCATTTACAGTGGTATCTTCCGTGAACTCAGTGCCATCAACGGTAAACTGCGCATTAACCTCGGATCCATTCTGTTTCAGATTTGGGAAGTACTCTCCGAGAGACTCGCCATGTTTTACAGCGATTAATAGAGGAGAACTGACCTCAGGTATATCTGTAGCGTAAAAAACATAGCCATCATCTGGTGAAATGGAATCATCGAGCTGGAATGTAACAATATGCAGTTTAATTTCCTGGTCACTGGTGATTCGTTTCAACTGTAAATCCAAGGAATCTCCGTCGCTAAAAACTACTATAGCTTCCAGAATGTCCCGTTCACCGTCCATGAATCTGTATTTTATTTCATCAAGCGTATCATCCCCCGAAACAACAAACCAGTCACCTTCTATTTCTGTACGGTCTGATTTAACAGCTAAAGCAGCGTTATCAGGATTTTCACCTCCGCGATGCATAGCAATCCAGTATCCTTGCAGAGTATGCTGGATATCAATCAGGTAAAAATTATCGGAAGACTCTAAATAATAAAAAGCCCACTGCCCTGTCAGATCTTCTTCAGTAGGAGCTGAACTGCCTCCACCACCGCCTCCGCTGTTCTGTATCCAGTGTGCTGTAAGCGTGAAGCTCTCTGTTACCGGTGTCTTGAAGTCATACAGCATGCCATCCGCAGTGTACCAGTCATCGAACTGATAGCCATACCGTACTGGATCCTCGACAGACGGAAGTACGGCTCCATCTTCTATCTCGATCTTCTCAGGTGGCGACGCGCCATCATATCCAAGATCGAACGTCACGGTATGAATCTTAATATCAGAGCTTCCCGGACAGGAAGTCAGGAGGGCTAGAAGAAATATTACCCCCCCCCAAAAAAAAATTAATGATGGTAACAAAGACCTCTTTTTCATAAACAATCTCCTTTTTTCTACAAGAAAATGTTAACAGACGAAAAGGGAGAAGAAAAGAAAATTCTGCAAAGCGCATCTGTAGCCTTCCTGTTATAAGGAAACGCCATGCCCACACAGGCAAAGTCATAATCAAGGTTGAGAACAATATCTCGTCAGCGGTCAAGGCCGTAGCAAGAGACCTCAACTTAAGGCTATGCTTGATTACGTAAGATATGAGGACACCTTTGTCGTGGAATCATACTTTATAGACCAAAGACATTCTATCAATCGTTGAGGAGCTTGAGAAGAAAGGAGCAGCCTTCATTTCCTTAAAGGAGAACATAGACTCTTCTATATCGCAGGGAAAGCTCATGCTTACGATCTTTGCAGGATTGGCTCCACATCTTATTAAGACACGGAAGGTGGTGCAAAGCCTTTTCTTATGAAGCGAGGCGCGGTATTCCAAGGAGCCGCTCCTTATTTCTTTATATACAAAGAGTTGCGATGCAAGCTACCGAGATCCTGCTATCATCTGGAGACCATCAGCAGCCAAGGAAACAGGCGTTTTCAAGACTTGTTACGGCAACCTCTGTATTTCCTTGGAAATTTTAGCCACCCCTCTTTGAGTTTCGCCCAATTGTATCGAGTTTTGACAAATGGTGTGAAATCAGTGGAATTTGTCGGAGTTTGGAGAGGCGGAGCCACCTACCCCGCCTCTTTCCATCACACATCACCGAAGATGTGCTCAGGAGTCCCTTCCGGCCAGCTGCTGAAATCAGCAGGCTCGATCCTGAGGAGTTCCTCTTTGTAGTCCCCGTACTTAACCCCGCCGATTTCAAGATAATCTTCCGCAGGGACAAGCTCAAGGATCTCTCCTGTCCTCAGGTTCTGTCCGCAATAGGCAGTGCCGACGACAAGCCTCTCTTCCGGTTCCAGCTTCATCAGAAGCTCCTTTGCTTTCGTCAGCGCCTCACGCACATCAAGATAGCACCAAGTCCAGGTGTCATCATTGTTTCCGAACTCGACACAAACCGCTTTGATAACGCGGATGTGATCCGGTCTCTGGTATTTCTCTGACATAGGAAATCAGATGTATGAATTTTAAATCGGAATTTATGTGCATTGCATTTGCAAATTCAGTAAATGGTGCTATATTTTAATCAGGAGAGTGCAGTATGCAGACACAGAAAAGCAATCTCACTATTCGCATAGAACCGGAACTCAAGAAAGAGGCTTCATCCCTCTTCAAATCTTTAGGTTTAGACCTGAGCACGGCAACCGGAATTTTCTATCGTCAGGCCCTCAGGTGCCATGGCCTTCCATTTGAAGTCAAGCTAGATGAACCCAATGAGACTACATACAAAGCAATGGATGATGCGGAAAATGACAGGGATATGCATGGTCCATATAACAGTGTGAAGGAGCTCATGGAGGCTCTAAATGCTTAAACCTGAATTCACTGGCCAGTTCAAGAAAGATTATAAACTTGCAATCAAAAGAGGCTGCAGACCAGAGAAGCTGGAAGAGGTAATCACTCTTTTATGCGAAGAGAAACCTCTTCCGGAGAAATTCAGGGATCATCAATTACAGAATTCGAGAAATTACAAAGGCATGAGGGAATGCCATATAGAGCCAGACTGGCTTCTGATATACAGGATTGAAGCAGAAAGACTTATTCTTGAACTTATCAGGACAGGAACACATAGCGACCTATTCTGACAAAAACATCAGATAAACCTAGCTCAATGAAAAGGAACTGAAAATTTACTGCGATTGAACGCAAATCTGATTACCACAAACCATATTGATTTTCAGCCATATTCTAAGACATTCTGTTTGATTGTATTATCAAGTATATTAAACACATGTGATGTTTACACTTTTGATACAATCGGGATTTTGAGGCATATTTCAGCAGTTTCACAACTTACAGTATTATTCTTTACATTAAAAGGAATTATAAATTTGATATCATCTTTGGATAAGAACCGCTATAGAGATTAGCAGGAAGATGTCGATGAGGAAAACCAGTCCTCTTATGTGCTTTCAGATTGTTTAGCCACCCCTATAGGTATTTTCGTTTCATAGTGTGATTTTCGTTTCAGGGTTCAAATTGAGTGAGGCGGAGCAATCACTACCCCGCCTCTTTCCGTCACACATCACTGGCGATATGCTCAGAAGTGCTCCCCGGCTTCAGTAATAATCTTTTCAATGAATCCAGCCTTTCCTTCCGTATAGGCTCTGCGGTTATCAGGGAAGGAAGAGGTAAGCTGTTTCTTCAGCTTTTCATATTCAGCGGCTTTGTCCGGATGGGAATTCATATAGTCACGGAACATTATATAGTTATCCCATGCTTTCCCATGCCATTTCACAATATGGATATGGTGAGTGCGTATGCTGCCATCTCCTATAATGAAGAGAATCTGGTCCGGTACATCACTTCCCCTGTATATAATCCCGTATTCAGCCAGTTCACCGATATGAGAAATTACTGATTGAACATCATCAAGCGCTACGGCTATGTCCGCAATGGGTTTTGCAGATATTGATTTTATTGCTGTGCTTCCCACATGCTGGATATCCCTTGCTTCCGGTATGACTTTCCATAAGATCCTTATTACTCTTTCCGCCTCAGTTTTCCATTCATTGTCATGGGGGAGCAATTCCGTCTTTCCCCTTTCCAGCCCAAGATGCATAGATCTCTCCTTGATTCCTTTTTCCAGTATAGCAAAATCCAGCGAGGCGGAGCAGATTGCTCCCGACATGATTTTTTCGGATCAGATCTTCCACTCGCTGCTTTCTTTCTGCAATGCAACCATATGAGAGAAGATTCCGTTCCTCTTCATCAATTCCTCAGGACTTCCTTCTTCTACCACACGGCCGCCGGAGAGCACGACGATTTTATCCGCATTCTCGACAGTCCGCATCCTGTGGGCGATGACAAGAACAGTTTTGCTCCTTATCAGCTTCGAGAGTGCCTTCTGGATCTCTGTCTCGTTCTCGGCATCCAGTGATGCGGTTGCCTCATCAAGAAGAATTATCGGAGAGTCTTTCAGAAATGCACGGGCGATTGATATGCGCTGTCTCTCCCCTCCTGAAAGCTCGCATCCGTTCTCTCCTATCATCGTGTTCCAGCCGTCGGAAAGCTTCTGTACAAACGGAAGACACTGCGCCATCTTTCCGGCTTCAATCACCTCTTCATCCGTCGCATCCCGCCGTCCTATTCTGATGTTCTCCATTATGGTGTTGTCAAAGAGAGTCACATCCTGGAATACGATTGAATAGAGTGATAATAATGACTCCGGATCTGTATCGGTTACCTCCATGCCTCCGACTGTTATCTTCCCGGAATCAGGATCCCAGAAGCGGGCTGCAAGTCTTGAGACTGTCGTCTTTCCACCGCCCGACGGCCCGACAAGCGCCGTCACCTCTCCCTGTTTTGCCGTGAATGTCACATCGGACAAGACTTCCTCGCCGTTGCCATAGCCGAAGCGAACAGCCTTGAATGCGATATCATAACCGCTGTTCGTAAGCTCAGGCTTTCCTTCCTGCAGTGGATGGAAGAGAATCTCATCCATCCTCTCCACATTGGTCCTGAGCGAGATGACTGCCGCAAGGTTCTGCAATGCACTCTGAAGAGGATCATAAAGGCGGGAGGCGATGAGAAGATACATGAAGAGCGTGAGCACATCGATCTCGCCGGAGACAAGCAGTATAGAACCTGACAATGCTACGGTTCCGATTCCCATCTTCAAAATGAATGAAGCGGAGACAACGAACACAGCCGTACCGACTTCAGAGATGATTGCTCTCCTCTCCACCTTGTCTATCTTCCTGAAGAGTCCTTTGAGATACTGTTTCTCAGCATTGCAGCTCTTGAGATCCCTCATCGTCTCTATGCATTCCTGAATGCCGTCTGCAACTTCCATCTTCGCATCCATCGAGCGTCTTGAGAGTCTGTACTGAACGTTTCTTGAGAGTACTACTATCAGGATGGCGACAGGAATCGGCCAGAGGGCAGCAAGTCCCATCCTCCAGTCGAAGAACAGGATTGATAATGCTGCAATCGTTGTCGAAATGATTGCTCCTATAAGCTCGGGAACCCAATGCGAGAGGCCAGTCTCAAGCGTTGCGGCATCCGACATGATCGTGCTTGTTATATCCGCAAGATCCTTCTTTCCGAAGTATGAAAGAGGTATCTTCCTCAGCTTCTCGGCAAGGCTCACTCTTCTCACGCCGCTTTCGACATAGGTCGAGAAATAGGTTGCTTTATATACACACCGGTATGAAATCATGATGAGTGAAACGGAGATAATGCATAAGACGGCATAGAGTAGCCCCCGCCCGGCAATGGTGTTCATCAGCATGTCGGAAGCGAGAAGATAGAGAATACCGACAGGAATGAAAAGCATCAGATTGTGCACGGCGCAGGCAATGAAGCCCTTTACCAGATCCCTTGCACCCTTCTGGGAGAGTGCGAATATTTTTTCCAGTTTCTTAATCATCACATAGCCTCCTTGCCGACTTTCCATTCCACGGAGCTTCTGTAATCATTCCACATCTGGCTGAAGAGCCCGTTCTTCTCCAGAAGCTCATTGAATGTACCGTTCTCTCTTATCTCGCCGTCGGACAGAACATATATCCTGCCGGCATTTGTGATTGATGAAAGACGATGGGCGATCATGATGACGGTACGGCCATCAAGCATTGAGGAGAATGCCTTCTGGACCTTCACTTCGTTATCGGGATCTGCGAATGCCGTCGCCTCATCAAGTATGATCACAGGAGAATTCTTCAGGATCGTGCGGGCTATCGCTATGCGCTGCGTCTCTCCGCCTGAGAGGTATATCCCTCCGCTTCCAAGCACTGTGTTTATGCCGTCAGGAAGCTTCTCGATGATATCCATGCACTCGGCTTTCCTGAGGGCATCAAGCACCTCATCATCGCCTGCATCCGGTTTTGCCAGCTTCACATTGTCCTTTATCGTTCCTTTTATGAGGTGGCTGTCCTGGAAGACGAAGGATACATGCTGCATGAGACGTTCCTTCGGGATATCCCTGATATCCAGTCCGCCGATCCTGATTGTTCCTTCCTGCGGATCAAAGAATCGTGCGATGAGGGAAGCAAGCGTAGTCTTTCCCCCTCCAGAAGGGCCGACGAAGGCGACAAGTGAACCTGAAGGAATATCGGCTGAGACATCATGAACAGCATCCTTTTTTCCATCATAGCTGAATGTCACATGCTCCAGTTTCACAGAGCTGTCAGAGGGTACAAGACAGTTATGTGCATCGCTTTGCGGCTTCTCTTTCATTATGGTATCCACTCTCATGATCGCATCATGGACGATCATCGCCTCCTCGCTTTTGAACATGATCTTCGTAAGCGTTATCGAGATGACTGGCGTAATGATCACATAGAAAAGCACGTTCAGGATGATCTCAGGCGTGATTCCGCCGGATGAGAGTATGAATGCCCCGGCTGTTATGAAGGCGAACGAGCTGTTTATCGCTCCGGTATATATGATCATCGGTCTCATAAGTTCCTTCGTGTATTCAATCACCCACTTCTCATATCGGTCTATTGAATCCTTGAAGAGGCAATGGTCTGCCCGAACGTCTTTACGACAGGGATTCCCCTGACATACTCGACAGCCTGATTCGACATGTCCGCAAGCGCATCCTGATACTGCTTCATCCTTTCCTGCATCCGCTCTCCTGTCATCCGCATCATGATCAGGAAGCCAAGAGCGACCGGAAGAAGGGAAAGAAGTCCGAGCCTCCAGTCAAACCATAGAAGCATTGCAATGAGTCCTATCGGAGTGGCAATCGCCGCAGCCCTGTCCGGCAGCTGATGAGCAAGATATGTCTCGGTAGCCGCGCTTGAGTCGTTGATGATCTTCCTCATCTTTCCGCTTCCGAAACGGTCTTCCACGCCCAAAGGCAGGCTGATCACATGGGAAAGCATCTCCTTCCTCATGTTCGCCGCAACACGGAATGCGGCCACATGCGAGCACATGAGGGCTGCGATGTAGACAAGCATCGAAACGATCGCCAGAGCCACGGCATAAGCGCCATAGCGGGCTATCATCCCATATTCCGATGCAAGCACATCCCGGATTATCAGCCAGATGCAGATAAACGGAAGCAGAGCCAATATTGCCGAGATCGCTGACAGTACCCACGAAAGGTACGTCAGTGCCTTATATCCGCCCGCATATCCGAGCAGGCGTTCAAGGTCTTTGTTCTGTTTCATAAAACCTCCATAAGTTAGCAATTGCTAACTATTAAATCAAAAAAAAGAGACATCAAAGTCTCATGCCGAAAAGACGCTCCCATCCTGCCTTGTAGAAAGCCTGCAGGTTCTGAATATAAATCCTGGCATCTTCACGTGGTACAGAATGCCTCACCACCTCGAAGAAGGATGTGAAGTAGCCTGATGTGACCATATGCTCAAGAAGGGGATCGATCTGCGGTATCTCCATTCCGTTTTTGCGCATGAGGGCGATGAATTCTTCCGTGGATTCCTCTTCCACCTTCATCATCTCATCGACCATATCCGAATAGCGTGTTCCTTCAGAACACATCAGGATCAGACGGAACTCGTCAAGATGGTCATAGATATATTCCAGACACCACTCGACGCAACGCGCTGTTATATCGCCCATCCCTGAGACCTGAACATCATACGGCAGTGCGGCGAATTCCTCATGAGCACCCTTATATGCAGCCATTACTGCATCATATGAATCCTTTACGAGTGAATCGAAGATTTTCTCTTTTGAATCAAAATAGCCGTAAAGAGCTCCCGTGGTGACACCGGCGAGGGCTGCAATGCGTCTCATCGATGTTCCATTGAATCCTCTTTCAAGGAATTCCTTCTTGGAAGTCTCTAGTATTTTTCTCTCTGTTTCACTCATATATAACAGCGTTATATAACATCGTTACAAACTAGTCAATATGACAACTCTTCATTCTCAAAGCAGGAACACTCCTTTTTTCAGAATCACAATTTCCAGGAATAATGAAACATGCGGGAAGGCTGGACAAAAGATCAAGGCAACAGAAATTCACAAAGGCATTTACCGGATTCATCCCATACGGTCTTTCAGGAATTCATAACTGAAGCGGATGGCTTTCACACTCAGGCCTTCGCACAGATGTGGAGGGTCATCAGAATTGAATCCTCCCGGACGGAGTTCTTTGCATCTAAGTGATGAAAACATCTTCTCAAACTCAGACGCAAAGTCATGACAGAGCTCCACTATTTCGTCACGGTCAAACCCTTTTCTGTTTCCGTAAAGTCCTATGAACATAAGAGCCCCTTCCACCAGGCCGCACTGGGCACGGTAGTAGCCTGCCCCGTGCATGCCGGTAGCAGCAGAGAGAACATCTTCCCCGACAGGAAAGGCAAAAAGATGGGAAAGACACCTGAGAGAAGTGCGTGCACAGTTCTCGTCATAATCGTAATACAGGTGATGTACTTCTTTTTCTATATATTCAGACATTTTCTCACCTCTGATGCTTCCGTATGAAAAAGAGTGTTCATGATTCGGCCCAGTTTTCGATCTTCAGATCAGGTACGCGGGAAAATTCCCGGACATTATTCGTAACAAGAATCAGGTCTTCGGCCCTTGCATGGCCCGCAATCAGAGTATCCATTGTGCCGATAGATATACCGTTTCTCTGCAAAAATGCACATATATTTCCATATTCTGCAGCAGCAAGCTCATCAAATGCCAGAACATCAAGTAATGCAAGAAACTGAACAAGCGCATCCCTGTTCTTTTCCGGATACATGCTCTTTTCAACACCATGCACAAGTTCTGCGAGTGTAATTGCTGATATACAGAGTCCTTCCTGCATATTATCCTTTATTTTCCTCAATACGTATTCAGGTTTGTTTTTAATTGCATAAATACAGATGTTCGTATCAAGCATGTATGTCATAGCATGTCCCTTTCTGAAGGGACTTCCGGACTGCGTCCATCCTTGAAAACATCATCCGAAAAACTGTTAAGACCATCCATGAATGTCTCCCATGCTGCATTTTTCGGTATAAGCATCACGACATGCCCGACTTTGCGGACAAATACTTCTTCTCCTGTAAATCTGAATTTTTTAGGAAGGCGCACCGCCTGGCTTCTTCCGTTTTCAAAGAGTTTTGCTGTTTCCATTCTCACCTCAATGAATATATACCATAGTATATATCATAGGTCAACAAAATCATCCACACAGTTCAGTTCCTGTACAACACAATTCATGAAGGCAACAGCATCATCACCGTTTCCTCAGCATGAGTAATCTTCTTGTGAAGCTCTCATCATCTTCAGGAACAACAAGATCATATCCGTGCATGCGCAGAACATTCTCAAGACGCGGTCGGTTATAGCGCTGTATCATGATGCACGGCACATTGATCATTGTGAAAAAGGCAGGTATGAACCAGCCATACGGCTGATCATAAACAAGAAGCACAAGGAAGGTGACAATAAGGCATATCATATGGACGGCTTCCGCCCTCACCGTCTCAAGGATGAAGAGTGAAAGATACTCCGCCCCGTTTCCTTTCATCACCTTCTTGTCAAAAGGTCCGGCACTTGGAACATAGTCTTTCCACGCCTTTATGCGGAAAACCTTCTCATATATTTCTTTTTCCTTTTTACAGGGAACAGTACGAAGGCGCAGGGAGGCAAGAGTCCTGTACGGCATCCTGTTGACGGAATATGAGACAAGGATATGACAAAGTGCAATGCAGATAAACAATTTACAATCTCCGGTCATTTCACCCAGTCTCCTTAAATTCCGCTGTCTGAAATATATTACAAATAGAAAACAGAAGGAATATGCAGAAGAACCATTCTGTCAGAAATTCAGACAAGTGCCTGTATTGTTCTTTTGCGGCTTTTTGAATTTTCTCCTTCCCTTTTAATGTTTTTTTCCATATCTTTTAGGAACAACCGGGAGAGTTAACAATATGGCAACAGATAACAATACACAGATCAGAGAAGATCAGAACAATCTTCCCGCAAACCTGCTGGTTCTGCCGCTTACGACAAAACCGCTTTTTCCGGGGATGTTCGCGCCTCTCTTCATTTCCGGAGAGAAGGATATGGTCACGGTGAATCAGGCGCTTTCCAATGACGGCATCTTCGGTGCCATTCTTGAACGGCCGAACGAGAACAAGGAAGAGAACCGCCCTGACCATGAGCGTTTCCACAGTGTCGGAACGGTATGCAGGATCCTCAAGAGTCTGAGGATGCCCGACGGGGGAATGAACATTTTCGTCTCCACAATCAGGAGATTCAGGGTCGAAAGCTTTTTCAGCACGGCAAACTATACAGCGGCAAGGGTGACATACCTTGAGGACGAGCCATATGATACGGACAGTCTCAAGGCCTGGATAAAGAGCCTCAATGCCGAATTCACGAAAATAAACACAAAGACTCCGATATTCAGCGAGGAGAACAGGCTCAACATGGTCAACATCGAAGATCCGAGCCGTTTTGCCGACTATGTGGCATCAATTCTGCCTATCGACGGCGAGAAGGCTCAGTCCGTGCTTGAGATTCTTGATGTGAAAAAAAGAATTGAGGAGGTTCTCTTCTATATATCCCAGGAGAGGAAGATCGCCGAGATCCAGGCTGACATCCAGACGACCATAAACAAGAGACTTGAAAAGAACCAGAGGGATTACTTCCTGCGCGAGGAGATGAAGCAGATCCAGAAACAGCTGGGAATGGACGGCAAGAGCACGAACATTGTCGAAAAGCTGCGCAGCCAGCTCAATGCCCTTGACCTGCAGGGAGAGGCGAAGGAAACGGTTGAGAATGAATATGCCCGCTTTGTCTCGCTTGAGCCGAACAGTCCTGATTACTCTGTCTGTCTGAACTATCTTCAGACAGTTGCGGCCCTGCCCTGGAAGGATGAGGGATTCCAGGATTTCGACATCCAGAAGGCAAGAAAGATTCTTGAAAAGGATCACTACGGGATGAAGGAAGTGAAAGACAGGATTCTTGAGTTCCTTGCCGTGAGAAAGCAGAAGCAGGATACGAAAGGCGCAATCATCTGTCTCGTCGGTCCTCCGGGAGTCGGAAAGACAAGTGTCGGACGTTCAATTGCAAGGGCACTGGGAAAGAAGTATTACCGTTTCTCCGTAGGAGGAATGAAGGATGAAGCCGAGATCAAAGGTCACAGGAGAACATATGTCGGTGCCCTTCCGGGCAAGATCATACAGGGGCTCAAGATCGTGAAGACAAAAAGTCCTGTCTTCCTCATCGATGAGATCGACAAGATGGGTCAGAGCTACAACGGGGATCCTGCTTCTGCCCTGCTTGAGGCACTCGACAGCGAGCAGAACAAAGAATTCCGCGACCGCTATCTCGACATCCCCTTCGATGTGTCGCAGGTTCTCTTCATTGTCACGGCAAACACGCTTGAGACCATTCCCGGTCCGCTTCTTGACAGAATGGAGATCATCGAGCTGTCAGGCTACACTTCAAATGAGAAGCTCAACATTGCAAAGAAATACCTGCTTCCAAAGAGCTATGAGAAGACAGGTCTGTCGAAGAATGACGTGAAGTATTCAAGCAAGGCACTGCTTTCCATTGCAAACCAGTATGCAAGGGAAGCCGGTGTGCGAAACCTTGAGAAGAGTCTTGACAAGATCAACAGAAAGGTCCTGCTTGATCTTCTTGAGAACCCGGACAAGGAAAGACCTGTGAATGTCGATGAGCCTCTCATCGAGAAATACCTCGGACTTCCTATCTTCCCTGTCGATGACATCGTGAAAGCGGACAAAGTCGGCACGGCTATCGGTCTTGCATGGACCAGCATGGGAGGCGACACTCTTCTCATCGAAGCCGAGAATTACCCCGGCAAGGGCGAGATGAAAGTCACAGGCCAGCTGGGCGATGTGATGAAGGAAAGTGTCTCAATTGCATGGACCTACCTCAAGAGAACTGCAGAGAGACGCGGCATTGACAGAGCATGGTTTGAGCAGAACAACGTCCACCTCCACATTCCGGAAGGCGCAACGCCGAAGGACGGTCCTTCTGCCGGTATCACGCTGACATGCGCGCTTTACTCCCTGCTCACGGATCAGGTTATAAAAGACCACCTCGCGATGACAGGTGAGCTGACTCTGACCGGAAAGGTAATGCCGATCGGAGGACTGAGGGAGAAGGTGCTTGCCGCAAAGAGGAACGGCATAAAGACCATCATCATTCCAAAGAGGAACGAAAGGGATCTGAAGGAACTCACGGAAGACGTCAGACAGGGAGTTGATTTCCACCTTGTCAGCGAGATGGATGAAGTGCTCAGGATCGCATTCCCCGATGACAAAACAGTTCTCATGAGCGAGGCAGAATACAAGGCCCGTCTTGACAGAGAGGCCCAAGATGTGAAGACTCAGGAAGCTGACAGATTCAGAGAACTGGAAAGAGCACTGCGCTCTGTCCTCGATTAGGAGAACTTTTATGGCGATAGAACTTCTGGCTCCTGCGGGAAACAGGGAAAAACTTCTCACTGCATTCAATTTCGGTGCGGATGCCGCATATATGGGAATGACAAATTACTCACTGAGAAAGAATGCCGGAAATTTCACCGCTGAGGAGCTGGAAGATGTCAGGAAGATAAAGGAACGCTTCGGCCGCAAGCTGTACTGTACCATGAACATCCTCTTTTCCGAGGATCAGATCAGGGATGTGGAATCATTCCTGCCGACGCTGAAGGACAGTCCTTTCGATGCTTTCATAATCACTGACATGGGACTTGTGGATCTTTTCCACAAGTACCTTCCCGATAAGGAGCTTCACCTGTCCACACAGGCAAGCTGCATCAACAGTTCGGCTGCGAAGCTTTATCACAAGCTCGGTTTCAAGAGGGTCATTCTGGGCCGTGAGGCATCGCTGGATGACATAAAGAGGATAAAGGATGCTGTTCCCGAACTGGAACTCGAGGCCTTCGTTCACGGTGCCATGTGCATGTCATATTCGGGACGCTGCATGCTTTCAAGCTTCCTTACCGGACGCGGTGCAAACCAGGGAGACTGCTCGCACACCTGCCGCTGGAACTACAAGCTTCATTATGCGCTTGAAGAGGAAGAGAGAAAGGGAATGTATTTCCCCATCGAGGAACAGGACGGATACACGACCATCCTTTCATCAAAAGATCTGTGCATGATCGACCATCTTGACGATCTTGCCGCAAGCGGTCTTTCCTCCCTGAAGATTGAAGGCAGGATGAAATCCATTTACTACATCGCGCTTGTCACAAGAGCATACCGAAAGGCTCTGGACAGGGATCCGGACTTCTCTCTCTACCGCGATGATCTTTTCAATGTCTCGCACAGGGAATACTCAACCGGATTCTTCTACGGCCACGATGCCATCGATGTAAATGACATCGATAAGCCTACCAGCTATGGCTACCAGAGAGAATATCTGTTCCTCGGCACAATAAGAGATGAAGTCAGGCCCGGCATCTGGTCAATCGACATAAAGAACCAGCTGAGAAAAGGCAGACAGCTCGAGTATATAGGAAGCGATGTGTACAAGATCGAAGACAATGACTTCAGTCTGCTTGATGCCGACTTCAATCCTGTTGAAAAGCTGGACCATGGCAAGAGTGGCTATATCATGAGCAGCAAGAAGCTTAAAAGCGGGTATATTATCCGCTCTGAAGCCGATATAAAGACAATCAACTGAAGTTAATATATTTCCCTTATCTCACAGTCCCCGAAGCCGTATCCGGCAGCGAGGGCTTTCATTTCCTCTTCACTTCTCACAAGCGCAATGTCAACAAAATGCCCGTCAGCCTTTCTTATGAAACCGAAGGTCATCTCGCCTGTGCATATGCTCTTCTTTACTGCCGCTTCATATTCCGCCTTCGTGTAAACAGAAGCGTCAGCTGTTTCCTTCTTTTTTTTGAAAAACATCATTTCTCCAGAAATCCAAGTACTCTGAGATCAGTATCAACGCCTCTTCTGTAATCGTCAATATCTTTCTCTATCAGGATATCAGGCATGAGAGGACCGGAAACACCGTTGTCAAAGAACTTTGTCGAGTAACTGAAAGCCAGACCGGAATATGGAAGAGTACCGCTCTTAAGCTCTCCGTAATGACTTGCACTTCCGCCCGAAGGACGTCCTGCGAAGATAGCTCCAAGCTCTTCTTTAAGCGTCAGTGCATTGAGGACTGCGGATGAGAATGTACCCTCATCTATGAGGACGAAAACCTCAACATCCTTTTCCTTCAATACATCAATCAGAGGATTGATCACCTCGCTGTTGCCGCCGCCGTTGTAGCGCAGGTCGATCACTACCCTGCCGTATTTATTCTCATCAATGAGATCTGATACAGCCGAGGCAAAGTCTCTGAACGGGAAATTCGGCATTTCAGCACATGCATGATAATTGATCAGCAGTATGTCGGGATCGGGAAGAGCATACGCACTGTAATAGCTGCCCTGCCCGAGTGTATCAGGGTAAGCCTGTCTGAGGTATGCAAAGGATGCGGAAGCAAACTGTTCATACGGCATCTTCTCAAGAGTGAGAGATGTGCCGTCAGCAAAAGACAGGTTCATTTCATCAGCATCAATGCCGATGGCAGAATAGAACTGTGCAAAGGAAAGATAGTTGTTCTTCAGCTGCAGCTTCAGATACACATCATTGTCATGCGGGATTATTTCAGCTGCCCTCTTTATGATTTCATCCGCATCCACACCGTTTATGCTTTCGACCCTCGCGGCAAGGAAAGAAGAATGCGATGATTCAATTGCAGTGACGACAAGATCGTCTGAGAAAAAGTCGAAAACCACAGGAAAGGCACTCAACATGTAAAACAGTTCTGATGTCAGCATCATGCCTGTGTGGGAATCATGCGGTATTGATGCTATATGCTGGAGAGAGAAAAAGAATGCAACCTCATCATCCTGTTTCATTTCTGTTTTCATTTTCTCTTCATTCAGTATTGCCCGTGCATCATCCTCATCAATGCTGTTGTAGAAGTCAGGATGGTTCTTCTCAAGAAAATCATATAGATAGACAAGATCCCCGCTGTTCACAGCCGGATGAAGCGGAAACAGCATGGCTGATACTGACAAAAGAAGCAGAAGAGTTCTCTTCACGGCCCGCCCCCTTATTTCCTGGCTTTTTTCCTATTTGCCTTCCTTTCACCTATGTTCGCCTTGATAAGTCTCTTGTTATGTCTGTCAGAAATCACATAGGATCCTATGATGGCGACAAGAAGACAGCCGAAGGCAAGGAACAGCCAGGCATACGGGCTGTCAGTCCCCGGTATGTGGATGTTCATGCCGAAGAATCCTGTGATGAAGGTCGGGAACATGAGGGCAAGGGAAATTATCGTGAGCCTCTTCATGATGACATTCATGTTGTTGCCGATAACGGAGGCAAAGGCGTCCATCGTTCCGGTGAGGATGTCCGAATAGATGTTTGCCATTGCGATGGCCTGCTTGTTATCGGTGATGACATCATCAAGGAAGTCGGTCTCATCCTCATTGTTCAGCTTGAATATCGGGCTTTTGACCATTTTCTCAAGCAGCATTTCATTGCTTGTCAGGCTTGTCGTCAGATAGACAAGTGACTTCTGTATTTCCAGAAGCTGGATCAGCTCGTAGTTCATGACGCTCTTGTGAAGCTGCTCTTCCACGAGATCCTTCTGGCGGTTGATATATTTCAGTATTCTGATGAAAACAAGTGCAGAACGTCCCAGAATCGAGAGAACGAAACCTTCTTTCGTATCCACAGGATACTGGCGGAAACGCGAGCGTGCGAAATCCTCCAGCACGACACTGTCGGCCTGACATACGGTTATTACTTTATCAGGGTAAAGCACTATGCCGAGCGGTACGGCATTGCGGGTAAGCGGATTATCCTCATCCTCCTCATCCTTTGGGATACGGACGATGAATGCAAGATAATCGTCCTCCTTCTCCATGCGGCTCTGCTCATCCTGATCCAGAATATCTGCAAGGAGTTCTGAGGAGATGGCATACTCCTCACTGAGTACGGTAATATCATCACGGTTTATATCCCGGACATCAATCCATGTATACTTTTCACTTGTGTTTCTGATAGTGATCATTCTCTGCCTCCTGCCGGACAGGGAACATGATCATCATTCTCCGGTTCCGGCTGATTTCAAATATTCCGACTTGTTTCTTCTAGACAAAGGGTTCGAATCGTCGTTTGTCGCTCTCACAGCCGTGACCTCCATAAAAAAATTTCAACCTATTTGGTTATACACTTAAATTTTATTGTTTGCAATCGGAGAAAAGTAAATTTCACGCGAACCCGTTGTACGGGTACTCTTTTGCAGCCTGTTCAATTCTCCAGTCTATCCTGTCCGGAATTATTCTGCCTTCAGACTCAATGCCGAAATCATGAGCACAGTTCAGCGCAAAAAGCTCTTCAAGCCTCTGCTGAGGCACATTGTCTTTCTTAAGAGTCCGCAAGAGGATCAAGTCTCCTGCAAAGCCAGGTATGCCGCCCATCCCTTTTTCCTTGTCTTCTATGGTATGCGGGGCATGATCCGACTCAACATAGTCAATTTCCCCGTTGATGAGTCCCTCATATACCGCCCTGCGGTTCTCCTCATCACGCAGCGGAGGATTCATCCTGAGATAGCGTGAATGGTCACAGGCATCCGCACTTGTCAGAAGTGCATGGTGTGCGGTAGCGGCACAGGTGATTTTCATCCCCTTCTTCTTTGCCCTGACAACTTCTTCAATACCGTCTCTTGTAGAAATGTGACAGATATGAAGCCCTCCTTTGTATCCAGTCTCATCAGCCAGACGTATCATATCCTTTATGGACTCGATCTCGGCCTCGGCAGGACGGGCAAGTGACTGTGTTTCATACTTTCCCTGAATGTAGAGATCACTCCTCATGAGCGATTCCTTCTCACAGTGCAGTGCAAGAACACCGGAATAATTCATTTCACAAAGTATCCTGAATACCGTTCTCTGGTCTTCAAGTTCTGTTATGCCCATGTTACCGGTAGAATGGCCGGCAAACATTTTAAGACCGATCACAAGAGGATAGAGCTCGTTGTAGGTGTTCACTGCTCCGCGGATCTGATCCACTTCTTTTGTCAGCCCCATGTACACATGGTATGAAACCTTATGTCGCTTTACGGAAGGAGCCGCAAGTGCAAGCCGGTCGAGAACGGTTTCCCGGTCTGTAAGCGGCGGATCACAGTTAGGCATGTCTGCAACGGCATTTATGCCGCACATCTTCGCAACAGCCAGGCCGTGCTCCACTGTTTCTTTCTGTTTCTGGTTCCAATCCCTCAGGTGTACATGAAAGTCAATCATTATTTCAGAAGCTCCGGTGCATTTTCAAGAATGTATTCATATGGCTGGAATGTACCCCACTGGCATGTCAGGCGGTCACCGCATACACATTCGCCGCAAAGTCCTATTCCGCACAGAGTGCTTCTCTCAAGGGAGAGGAAGATGTCACACTCATTCAATCCGAGAGAGATGAGCTTCTCTGTTGCTATGGCCATGAATTTCTCCGGACCGACAATATAGACCTTCAGGTCTTTCTTTCCTTCAACCGCGGCTGGAAGATAATCAAGGACACGGCCGACCTTTCCATCATCGGAAACGACCTTATATTCCCCTGCTTTTTCCATGAAATAGTCTTCAAACAGCGCCTTGCCGTCAACTCCGATGGAAGATGATGCCGAAGTACCGACAAGTACGGAAATTGAAGTGTGCCGGCCTTCTGCCATGCGGCACAGAGACGGAAGTACGGCGACTCCGCTTCCTCCTGCAATGAAAAGCGCATTCTCACTTTGCGGCATCTCAAGCGGACTGCCATAAAGGGAACGGGTGTAGACTTTATCGCCGGTTTTCAGACTGAAAAGCCCGCTTGTGAAATAACCCCGCTTTCTTATGAGGAATGTAAGCGGTTTGTTATGGGCAACTGAGAACGGTTTCTCACCCAGTCCCGGAACAAAGAGGAAAGCAAACTGACCTGCCTTGCAGTCAAGTTCTCCGTCCAGCTCGATAAGCAGCATCTCGGGCGTATGAACCGTAAGTTTTGTGACTGTATGTTCTCTGTAGGCCATACGGTTTTCGCTTATGAGGAACCGGCTGCTTGTATCGCCGTTCCGCTCCCCGGCTTCCCTCTTGAGTGTTTCAAGATAAGCCGGCCAGTCCTGCTGACGCACCGTTCCCAGCGCAGAGCCGATACCCACAGCATCTGCACCGGCATCGATCATTGCAGCCACATCAGAAGATGTACTCACACCACCCATGCCGATAATTACGGCATTGTCACCTACAGCATTTCTTATCTCCCGCACACATTCAAGCGCCCTCTCATTGATCCAGCGTCCGGATGCCCCTCCTTTTCCGCCGAGTTTGTTGTTGAGGACAGGCTTTCCAGAATGCGGTTCAATGTAAAGTTTCGGTCCGACCGTATTTATCGCGACAATACCGTCAGCGCCTGCAGACATTACAGATGCGGCAATCTCCCCTATATTCCCAACATTCGGAGTGAGCTTGATCAGAAGCGCGCTTTTCTGTTCAGGATAAGCCTTTCT
Organism: uncultured Spirochaetales bacterium; assembly: GCA_949285145.1. Classification (GTDB taxonomy): domain Bacteria; phylum Spirochaetota; class Spirochaetia; order Sphaerochaetales; family Sphaerochaetaceae; genus Bullifex. The sequence continues at coordinate 8,052 of CASDXQ010000010.1, read as the reverse complement.
TATCGCCCTGACATAATCAGTTGCAATGCAGATATCGCTTCCAATGCTGGCACCGTAGCCAGATGCGGCATGAGGACATGAGAAATTCAGCTCGATTGAATCAGCGACGTGGTCGAAAGCCTTTATGAGGGTGATAAAATCTTCCGCACTGGATGCGCTTACGGAAACATTTAGAAGCTTTGAAAGGCCTTTTCTCCTCAGCTCTTCAAGCTCGGGAAGCACAGCTTCCATGCCGGGATTTCTCAGACCGACGGAATTGCCGAAATTGCCGTCTCCGAGACAGCAGATCACAGGTTCCCTGTTGCCGCTGTTGGGCACAACCTGAAAGCTTTTTGTCGTAATCACATCAATACAGGTCGATGAATCAAAATATGAAATCATCTCCTTCTTCGTGGAAGCAACTCCGCTGACAGTAGTCAGAAATACTTCCCTTCTGTTATGTGCTTTTACAAGTCTGGCAATTCTGTCTGTCATCTTATATCCTTGTTTCTTCAATCAAACTCTTTATATTCTTCATGCACATCTCAAGCCAGTCTTCAGGACATGGACCCTTTTTCCACGGGTGGGTAAGGCCGCTTGATGAGTTGATACGGGCAAGACGTACATCATAATCTGCGCCTCTGAGCGCATTCATGACATCAGTTGCACTGCCACCCTGACTGCCGACACCCGGTATGAGTGCAGGAATATCCTTATTGGCATAATAGCGGACAATATCCTTAAGCTCATCCATGTTGGTTGCTCCTACAACAGCTCCGATACCGGGATGCTCATTTGCCCAGAACGCGATGTGATGGGCAACCGCAATGTAAAGCGGATAGACATCCCTGTCTTCTACCTTGTCTATCGTCAATGTATTCTGAAGATCCCTGCCGCCCGGATTGCTTGTCCTATTGAGAATATAGACACCTTTGTCCTCGAAAGCGAACGGAAGTACGGAGTCGCTTCCCATATACGGCGAAATAGTCACGGCATCAGCTGACCATACATCAAAAGCCTCATGCGCATAGTTAAGGCTGCTCTTCGCTATATCCCCTCTCTTGCTGTCAAGAATGACAGGAATTGAAGGGAAAAATGAATCAAGCATGTCAAGCACATCAGAGAGTGCCAGTGAACCTGAGAAATCCTCGTCTCTTGCTCTGTCATTGATGACGTAATAACCTATATTTGGCTTGAATGCTGCAGGAGAGACACCTTCCATCTTCATTCTTCTGAAAAGCTTCTCAAAAAAACAGTTCACCCTGTCGCGGAAATTTCCTTCGCCGGGAAGAACTTCCAGAACCGGATCAAGTCCCATGCATGTGACATTTCCCGCAAAGGAGGCGCTTTCTCTCAGATAATCAACATAGCTCATCTTTCCACCTTCCTGAATCCGTTTTTCTCACCCCAGCCGAACGGGTCTTCCCTCCATGAATGGAGCATATCTGCTTCCTCCTGACTTACATAACCCACTTCGACTGCAGTTTTTATCATCACGGGGTAGCTGAGAATTGTGTAAGCTTCGCATGCCGGATCAAGAGCCTTGAATGCCTCTGCTGCTGCATCAAGCCCGTATGTGAAAATTGCAAGGCAGCAGGGAACGTTTCCGCCGGCTTCGACAATGGCCTTCACTGCGGCTATGGAACTCTTGCCCGTGCTGATGAGATCTTCTATCAGACAGACGCTCTCGCCATGATAGCTTCCATCCTTTCCAAGTCCCTCGATCTGGTGACCAAGTCCGTGATCTTTTGATGAGCTGCGCACATAGGAAAGCGGTTTCTGGAGTCTGTCTGCCAGAGTTGTAGCATGAGGAATACCTGCAGTTGCAGTTCCCGCGATATTCTTCGGATCGAAAGCGAGCGCTTCAAGCATATCCGTGAAAGCATCGCAGATAAGAGCTCTGTAACCTGCTTTTGCAAGAAACTGCCTGTTATCATTGTAAATCGGCATTCTGTAACCGCTTGCCCATGTAAAAGGATCTCTGGGAGAAAGGCGGATCGCTCCGAGTTCAAAAGCAGCCTTTGCAAGCTGCGGACCATAATACTTCGTAATTTCTTCTATAGTCTTCATGCAATACTCCTGTTTTCTTTCTTTTGTATAAGCTTACCTGATGAAGCACTCAGTTTCTACCCCCGCGTTTCCATATTTCCTTATATGTATGGAAACGGCCGCAGTAAGCACAGGCATAATGTCCGTCCTGGGTACGGATGAACATGGAACTTACACCCTCCCCCTGACCCGGATGAGAGATGCATGCTTCATTCGCGCAGCACAGATCATCGAAATTATAGATCCTCGGAGGCATGTGCGTCCTGAATTTCTCAATTACCTTTCCGTCTTTTATTATATTCAGCGTACAATGCGGGGCTACAGCCGCAAGTCTCTTCAGATCCTTTCTTGAAAGGTTGTATTCGCCCGGACGGAATATTATACCTTTGAAAGAACCGTCCGCACCACGGCTTATCCACTCTCCGCCACGGCCTTCATCCACACCGAGGACAGAAGAAATCAGCCTCATATGCTCCCTGATCTCAGAAGGACTGTCACCCTTGCAGATATGATCAATTACAATTCCGTTGTCGATAGGATGAACTCCCTCGGAATAATTCTTGACTTTTCCGTCTGAAGGACGTGATGACAGATCCACGCTGACAATATATTCCTCCTGTTTCAAGGCATTTTCCACATCATCCTTCATCTTTCCTGTGTAATCGCTTCCGATCTTCCCTGCGATAAGAGAAAGAAGAACCATTCTGCAGTACATGCCGTTGATTGCCTGTCTTTCCCATGCATTGAGCGGTGTGTTATCAAGGAATGTCGGTATTGTGGGATGTTCTTTATGACGCGGAAGCGGATGATAGAATTTCGTGCCTTCTTTCAGCAAAGGCATGAATTCTTTTCTGAAAGTGATGCTTTTTCTCAGTTCATCCTGTTTCTGAAGGATACGCTCTCCCATTCTCTCGAGCTGCGGGCGTGTGAAATACCACTTGCATGCAATTTCTCCGCATCTGAGATACTCCTCGATTGACGGGAAGATTCTGACTTCAAAGCCATTTTCCTTCATTTTCTCCACATAGCTGTCCGGCATCGCAAGTTCTGCCGGTGCGATAAGATCAACCTTCACCTTGTCGAAAACCTTAAGTCCGTCAGCTTTTGAATGCACTGTGCGGCCATGATAAAGATCACCTACAAGAGCCACATGCAGGGAAGAGAAATCCATATTGTTGTCTTCAAGGAAGGTGAATTCATCCAGAAGTTCCTGCGTAGGATGTTCATGTTTTCCGTCACCGGCATTGATGAATGCCCTTTTCAGTTTCAGATTGTTCCTCTGCTGATAAGCCCTGCTCTGTTCATCCAGGTAGCGGCACAGACCTTCAACTTTACTGCGTACGATAAAAATCGCATTGTCATATCCGGAAAGCATGTTGAAAGTGTCGGCATAACTTTCCCCTTTATTGATTGATGAAGAGGAACAGATCAGTTCGCTCACCTTTGCATGATGGAACTTTGCAGCATTGCGGAAACTTTCCTTTGTTCTCGTACTGTCTTCAAGAAAAACTTCATAAATACCGAAATCAGGATCATTTATCCTGAACTCATCCATTTTCTTCCGATCATCTGAAAGAATCGCTTTTTTCAGTTCATGGACTTTCTTGAAAAAATATCTTCTCTCATCAATCGAGAAATCCTCAATTACTGTCAACGAACGTCCGGCAAATACGTTATCACTCATTTCCTTCTCCCGTAAAGCTAAAAAAAAATCCCTGAAAAGGGATTCTGTCAGAAAACAATGAGCCTGTGGTCAAGAAGAATCAAAAAGGAATCATTTAATTTTTCCATAATCCAGGCTCCTAAGTCTGGAGAATATCAGCAAAGCGGAGGTATGTAAAGCTTTTTAAATGAATTTTTGCAAATTCATACCTTATAACGTATATTAGCCTGCGGCATTGCAGGCTAATATCATGTACACTCACATATCCAGATCAAGCTCCGGGTTATAAGGATGCATCGGTCTGTTTTTCTTCATATTCTCTTTCTTTCCCCTGAATTTCTCGTCACGTCTGTAACGTTTTCTGTAATACATCTTTCTTGAACTGAAAAGAGGCACCCTCTTCATGACAGAAGCCATGGCTTCAGGATTTTTGTCCGCATACGAATAGCTGTAGCTGCCATAGCCTTTCGACTTGCCGTGAGACGCAATGACTGCATTCAGACATGCACCTATCACAGTAGCTCCCGCCGCCTTGAAATTGTCTATCATATCACCGAGTACATATTTGTTTGTCACACCGGCACGGGTGACTATGATCACTTCGGGAGCAAGCTTCGTGAGGGCAAGAAGTTCTGAGGCATAAGCAAGAGGAGGAGCATCGAAAATGATAATATCATAACGGTGTTTGAGCTCTTCAATCACACGTGGAAACTTGTCAGAAGCATAAACCATTGAAGGTATCGCAGGCTTTGTACCGCATGGAAGCAGATTGAGCATATCGACCTCAGGGATAGGCAGCACAATACAGTTATCAAGAGGTTCTTCATTCATGAGTATGTCGACCAGTCCTCTTTCCTGATGCTCAAGATTGAAAAACTGTTCGCAGCTCGGCATTCTGAGATCACCGTCCACAAGAATGACTTTATATCCGTTCTGGGTGAGGGCTATCGCTATATTGGCCATGACTGAAGTCTTGCCTTCATTCTTCTCAGTCGAGCAGACAGTCATGACACGGTTTCTGCTGTTTCTGCCGAACACTATATTTGAAGCGATAAGCTTGTATTTCTCGCTCTCATAACTGTTCGGGTTGGAATACACGACATTTTTCACATATCTGGATTTTTTCTGAACCTTCAGCATTGGTATCCAGCCAAGGAAGGGAACATCATCAGGCAAGGCTTTTCTCAAATCGTCGCTGGAGAAAATCGATTTGTCGCTCAGTTCCATGACAAGAGCAAGAGCGACACCGGCAAAAGCTCCGAGGAAGAACGCGACTGCAAGAACGACAAGCTTGTTCGGACTTACCGGCAATTCAGGAACAAGCGCATTGTCAATCAAGGTGACGTTATCGCTGATGGCCGCATCGCGGAGCTGGGCCTCCTGCTGCATCTGCATGAGTGAGACAACCATTGTCTGATAAACCTCGACGTTGCTGGTAAGAGCAGCAAGCTGCATCTCAAGCTCAGGAATGGATTCAAGCGACGCATTCTCAACTGCCATCATTTCGCTGATCAGTGCAATCTCTTTTTCGGCAAACAGTTTCTGTGTGACAGCACCTGAGTACATTGCGGCATCCTGTGCGCTGAAACCGCTTTGCGGCACAGATGCGGCAATCTGTTCGATCTGCGTCTGTATTGATACAAGTCTGTTTGAAAGCGTGAAGTAACGGTTCTGCTGGCTGGCAGTGAGCACGGAGGTGATTCCGCCAGTATTTCCTGCCGCGGTGGAAACCGCCAGGAGATCATAGCTCAGAAGCTCTCTCTGTATTGCTGATATTTCGTCAGCAAGAGACTTCACGGGTTCCATGGAAACCACATCATCATATGTAGGCGCAGATGTAGCAGCGGAGAGAATCGCATCAGCCTCACCGCATTCAAGTTCCAGCGGCGCTTTCCTGCTGGAAAGATAATTATAGCGCAGCAGACTGATCTGACTTTCCTGTGTGGTCAGCAGAACATCGTTGTCTTTCTGGAAATCCGCAAGCTGGCGGCTTGCCTGGACAAGCTGTTCCTGCACGACAGGAATCTGTGATTCAACAAAATCTATGGAAGCCTCCGAGCCACCCTTCGCAAAACCGGTGAGAACTTTGTTGAAGGCAAGCGCAACAGCATTGGCAAGATCGGCGGCAAACCGGGGATTTGTGTCCTGCACCGTAATACTTACTATGTTGGTGTCAGATACGGATGACACACTGACCTTGTTTCCCCGTATAAGGTTCTCAGCCTTTATCGGGAATTCCAGCTCGCTGTATTTCACTCCTTCAGGATCGGTATAACGGCTCAGATCAAGAGAAGAAAGAGCATTCTCCATTGTCGTCCGGCTTGTAAGCAGCGCAACTTCAGTCGCGATATCTGCAGAACCGCCGCCGGCAAAACCTGACAGAAGACTGGAAATATCGCTTCCCTCACCGGAAAGAGAAGAAACCATGACTGTGGCTTTCGCTTCATAAACAGGATCTGCAACACTGAGATATAATATAGCTGCGGCAAGAGATACAATGATAAAGATGCAGATCATGATTTTTTTTCTGAAGACTGCTACGGCTATATCGTAAAGAGAGATTTCTATCTCATCATCCTGTGGCCTGTTATGTACTGAATTATCCATCCGCTGTCCTCCCGTCATCTGCCGGCAATGTCAAGGCAATTAAGGATTATTGTAGTAATCGTGCTTACAACTCCGATCACGGAAACGGCAATCGCAAGATCCTGGGAGAAAGTAGATTTATCCATCTCTATTGTCGTTTCCGCGCTTATAGGAGAATTCCTGTCGATTTTCTCACCATAGCTGTTGTAAAGAGTATATTTCTCAAGTCCCTTCGCACTGCTTGCAAGTCCTCCTGCAAGATTCACGTAATATGAGACATCCTTTCCCGGAACATAAGCATACGTGCCCGGATTGTTGACAGCCCCGTTTACGGTAACAACCTGATTGCTGAAAGGAACGGTGAAGCTGTCGCCGTTCTGGAGGATGATATCTCCGTCCGGGTCTTCTCCATAAAGCACGCTGCGGAATGAAATCGGATAATTTTTTCCGTCCCTGGTGAGATAACACCCGTCAAGATCCGATGATGAGGTGAAATAAGGGCTCATCTCCACAAGCATGTCCTCTACAGTGTCTCCGATGATGAAGCGGTAGAAATACTGGCTGCTTACCTGCCCCTGGACAGAAAATGAACCTGAAGATGTCCTGTCTGAAAGAAGTGCTCCATGCAGGGTTACAGAACCGACAGGAACCTCAACTGACTTGACATCAATCATATCTCCGTCCTGCAGGACGAAAGCTGAAAGATCCTCCACCTTGATTTCCCTGTAGTTTCCGTTTTCATAGCGTGTGACGGATACCGCTGACAGATCAGCCTGATTTGAAAACCCAAGCGCATATCTTTCGATGAATACATCCAGCGTCGTTTCCTCTGATATCTGATAAGATCCGCTACGCATCACACAGCCATTTACAAGAACCATGGCCCCGCGCATATTGAAAATGACATGATCATCAGGACGGAGAAGCGGATTGTCCGACTCGTCTCCTTCCATGAGTGCGGCAAACAGATCATATGAATGAGATGTGCCGTCACTGCTGATTATGCTGACAGAGCGTGTTGATGCATTATCAGATGCATACGGGATAAGATCTGAAAGCCTTGACAAACCCCATGCCGGGACTCTCTGGCTGGAAGAGACAAGTCCTGATATCCTCACGCTGAAGGAACCTGTTGCCGTGATCTCAAACTCGGGGTTGGAGAACGGATACCTGGCTGTCACAGCATTCTCCACTTCGTTTTTCAGCTCATTGTAAGTTTTTTCCTTCCATGAGAAAGAGCCGATGTTCGGGATGGAAAAACTTCCGGAGTGAGAGATTGAAACAGGGACTGTGACAACAGTATTGTTGTAGATGTAAGACAGCGAATAGACATCTCCGACAGTCACAGGATAGTTTATGTCACTGCGAGCCTGAAAAAGGCGCATACGGAGGACATGGTCATAATCCGTGTCTGACGAAGATGCCGTATAACCCAGCTGCCCGCTGTAATTCTGCCATGTATGAACCATGTCCGCACTGCCGCTTTCGGAGATCAGGGCAAGACGCGAACTTGTGACCACCTGATTGTCTGCGGCAAGAGAGAGAGAGACTGCAAGTATCAGAAAAAGTGTGATTTGTGAAAAACGCTTTAACACTGCAACATACCTTCAATTGAAAAATTTACCGCTTCTGAGTCTAGCAGGGATAACGATTTTACTCAATAATTCACACCATGCAGATAGTAATTCTTGATGCAACAAATAAGCGCATGTTGCAACAACCTTTACCAAATTTCATTTGAATCAGCAAAGCATGCTAAGCTTAGATCATATCCA
>CASDXQ010000009.1 GCA_949285145.1 uncultured Spirochaetales bacterium | reverse complement strand
GCCCAGAAAAGAAGAGGAAGATTGAGAAGGCAGTCAATGATCAGACGGTATTCCCGGGGATCTCCGAGATCTCCCCAGGCCTGAATGAAGCTTCCTTTCTCCTGAAAGCGTGAGACAAGATTGTCAGCGGCCATGAGAGCCGCTTTTCTGGCTTTTTCACTTCCGGTAAGCTTGTAGGCTGCCACGCAGGAAGGAGAATAGAGAAAACCCATGTCATGATGATTTACATCGATTTTCTTTTCTATTCTCTCATAGAATGAATCCACCTGCTTCATTGCGGCATCCATGAAAGCCTCATCATGTGAAAGTTCATAGGAGAGCCATAGCTCCCCTGTCCAGAAGCCTGTTGTCCATTCAACATTCTCCGTTGCGGGATAAATCCCATTCTCGCTGTGACTGTACTTGAATTTATCAGTATATTCAGGCAGACAGCTTTTATTCACTGCAAGCGCATTTTTCACTGCACAGGACAGATCAGTGGCAGAAAACTCCGGCAAAGATTCAAAATCAATCATTTCTCACTCCGTCATATAAGGAAAATATCGTTATGAAGACTCTTGTTCTCTTTTATAAGCGAATCAAAATGCTGAGCCTGCACATCAGAGGAAGACAGCTCAAGCGGATTCATCTCATAAGGATCTTTTTCAAGGTCATAAAGATACCTTTTCACTTCAGAACCGGGAACAGTGCCGCTGTCGATGACATACTTCTGTCTGCCCGTCCTGATGCATCTCCAGCCGAAGCAGCGGTTATCAAGACCCCTCTTTCTGTAAGGCATCACCTGCTCTGGCATTCCGGGTATCATCATATGATATGAATACTCTCTGCCGCTCTGCTGCGAGAGAAGAGAGGATGCATGACTTATCCCGTTCACAGTGGAAGGGATCTTCACTCCCATGAGATCAAGAAGCGTCGGCATCTGATCCTCGCTCATTATGATTGAGTTGCTGCATCCGCTGCCTAAATCCGGATCGTGGATCACAAGAGGAATCCTCAGAGACTCCTCATACCATACATTCTTTCCGTACAGGCCATGAGAACCCATCATATCCCCATGGTCACCTGAAAGGACAATGATGGAATTGTCATACATTCCGCTGTCCTTCAAATAAGTGACAAGACGTGCGAACTGCTCGTCGAGTCCTGCAACTGCTGCAAAATAATCATGCCGTTTCTCAAGATAATCCTTATCACTTCTCCACGCTTCAGGCACATTTGGACGGAATGCATGATCTTCCGTGTAAAGCGCCTTTCTTCTGTCGTCTATATCGGTATAGGGGGGATGGGGAGGATTCCATGAAAGGAATGCGAGAACCGGACGATCCTCTCCCTTCACGCTTTCAAGATATTTTATGAAAACATCCGTATCATGTTCGGCGGACCACCGGTTTATGTTTATCATTCTGCTGCTGTCGTGCCAGTAATGAGGATGCATGTGACTGTTCATCGCACCATATGAATACCAGTAGTCAAAATTATGCCGTCTTTCTCCGGGCGGAGTGTAGGCATCCCATTCCACGGCACCTGATTCAGGGGACGGAAAAAAATTCATCTCGCTTGCATCAAGATGCCACTTGCCCACATATCCTGTCAGATAGCCTTCCTCATGAAGCACATCGGATATCGCCACCTCCTGAGGATAGAGCATCACATTCTCATTAAGACCTATCTTGCAATTTGTCCACATGCCGAGAGACAGCGGATTCTTTCCCGTCAGCAATGCGGCTCTGTGAGGAGAACACAATGGGTAAGTTGAAAGAGCGTTATTGCAGAAAACGCTGTCACTGGCGAACTCATCCATCGCAGGAGTATTGACGTGATCCTCCCCGCTGCAGCCCATTGCATGATAGCGCCACTGATCTGCAAATACATAAATCAGGTTCTTTTTCCTTCCCATATTGTCCTCCTCACAGGGAGGGGCGCCTGAGCACCCCTCTTTTCCGTCTGATATTATTGTCAGATATTCTGACTGCTTTCGATATAGAAATCGTAAGCTCTCTGGTTGATCTCGATAGCCTCATCGATACCGCGGGTGTGAAGTTCCTTGATGAAAGCATCATAATCGGCATCGAAGTTGCTTGTTCCGAGAATCCAGCTCTGAAGCTTCTCTTCCACATACGGCTGGATCTGGCCCATGATTCTCTCGTACCTCGTCTCATCTTCAGGGAAGTACTTCATGTCTAGCTCACCGTCAGCAAACGGAGGCTGGCTCTGGTCATACCATTCAGGATGTGCTTCATAAAGCTCAATGACAGCTCTTCCTTCATCGTTTGTGGAAACAATCTCGTACTCACCTGTCTGGTTCATACCGACTCTGTACAGAGCGCCTATGCTTCTCAGGTATCCGACAGGAGTCTGATCGCTGTTGAGAACTGTATCATAGAACTGTTTCTGACCGTCCTCGTCAACATAATAGCTGACACCTTCGATACCCCAGTTCATGAGGTTGCTGCCTTCTTCCGTGAAGAGATAATCCATGAACTTGATCACGGTGACAGGATCTTCACACTGTGATGAAATTCCCCAGCCGACACCAGGATATCTCATTGTTCTCTCCTTCACTACACCGTTCTGGTCTGCAGGAGGAGCGATACCGACCATCTTGAAGCCGGGAATATCGGAAGTAAGTTTCGTGTTGTAGTCAACGGCACTGATCCAGTCATGTGTCATACCTCCGAGGTTTGCTGCAAGAAGAGTATCTCTTCCCTTCGGTCCGCGTGTGAAGATTTCAGGATCAATAAGCCCTTCCTGATACCACTTCACGAGATTGCGCACACCTGTCTTGAAGTTCTCTTCAAGAGGTTCGTATGTGACCTTTCCATCACGTACATAGAACTCAATTGAAGTATCCCAGAGGTAAAGGTATTCATCAGGCATCTTCCAGCCGGCACGGTCGAAGAGAGGAATTTCGTCCTTGAGTCCGTTCCCGTTGGGATCCTCATTGCGGAATGCCGTGAGAACTTCATAAAGCTCATCAACTGTTGTCGGGACCTCAAGACCGAGCTTGTCAAGCCAGTCCTGGCGGATGAACCAGAACTCGGCATTGTTCATTGTCTGGTTTTTTGGAATGAAGTAAATGTTTCCGTCCGTACTTGTCGCATACTGGGCAAATGCAGGATCCTCTTCCATCAGAGCCTTGATATGAGGTGCATACTCATCAATGAGGTCATTGAGAGGAATAAGACCGCCGTCACGGCCGAGAGACTCAAGATCTGCAGCACTTACATAACCGATGACATCAGCGAGGTTGCCGGAGCTGAGCATCAGGTTGAATGCCTCATCCTCATTGGAGTTTGACTGGCTTATGACACTTTCAAAACGGATGTTTGTGCGTTTCTCAAGTTCCTGCCAGACAGCCCAGTTCGGGTCAAACGGCATGTTGTTGAAATTGAGGAAGATTGTGAATGTGGTCTTCTCATCTGTAATCGGAAGGTGGAAAGTTCCATCTTCATTCAGCGTCGGTCTTGCTTCTGCCACCGATGCAGATGTTGTCGTCTCGCCGCTGCCGCCTGCCATAAGGGGCAAGGCACATGCAAAAAGAGCAAAAAGTACAATCAATGCTTTTTTCATGTTTTATCTCCTTTTAAAAATTAACCTTTGTTAGCGCCAAGCGTGATACCTGACTTGAAATACTTCTGTATGAACGGATATGCAATCGCCATCGGAATGATAGCAAGGATGATGAGTGCATAAATGACCGTTGTCTGGGATGTGAGGGACTGTGCCGTGATGATGGCGCTTTCCATCTCATTTGCCGTTCTGTCGACAAGAAGCTTCTTGAGAAGAACCTGAAGAGGCACTTTCTCATCGCTTGTCAGCAGGTTCATCGGCCAGAAATATCCGTTCCATCTGTTGACTGCATAGAAAAGCGCAACTGTAGCCAATGACGGCTTTGACAGCGGCAGATAGACCTGGGCGAAGATCCTGAAATCACTTGCACCGTCTATGAATGCCGCTTCCTCCAGTGATGCAGGCACCTGTTCGAAGAAACTCTTCAGGATGATCATATTGTACGTGCTGATCGAGAAGCCGAATATGATGGCGATTCTCGTGTCTAGGAGATCGAAATCCCTGAACGTCATGTACATCGGTATGATGCCTGCACTGAACCACATGGTGAAAACGGCAAGCAGCGTGAAGAATTTCCTGAAGATGAGCCTTGGCCTTGAAAGCGCATATGCCATCGTGGTGGAAAAGAACATATTGACCATGACACCGCACAATGTATAGAAAATGGAGTTGCCGAAGCTGGTCCACAGCCACGGTGTCTGGAATGCCTCCCTGTAGCTTTCCAGTGTTGCGAGGACGGGTGTGAACATAACCTGTCCGTTCTCAACATACAGAGGGCGGCTGATGGAAGCAATGAATACGTAATATATCGGATAAAGACAGAGGAAGATGAGGACTACGCCGAGTATCTTCACCGAGATATCGAATATTTTCTCTCCCCTGCTTTCGATTTTGGCGATTGACCCGCCTTTGTCTTTTGTATTTACTGCATGTTTCATTTATTCAGACCTCCTTTGCTTACCACAATGACGTCTCTGTCAGACGCTTGGACAGCTTGTTGGCAAAGACAACAAGGATGAGTGCAATTACAGCCTCGAAGAGGCCTGCCGCCGTTGCAATGCCGTAATCTCCGTTCTGGATACCCATACGGAAGGAGTATGTGCTGATGACATCCGCTGTCGAGTATGTTGAAGGCTGATACAGCAGGAGGATTGACTCATAGCCGACCTTGACCATCTTGCCGATATTCATGACGAACATCGTAACGACTGTCGGGATGATGCCCGGAAGCGTGATATGCCATATTCTCTGGAAACGTCCGGCACCGTCGACAAGAGCCGCTTCATACAGTTCCGGATCGATGCCCATCAGTGCAGCGATATATACAACAGCATTGAAGCCAGCAGTCTGCCACAGCGTCATTATTGTATATATCGGTCTGAAATACTGGGGATAAACCATGAAGTATGTGGCATCTCCTCCGAAAAGCTCGATGAACTTGTTGATGATTCCCGTTGAGGGAGAAAGGAAGTTGACGACCATACCGCAGACAACGACAGTTGAGATGAAGTACGGCAGGAACGTTGCTGTCTGCAGCGTTTTCTTGATCACCTTGCCTTTCATTTCCGTTACTATGATTGCAAGCAGGATCGGTGCCGGGAAGCAGATGACCATCTGCCAGATTGCAATCATGAGCGTATTCTTGATGGTTCTCCAGAAATCCGGCCCCTGCATGTAAATCTTGAAGTTCTCAAAACCGACAAATGTGCTTCCTTCAAAACCACGGAAAATATTGTAGTCATAGAAAGCCATCCGCAGACCGATCATCGGTTTATAGCAGAACATAAGATACCATATGAGTCCCGGTGCCAGCAGTATGAGAAGCTGCCAGCAGGAGAGGAAACGCTTGTTCAGACTCTTGTGGGCCTTAAGCTGGATTTCCTGATTCGATTTTCTCAGACTCATTCTTACCTCCTCATGTGTGTTTCCAGCTTAAAGCCACTTTTCTGATAACAAAATCATCAATTTTCAGATGATCTGCAAAATTCTCGAGAAATGGAAATTTCGGAACAAACCGGAATTTTTTCCATTTTTCCGCATATGATTTTCACGTTTGAAAACTTTCACGCCTCAGTATAGAATTAAGGAATGCGAGAGAAAGGGAGACTAAAGACTTACCATGCACAGCTCAGTTCGGTTTTCATAGCTACGGCTATTCTTGTTTCAGCCATCGCCATAACAGCAGGCTTCCTGGCCGAAAGGAATATAGTGACATCGACAATGCATGCAAATGAATCTCTGGAAGATGTCTCGTCATACATGATTTCATCGCGCATAAGGGAAATCAGCAATACAATCGACTACCTTTCAACCTGCGAATGTGTCCTCGACTGGCTTTATTCAGATGTTGGAAGCTCGGACTACTATTATCAGGGGCTTCTTTCATATCAGGAACTTGTCAGGAGATCGCCGGTTTTCAATTCCGACACCTTCAATATCGCCATAACGAGCGATGACAGGGATTCCTTCGTCATAACATCCGGCGGTACATACAGCAAGAAAGATTTTCTCTCTTATGTCACTCCGGGACTGAGAAGTCTTCCCGATGATGACGCATCGGTATCTGTCACACCCGACTATTCAACACTTCTTCTGTCTGCAAAACGCTATCTGGGCGAAAAGACACTCATCTTCTACTGCACGATCTCGCTGTCCTATCTTTCTTTCCCGCTTGAAAGCGGCATACAGTATGCCTTCATCGACACTTCAAGCGGACGTATCTACACTCCTTTCGAGCAGGTTGAGAAAAAACTGGGAAATCTCAGCCTCCATATGCTGCAGGACGGGAGGCTGACTGTGGACAACATGTCACTGAGAAAGGAAAGCTATTCATATTTTGACTTCAGTGCTGTCTATGGCCACAGCACAACAATGATCTCTCCGTTCATTTTCATGCTGATTTTCATACCGTGCATCATACTTACATGCCTTTTTGTCTTCCTGAAGGTTTCAGGCAGGCTGTACAAACCCGTGAAGGAGGCATACGAAACCATTGCAAGTGCGGATGAAAAGGAAACAAGCGGGAATGAGTTTGACACCATAATCGCAAAATGCCAGGAAGCCGATCAGATTTCGAAGAAACTCATAACAATGAGCCTGGAACTTCAGAATGCGACCGACATACAGAAATACCGTTCATATCTCAGAGGTCAGGATTCGCTGTACCGCGCGGAAGATGACATTTCAGCCTTCTTCTGCCTGAGCATTCTCTCATCTGACAGTCTTCCGGACAGCAGGCAGGCGACAGTGAATCTCACTTTCAACTCGATGGCGAGAAAAGTAAAGCACCTGCACTTCATCATAACCGACAGCGGTTTTTCCGTGCTTATCTACAAATCGGGAAACGAGGAGGAATGTTACAGCACGCTGTACAGAACACTGAAGGAATTCACGGCAATCGATGCTGAAGCGGGACTTCAGGCTGCGATCACCAGACCGTGTGAAGGCTGGACGGGTATAAAGGGACTGTATCAGAATGCACTTAACATCATGGACTGCCGCTATATTCTTCAGGATAAGATCATCATGACTGAAGATGACATAAGCGACAGCACCGGTCTGATGCACTACCCGATCAGCGAGGAGAGGAAGCTGATCAATGCCGCACTGAGTGCGTCAGTGAACACCCTTGACATTTTCGATGCGATAGTAAAAGACAATACAGCTCCCGAAAGGATACTCACGGAAAAGGAATTCGAGCGCTTCTCATCCGCACTCGTATCCACAATCATGAGGATATTCCAGGAAATGAAGGAAGACAGTGACGGTTATGTGAACTGGAAAGCCCTCAGGGACAACCAGAAACCGGCTGTGGCGATCAGGGAGCTGAGGGCGCTGCTTTCGGATTACATAGAAAGGAAGAACAGGGAAAATGCCGAACGTTACGACTATCTTGTAGATGAGATGAAAAAGTATATTCAGGCCCATTATAGCGAGAACATCCAGCTGATCGACCTGTCTGAAGAATTCAACCTGAGTCCCAAATACTGTTCTGAAGTGTTCAACCGTCTGAGCGGGGAGAATTTCAAGAACTATCTCAACCGTTTCAGGATAAACGAGGCCCAGAGAATAATTGATGAGAATCCGGAGATAAGGATAACCCAGCTTGCAAGCGAAGTGGGTTTCTCATCAAGCAACTCCTTCATCCGCGTATTCGACAAATATATGGGCACAACACCTAAGCAATATGCGGAAAGCAGGAAAAAGGAAAGCTGATGTGAGCATATATGACAGAAGGCTGCATGAAATGCCGCAGCCTTCTCATCGATGCTGATAATATCGGTTACTAAAAAATCACCAGCAGTAGAAAACACCTGCATGAGGTGTAACCTGAACACCAAGCTTGCCTATGTTCATACTGTCCGAGTGACCGCCATATGATGAGTTGACAATAGTCATGAACGGCACACCGAGATTCACACCGGCAAGAATACCGAAATGACCAAATCTGAATGCAAAGTCGGTATTGGCACTCACAGCGAAACTGTGGAAGCTGTAAGACTCAAAATAGCCGTCTCCGGATGAGCTTTTTCCATGGTATGCATATTCAAGACCGGCACCGAGAAGGAGATCGATGGAGTCCGTAAGTCCGATTCTGTACTGGAAGGTCACAGCCGGAGTGAAATCTGTTTCAGCAAAGTCATTGGAAACATCATGCCCGTCATAACTTGTTGAGATATTCGCATCTGCTCCGAGTTTTATTCCCAGACCTATATTCTCTTTCTCACCGAAAAAGAATGTAGAGTAAAGGTCAAAAGCGACACCGCTGTCCATAAAAGTGTCACTTCTTTCGCTCATACCTTCATACTTCATCGTATAGATGTCAAAGGAAGGACCGGCATTGACCCCGGCAAATCCTCCGGCAAAAACATTTGTCATCAGGAGGAATGATACCAGCAGCAGAGTAATAAATTTTTTCATAAAACACCTCTTTTTTAGAATCTGCGTTTTATGATAGTCCCCCTGTTTCTGTCAATGAAGTCAAAGCGGATATTGCTATATTTTTCTTTCATATTTTAAAAGTAGACAATGAAATTTAATTTGTTGTCATGCAAGGGGTTATGCTGTATTGCAAAAATGAGAACAAACTTTTACTCATTTGTTTTTTCTGAGATCTGTAACATCGTTGAATACTTCCAGGGCTTCTTCAATTGACTTGGGATCTTTATCAGTGCCTTTGTTGAAGAATGAGTATGGCCAGGCATCCTGTTCCGCCCGCAGCTTTGCAGCAGCACTCTCCATCTTTTTACGAACAAACTTTGGAATGGCAGAGAGCTCTCTTGAGCTGAATGTGTCCTTGTGTGGAATCTCTCCTGCCATGAACATCCTGTAAAAGTGGTTGGCAGTGACATAACCCAGACTGTAAGAAGGTCTCCTGTTGTCGTAGTATCTTATATAGTTCTTGATGGTCTGTTCCACATCATCGGAATATTCCAGATGGAAGTCGATGAACAACTCCTCCTTGATTCATCCATTCAGAGACTCGCTGACAGGGTTATCCGTAGGCTTACCTGCCCGGGACATTGAGCGGATGATCACCGGATTGGCAATCAGGTCGTTGTAGGCTTGGGAGCCATACACGGTTCCCTGATAGAGGAGATCAGCTTCGCTGGCAAAACGTCCGATCTGGACATAGGAACCGGGAAATACCTTGTACGCCTTTGCATGGGAAAGCAGGACAGCTGCCCTTGTGAGCTTTCCGTCTTCTATCAGCTCAAGTTCATTGAGGATTGAAAGTCTGTCTTCAAGATTGACACCTGAGAACATGTTGGCTTTTGTAGCTTCCTCACGGAAAATCCTGAAGCTTTCTTCATCCAGATCTTCTACACTGATACTATCAACCGTGTAGGCATCCCATGAAAGATTGCCACGGCTCAGAACAGACTGACGGAAAGAATCTCCTTTCATGGTCTGAAGTGTCGTACCGATCTTGATAGAGGGAACACCATTGTAATCCAAGACAACCTTGCTCTTTGGAAAACGGCTCGGATTGGGCATCAGACAGCTCACCGAATAGCTGCTACTGCCATGTTCATGTTATGCCACATCAGGGATAGAACCCGACTGTACATGTATTTATTCTGCAAATTTAATCTGAAAACGACTGAGCACCTTCTTGAAATAGTCCTGCGCCATGAGGACTGTATCACGTAACCATCCTTTCTCATGACTCCAATTCTGCAGTCCCCTATAGTAGAACATCTTCAGGTCATCTGTGATTATAAACGGTACTATATCCCAATGGAGACACTCCTTGAACAATATTAGACGGCCTACTCTTCCGTTACCATCCTGGAATGGATGAATACGCTCGAAAGAGACATGAAAATCGAGAAGGTCATCAAGGTTTTTCACTTCAGCAGAGTTATAGATGTCAAGCAGCTTTCTCATCACTGAGGGAACATCTTCTGGCAAGGTTGTTTCCTGGCCACCAACTTCATTTGCCATTCTCTTGTAGTCTCCAACAGCAAACCAAGGTTTCCGGCTATCTGAACTGCCAGCTTTCAGTGTGTGATGAAGACCCTTGATCATCGCCTCTGACAATGGTCGGCGTGCATTCCTGATGACATAATCCACGCATCGGAAATGATTCACAGTCTCCACAATGTCATCAACGTTAATAGAGGAATAGGTATTCAGACCAATGGTATTGGTCTCAAAGATATACCTGGTCTGGTCATGAGTGAGCTGGCTGCCTTCGATATGATTCGAGTTGTATGTCAAGTCTATCTGCAGGCGATGATATATTCCTCCTGAGAGGCCTGTCTCCTGTTCTTCTATGAGCCGTTCAAGCAGGGTATCTGGTAATTTGCCAGTCCTTGGTTTACGATCCGGTTTCGCTGCGCCTGCAGGAATCATCCAATCCCTGCCATCTCGATAAGCTCCTTCCACACGCCCCTGGGCACAGTAATTGCGCACAGATCGCTCTGAAACGTTCCAGCTTTCAGCAATATCATATGTCGTGCAGTACTTCATAAATAAACAATACCAGAAATTCGGCAAATTATCTACTAGAAGATTACAGAACAACTCGGATTTATCTTGCCGATTCAAAAGCTAGGCATGTAATATACCACTACAAATCAAATCTTCAAAACCGCAATCAATTATTCAATTCAGGGATATTGTCAGTTGCACAGAAATGGATCAAATACAGGCTAGCTGAAAAATCAGTCACCTATCACGTAACAAGATCAAGAAGAAGGGTTCAGAGCTACTCGTACTCAATAATACCATTGTCTCATACACAATATATGGTGTTATCAGTTCTCTTTGCCACGCTATATATCTCATATTTATCTCCCATCTCTACCGTCTCAGCATTTTTCTTGGTCAAAATATGGTCACTCTATAATTACACGAAGGCAATAACCAGCTTCTTTCCCATACCTTGAGCTATCCTATTATTTTTAGTGCTATCATGTCTCAAATACCCGCTATATATCTCACTTATCTCAGTTATCTCAGTTATCTCAGTTATATCAGACGCTTCAAGATATTTTGGGATCAAAGATGGGTCAGGCAATTATCTATTCAACAATAACCCACTGACCATCTGACCGAGATCCTTCCCTAGCGATGATTCCACTATCCTTCAACCAATCCAGATCTCTTTCAATTGTGCGAGTAGAAACTTTTGTATAATTGCGATTTCCGGAATAGTTATGGATGGATTACTCCTAATCAAATCAAGTATTGCATTGCGCCGAATCTCAGAACCTTTTTGATGATTCTTTGAACAATAACACATCATCCTTCCCGACATCTACATTATGATGAACCCCATCAGCGTTCCATAAATTTGCTCAACAAGCAGCATGTATTTTTCAGATGGTCTCAAGACAAGAGAAATGCTTTTCTGATAGACATTGCATTCAGGTTCAGGATTTCCATCTGCCTTGCAGGCATTCAACATTTTCGGAATACCCGTACCGAACTTCTCGACAAACCCCGCATATTTGGAGGCATTTGAGATGAGCGGATTGATATGCATCGAGTCGTGATTCTCCATTCTCCAGCCTGACGGAAGAACAGATCTGTTGCTTATTTCCATCTTCAGGTCAAAGACCTTGATTGTAATTGGCTGGCATGCCGACCAGTCATTGTGTATCAGAGCATTGTAGATGCCCTCTCTGATTGCAACATCAGGATATGGCTGAGTCTCGTGTCTTGTCGTCTTGTCATAAGAGATGAGATTGTATTTGTAGTTTGTATTCAAAGATCAGAGACGCTGGCTGGCAGCAAGACCATTTCTTTCACAGCTGTAGATGCTGTAGCCAAGGCCATGACGGCAGATGTAGCCATCCGGCTTTACTCCGCAAGGCTGCCATGAGATTGTCCAGAAAGATCCATCTTCATCGTCACGAAGGTAGACATAATGCCCGCTGCGGTCAGCCGGGATTGCGTTGCCGCGGAAACGTGTAAGCCGACCGTGCTCAGGGCTTTTATGAAAAAGGTATCCTCCAGCCGTCTGATTCACGACGGCACAAAGCTCCTCACTTCCAAGATAGTTCGTCCAGGAAGCCGGCGTATCTACTCGTGTAATCACATACTCCCGTCTTTCGTTGTCAAAATGGCCATAGTGCATTTCAGACCCTCCTCATATTCCTCACTGAAAGTCTAAGGGAGGAAAGACGGGAGCTGAATTGCTGTGGATGCCACTTCTTGTCTCTGGTTGTCATCAGAAGGATGAGAAGCTCATTATGACATTGCCGGGGGATGCATCCTTCATCGGAAAACCGGATGATGTCGGCACTGTCATCGGGACAATTTCATAATCAACCATTATCCCGGACTCGTTGTTCTATACACATTTTTACGATAACCCGTGAGATAGCTGCCACCTCAGTGCGGTTCTTCTTCCTGTTTTTGCAAGACTGATCCGATTCAGCTTAAAACTTGAATTTGACTCACATTAACCCATTTAATATAATTTCACCTGATGAACAGAATATTCAAGTTCGCATTCTCGCATCTCAATGGTGTGAAGGTCTATGCTCTGGTCGGACGATCCGGAACCGGAAAAAGCCACCACAGCAAGCTTGTGGCACAGAAACACCATATAGATCTGATCATAGATGACGGTCTCCTCATCAAAGGCGACAAGATACTTGCCGGCCATTCTGCAAAGAGAGACCCCAACTTCCTTGTCGCCGTGAAGACCGCGGTTTTTGATGATGATGCCCACAGGGAGGAAGTAATTGAAGCCCTGCTCAAGGAGAAATACAAGAAAATCCTCATAATCGGCACAAGCGAGAAAATGGTCAACAAGATCGCCCAGCGTCTCAACCTTCCTCCTGTCACCAAAGTCTTTCATATCGAGGAGGTTGCAAGCGAAGAGGAAATCGAGACTGCGATGAGAATCCGCTATACTGAAGGAAAGCATGTCATACCCGTTCCTTCAATAGAAATAACACGCAACTATCCTCAGATTGTCTATGACAGCATGAAGGTTTTTTTCGGCAAGAGAATCCCTTTCAAGAAAAAGCAGAGCTTTGAGAAGACAATTGTCCGTCCGGAGTTCAGCCGCCCTGACAAGGACGCCATCAATGAAAACACCCTCATGCAGATGGTCAAGCACTGCATTGACGAATACGACAAGGTAATAAAAGTCAAGCGGGTCAGGACAACTGCACTGAAGAACAATGAATACGACATAAACGTGACACTTCAGGTTCCCCTCAGACACTATATCGGACAGACAATGAGCGAACTTCAGGAATACATTGCAGACTGTATCGAGAAATACGGCGGAATCATGGTGCACCAGGTATCGATAGAAATCGAGGAATGGGGCTAAAGATCGTGGGCTTCGGCACTTGAAGATGCCTGTGAGATATCGGCAGGCTGGATGGATGAGGATCTGGCATTATCCTTTTTCTTTCTTGGGTTCTTGTATTTATAACGCTGGCTTCTGACTGATGATGAGGCACTCTTCTTCCTTGGCGGTGTGTTCTTGCGTTTCTGGAGTGAAGCCGTCTTAAAGCCGTCCTGAGCGAGAATTAGGTCAACTGCCTTCTCAATCTCGTAATTCGGAGGAGTCAGAGGGGCAACGAACACCTTGATCTGCCTGAAAAGCTCATGCCCAAGCTCGCTCACGCTCATGCGGGATTCATCGTAAACCAGTACAGGGCGGGCTATGATCTGAATAATATCGGCAAGGGTGAAAGAAGAACCGCCGCTTTTCGCACTCATGACTTTCTCATCAAGTTCCTGTAAAGCCGAAAGCACATTGGAGTATTTTATGTACATTTCAAACCCCGGAAGAATGAAAGGAAGCAGATTATACTTGTGAAGAGCAAGCATTATCTGGTAAGAACAGCCGGAATTGAATATTTTCAATGCCTCATCGGTGAGGCGGGATACTGATACGTGCTCAAGGCAGAAGGAATCCCTCTTCAATGCCCTCTTCACATCCCATTTCAGTCGGAAGCCGGTGGTACAGCTGTATTTCACCGCCCTTATCATCCTGACCGGATCCTCTTTAAAGGAATAGGAAAGAGGAATGAGGCTTCTTATAACCTTCTTCCTTATATCTTCAAGGCCGTTGTTGAAATCGAGAAGATGCCCGTCAAGGGGATTGTAATAAAGCGCGTTTATTGAAAAGTCCCTGCGTCTTGCATCCTGTTCGATTGTACCGAAAATATTGTTGTTTCCCTCTTCAAAATTCTCCTCATCCGAGCGGAATGTGGTGACTTCTATGATCTTTGACGCAAAGAAAAGATGCACTATGCGGAATCTTTTTCCTATGATCCTGCTGTTCCAGAAAAGCCGCTGTATCTGCTTTGGACTTGCCGATGTGGCGATGTCGAAATCCTTGGGACGCTTTCCAAGTATCATATCGCGGACGGCACCGCCGACCACATAGGCCTTATGCCCGTGTGACCACATCTTCCTTATTGCCCACAGACAATCCTTGTCTATCTGGCTGTTATGAATATTATGTTCCTTGGAAGTGTAGACTTTCGCAACCGCAACACGTCTGCCCTTCTCGTCGCTCTTATATCGTGTAAACATCAAGCAATCCTGAAATTGAAAAGCATGGGAAAAAGCCTCCGATGCTTTATGAACCGGAAAAGATTCCGGACGACATTAATTTAGATTATCAGCGGCATTGAGGTCAAGAGAATGAAAAAAACAAAGGACATCCGTACTTGGGGTACAAGTCAGTCCACAGTTGATTTTGTTTTCGCTGATGATATTGCTATTGGGATGAAGACAACAAAAAAATAATGGATAAAAAAGTATGATAGTCTTAAGAATTCTGAAAATAAGAATGAATCTTCAGAAAATTTTTTTGTAAAAACTCACAGTGGATAATACACCAGATTGGATATAAAGAGATGCAAACAAGCGGTCTGCAAAACCGTTCCTCACCGGTTTAGAGCCGATCGTCAGATCAATAATCATGCAGGCATTTCAATGAAAACAGAAATTCTCGAAAGGCCTCAGCTAAACCTTCTGAAATTGAGGAACATGGTGTTGAAAACAGAAAACCGGCATTCTGTGCGATCAGCTGCCGGTTTCTCTTGAAATTCCCATTAAAGGACAAAACTGATTAAAGGTGCCGATCGGATTCGAACCGATGAAAGACGGTTTTGCAGACCGTTCCCTTAGGCCACTTGGGTACAGCACCATTTGACGAGTGTGTACTTTAACACATTCCCCGATATTTATTCAAGAGGTATCCGGTTGGACATCCGCCGCTGCCCTGTGCTATTCTTAATACATGAGAAAAATAACAGTATTGATTCTTGTCATGTCGGTTTTCATCTCTTCACTGGGTGCATACAATGAACTGTATGAATCACCATATCCCCCGACTTACGCTTACACAACACTGAGCACAGGTTTCAGCCTCAGCAGCGGAAATGGAGACATAAGCAAAGCCGTTCCCCTGTCTTTCCAGACCGGAGTTCTCTCCAACAGCGACTCAGGCTCAATGGCAATGGGATTCGGAACACGCATGGATATAGGTTTCGGAATCGGCAGCAGTGACAGGGATCTTTCCCTTGACATGGTCATGGGACTGGATATGCTGTTCCGCTTCAACAGCACACTCGCACTTGATGTGCTTGCTGGCTATGCGGTAGGTTTTGTCGACACAGACAGCAAAACAAGTATTCTGACAATGGGACCGGGACTTTCTGCCGCACTCAGAGTCACTCCGGCAGGATTCTCAGCCATCGCTCTTGACGCCGGAGCAGCAATATACGGACAGTTCGGAATCGGAGATGAATATGCCGGGTTCAACTTTGTACCGTATGTGTCAGTCACATTCGACATTTCCGCCTGGTACATGTTGTTTTATCCGTTTTACGGATCGCACATGATAATTTTCTGAATTAAGCAATTTCTCTTTCTGCCACTCCTTTCCTGTTGTATCATTCAGGAAAGGAGAAATTTTATGGATGATTATTTCAGAGAATATGCACAGAAATATGCAGACTGTGTATGGATTCCATTTGAAAAACTTGAATCTTTCATGAGGGATGTCCTTGTTTCAAGCGGAGTTCCGGAAGCTGATGCGGAGACAATCAGCGACGTGCTGATAGAATCAGATAAGCGGGGGATTGATTCCCATGGCATCGGAAGGCTGAAGCCTATTTATATAGACCGCATTGATGCAGGGATTCTCAATCCGGTAACAAGAATTGAG
Organism: uncultured Spirochaetales bacterium; assembly: GCA_949285145.1. Taxonomy (GTDB): domain Bacteria; phylum Spirochaetota; class Spirochaetia; order Sphaerochaetales; family Sphaerochaetaceae; genus Bullifex. Next base: position 24,744 of record CASDXQ010000009.1, on the reverse strand, counting down.
ATAGTTAAAGATGAGAAAGCCTGCGTGACGATTGACGGACACAACGGTATGGGACATGTCATTGCGAAAAAAGCAATGGAGATGGCAATTGAGAAAGCCGGAGAATACGGGCTTGGCATGTCAGTTGTAAGGAATTCCACCCATTACGGCATTGCAGGTTACTACGCCACAATGGCATCAGACAAAAACATGATCGGCATCACAGGAACAAACGCACGCCCTTCGATAGCGCCGACTTTCGGAGTGGAGAATATGATGGGCACCAATCCCCTCACATTCGCTTTTCCGACAGATGAGGCGTTTCCATTCGTGCTTGACTGCGCCACAAGTGTAACCCAGAGAGGAAAGATAGAGGTTTACGGACGCGCCGGAAAAGATCTTCCGCACGGCTGGGTGATAGATGAGAACGGCAGAGACAGGACAGATACACTCGGAGTGCTTGAAGATCTCACGAAAGGCAAGGCGGCACTGACTCCTCTTGGAGGAATAGGAGAAGAAAACGGAGGCTATAAAGGTTACGGCTATGCCGCAGTCGTTGAAATACTTTCCGCAGCGCTTCAGGACGGTTCATGGATGAAATCCCTTAACGGGAGGAACGATGCAGGCAGGCTCATTCCATATCCTCTGGGACATTTCTTCATTGCCATAAACACATCTTTTTTCATGGGAGAGGAGATATTCAGGCATATTGCAGGAACGATCTGCAGGCAGCTGAGATCAAGCAGGAAAGCTCCGGGAGAAAAACGCATCTACACCCCCGGAGAAAAAGAGTATCTTGCATGGCAGTACAGAAAAGTGCACGGATGCCCCGTACCGCCGTCACTGCAGAAAGTGATAAAAGAATTCACATCGCGTTTCAATCTTGATTATTCCTGGGAGTTCTGAAAAAGACGCGCGGCAAGTTCCCTTACAGAGGCAAATGAATAATCACACTGGATGTAAGCGTAGCTTTTAGTACGCTTGCATACCAGTCCGTGAGCTTCTTTCTCAATAGAAAAGAAGCCATTTGATATTCTCGGGTTGTCATAGCTGGTAAAAGCCTGGGCGGATACAAGATCCGTTGTCTCGCCCGGTTTGAGGACATATCCCGACGGCGTATCGAAAGTATTATGATGGTCAAGTCTTCCGAATCCAAGCGTGAGGCTGAACACCTGTGGCGTGCCTCCCTCATAAAGAGCCCACGGGCTGTCCATGCGTCCGAGAAAATTGTATGCGATATCGATATTGCCGCATTTCATCACGCTGTCATCCAGGTTTGAAGCCGGAGCCGGAAAGAACACAAGGTAAATCATCTGAAGACGCGGATTGACAACGCTGATCCATCCGAGTTCCTCGCCTTTCGCTATCTGTCCCACAATATAATCGTAAGAACCCGCGGGTCCCGGCACGTACCCCGCATCGACAGAAGAGCTGCTGATGCCCGGCGCATGCTTCAGGTCGCTGAAGCGCACCCCGCTTCTGAGTCTGTTGTGTGCGACTTCCCTGAAATTGGGAGAGAAAGCAGAAAAGGAAGAGGGAACCGTATTGATGAAGCATCCGGATTCAAGAAAAGGCGGAGAAAGCATGGAATGGATACCCGCGTTATATGAAAGCTCCTCTTCTCCGCTGTTTGAAAGCCGGACAAGGGAATACAGCACAGGATGTCCGGGAAACACTATATCAATCTTTGAAGCATGGTAGCGGTTATGTTCCTGTCGCGATTTCATCTCGCTCAGTCTCCACAATGCTCCGCTGCTGCCGTCCGAACCGTATCTGCGCACCATCCAGCATGTATTGCTGGTGAGAATCATATCCTCATCCTTTGATGGAAATGTGAGATATATTCCGCCTGCCTGATAGAAACTCTGCTTGCTTTTATACCAGTCGGCATTTTCATCACAGGATACACCAAGACCGCGTCCTCTGAAATAAGGAAGAGACAGAGCATTCACAAAACCGCCCTGCACGGATTTCGCTGACAATTCAATGGCAACTTCCCCCTGGTCTTCAATGACCGCTCTGATCAGATTATTGCTCATGAAAGTCGCATTTCTTGATTCCCATAACGGAATACGCCTTATATCCATTTGTCAACTCCACCGTTTTCCTTTAATATATCATTTAAGGACATTCACTATGATAACTGTAAAAAACAATATTTTCCACCTCGCGACGAATAATACAAGCTATATTTTCATGATAAACGAACTCGGACTGCCTGAACATCTCCATTATGGACAGAGACTCAGAAATCCTGAAGCATATTCACTGCCGCTGAGAATGAAAAGGCTTGTCCCGAGAAACGGTGAAGTGTCCTTCAATGACAGAAACTGGGAAGTAAACCTGAATGACCTCCCGCTTGAATTCTCTGCTGAGGGAGGTGGTGATTTCCGTTCTCCGCTCATCAGCATACTTGCCTCAGGGAACTGCAGTTCCAGCCTTGATCTCAGGTATTTCTCGCATGAAACATACAAAGGAATAAAAAGAGCCGCTTCGGCAATCGTGCAGGCACTGGGAGGAGAAGATGATGCCCACGGCATACGCATAGATTTTACTGACAGCAGCCGAGGCATAATGCTCTCCCTTTATTACACGGTTTTTCCCTCATGCGATGCCATTGTGCGCAGAGCTGTCATCACAAACAGATCAAAGAGCGGAATTGCGCTGCAGAAAGCCGCAAGCCTGCAGCTTGATCTTTTCACATGTGATTATGACCTTTGTCTTTTCGGCGGTCCGTACGGAAGGGAAAACAGGGAGAAAAGGGAAAGGCTCAGAGAGGGGACAGCCTTTGTGAATGAATCGAGAAGCGGCTTTACCGGACAGAAATCCAGCTGCATTATTCTGGAAAACAGCCGGCAATGCATCATCTCTGCCCTTCTCTATTCAGGGGATCATAAAGAGACAGTGGAGGTAAGTCCATACGGAAAGACACATATCGTCACTGGACTCAACAATGATACTGTAAGACCTGTGCTTAAAACCGGAGAAAGCTTTGAGACCCCTGAGGCTGTGCTTGTTTCGGCTTCATCCCGGGATAAGGCGGTTGAGATGCTTCATGCATTTGAGGAGAACCATGTGATCAGGGGCACATGGAAGAACAGGCTGCGTCCGGTTTCTTTCAGTACCGCATTCAGTCTGGGGCTTGATGTCAGGGAAGACCGCATTCTTGAAGAGATCAGGAATGCAGCGGCTCTCGGCTTTGAGCTATTTGTCCTTGATGACGGCTGGTTCGGTGTCAGATCAAGTGCAGAGGACTCTCTGGGAGACTGGAGCGCAAATACCATGAAAATCCCTGACGGGCTTGCGGAAATTTCAAAAGCATGCCATAAGGCAGGCATGCTTTTCGGGTTGTGGATCAGTCCCGAGATGGCATCACTGAACAGCCGCTATGCCATGGAGAACCCTGACTGGCTTGTAAGAGATCCGAGAAAAAAGAACAATGCGAATGAAAAAGGAGGATATCTCATAGATCTTACAAGAGAAGAAGTCTATGATGACATCCTTTCATCTCTCAAAAGTCTCATAGAACGCACCGGTATCGATCTTATACGCTGGAATCTCGGGACACAGATGGCAGATGTCTGGTCACGATGTGAGGAAGCCAGCCTCTGCGGAACCTGGAGACACCGTTACATGCTTGCATTCAACCGTCTGCAGAGAAGCATTATGCTGTCTTTCCCGAACCTGCTGATCGAGAATGTGAGTTCCACTTCGCCGCGCTTCGATCTTTCCCTGCTTGCATCATCATCGCTGCTTGCAAGCACTGCAGTAAATGATTCTTTCGAAATGCTTGATGCAGTCATCGGGGCATCATCTATCGTGCCTCTGTCCTGCATTTCCAATATGATTACAGAAAGAAGATGGAATCTGGAGGGCCGGTATTCAAGTCTTTCAAGCGCATTCAACATCGCGGCTTTCGGTTCGCTGAGCTATTCAATTGAGCTGAACAGGCTCAGCAGCAGGGAGAAGATGATGCTGAAAGAACAGATCAGCTTCTATAAAATGTACCGCTCCGTATTCCAGTTCGGCAGTTTCCGTGTCATGGAGAACGCAAACAGGGTGATTCTCTACTCGATAAGTCCGCACAAGGACATAATAATGCTGCTGCTTGCCTACAGAAACATGGTGCCATCCGCAGAAGATGACATCATTTTCGTTCCTGATGCGGATGAAAACGGAATATATGAAGTGTCAAGAAGAAATGAGGAAGCCGAATTCACGTCGGTGGAAGACTATTTCCAGCCGCCTGAATTCGAACAAGAGGCTTATACAGTCTCCGGCGAGATACTCAAATGGGCAGGACTGAGGCTGTGCGAGCATTACATGGGAGCGTCATATGCACATGGAATGAGAGTCATGGGAGACCATTCCACAAGATTATATTTATTCAAAAGAATCAATGAGGGAACATGATGAGTGAGAAAAAGAACAATGTTGTCGTTGCCGGTGGCGGAGTATTCGGAACTGCAATAGCAGAGCGTCTTGCGTGGAATGATAAAAACAATGTAGTGATACACTCTGTGGAAAGCGACGTTGTCAGGACAATCAATGAACAGCACAGGAATGTGAAATATTTTCCCACACGCTTTCTGAACATGAATCTCAAAGCAAGCGGAGACTATTCTGTTTTTGCCGATGCTGATGAGATTTTTCTGGTGATCCCTTCAAAAGCGATCGTCAGTTTTTCTCAGGAGATCAGAAAATACACAGCAGACAGGGAACCGCTTGTAATAAACCTTGCAAAGGGAATGAGCGATGACGGGGCATTCATCACGGAGAAAATTCCGTTCAGGCATACAGCCAGCATGAAAGGCCCCAGCTTCGCAATAGAAGTCCTCAACGGTTTTCCAACCGCATTCACTTTCGGGGGAAGAGAAGAAGATTACATGTTCGTCAAGGATCAGCTTTTTTCAGGCACCAGCATGATTCTCGACCATACAGACGACATCAGAGGTGTCGAGCTCACATCCATCCTGAAGAACATGTATGCCATTGCCATAGGGCTTGTATCAGGACGTTATTCAAGTCCCAACGTCGATTTCCTTGTCTATACTAAAGCTGTAAACGAAATGAGACGGTTCCTAAAGCTCTACAACTGTGACGAAGAGACAATATTCCGTTACTGCGCAATCGGAGACCTCGGGCTGACAGGCCTCAACGACCTGTCAAGGAACAGGACACTGGGCATGCTAATCGGAAAAGGATTCGACTACACAAGCGGTTCATCGGCGACACTCATTGAAGGTCATCGTTCTATCAAGCTTTTCGGAGAAAGCACCCGCAGGCTGGGAATTGAAAAGGACTACCCTCTTGTGCAGGCTCTTTACGGCTTGCTGTACGAAGGAAAGACTTTGAACGACTATCTCCTCACGGTATTCAGCTGATGCTGAATATTCTGAGTGAGAAAAAGGCGGAAAGCGCTTTAAGAGAGAAAATAAAGGAAATTGAAAAGCGCGGCACACTTGACGAGAAAGGCCTTCACTCCATTGAAGGCAGGTCATTCATGCTCGGATGCCTCATTGCAGGAACACCGGAAGGACAGGAGACTGTATCATATGCCTTCTCCGGCAGTTTTGACGGCAGTTATATCATAAAAGGATATGTTCCTCCATGTTTCTCCGTCTCTTCTTTTGAAAAAATCGTGGAAGAATACGACAGCAGGATACACTGCTATTCAGATCGTATTGAGATGGGTGAAAAAGATCTTGAACCGATAAGAAGAAGCCTGTCTGCGGAATGTCTTGAGAAGATATTTGAAAACTATTCCTTTCACACACCGTACGGGAAGATCGGGTTCAGGGACATGAACCTGAAAGCGGCACCTCCATCTGGAACCGGCGACTGTGCTGCCGTGAAACTGCTTTCATGGTGTTTCAGGAAAGGATGGGAACCCTTGTCGTTATGCGAAATCTACTACGGACATGACAGCACATTGAGACAGCATCTCCACTCTTATCCTCCATGTGACGAGAAATGCGCACTTATTCTCAGACATATCTTCACTATCGATATAATCTACAGCGATGATGATATCGTCATAGTCAACAAAGATGAAGGGATGCTTTCCGTCCCCGGTAAAGGTGAAGACAAGGCCGACTGCGTATCATCAAGAGTGAAGAAAATATTTCCCTCTGCTCCTCTTCTTCCTTCAATTCACAGACTTGACATGGATACATCGGGGCTTCTTGTGCTTGCCAAGAATGAAAAAGCAAAAAGCTTCATCTCAAGGCAGTTTGAAGGCAGGACAGTTTCAAAAACATATATTGCCCTTCTGGATGGTCTGGTGAAGGAAGAACGCGGTCTGATCGATCTTCCGCTCCGTCTTGATACGGATAACAGGCCGTATCAGATTGTTGATATGCAGAGTGGCAAGAAAGCTGTCACTGAATTTGAACGTCTGTCCGTGGAAATAATTGACGGACGCATTGTTACGCGTGTCCGTTTCACTCCTCATACCGGCAGGACACATCAGCTGAGAGTGCACAGCGCATCAGGCCTGAAATGCCCCATACTGGGAGACAGACTTTACGGAACAAGAAAAGAAGGTGAAAGGCTTGCCTTGCATGCCGAAACGCTGAGTTTCATACATCCTTCTACAGGAGAGAGGGTGTCATTCTCCTCTCCTTCTCCATTTTAGTTTTCCGTTTTCGAAAAAAGGACGCACAAGCCGCACTCCATGCTGATGGGCAAATATTTCAAGCCGTTCTTTCGTCAATACAAGATTTGCGGTGCTGTGGGCATCCGTTGAGAGAATCACATCGGCACCCATCTTTGACGCAAGCGACCAGAACGGACCGAAAGGATAGCAGAACCGGTCGGGAGCCTGTCTTTTCAGCATTCCGTTTCCGTTTATCTCAAGCGGGATGGAAAGACTCACGGCCTCTCCTATGATCTCACGTGCGACACGTTTATGGACATCATCCCATGATGCGGAGCCCGCCATGAAAAGATCCGGATGCGCGGCATAATCGAATAGTCCGCTTTCAAGTGCGCCTATGAACTGATCGCGGTAGCGATAAAGCTCATCAACCGTGAGTATTGATGAAAAAGGAGAGACCCTTGAGCCGTCAGCTCTTTCTATGAAATGCGTGCCTGTCACAAGATAATCAACTCTTTCCCTGAGAGACGCAAGATACTCCCGGTAACGGGGAAAATAATCGCATTCGTAGCCGAGGAGAATCTGAATGCCGCTCTCTTCCTTCTGCTTCCTGACATCTCTCTCATAAGAACTCATCATGCTGTAGTCCATGCGCGAACGATGGAGAAAGTTGTCAGGAAAGGGACAATGTTCGGAAAATCCCAGAAGGTCAAGCCCTTTAGCCTCCGCCTCTTTCACATATTCCGCAATGGTTCCGCTGCCATGCCCGCAGTAAAAAGAATGAGTATGTATATTATATGTCTCAGTAAAGACGTTCATATGTTTCCAGATGTTCCTCGTATGTCGATGAAGTATACAATCTTCCATCTTTGTCGTGAAGGTAGTAAAGGGCTTCTGTGTCAGAAGGAGCAAGCACGCTTTCAAGGCTTTCCGGCGAAGGACATCCGATACCGCTGGGAGGAAGCCCTTTCTTCCTGCGCGTGTTATAAGGTGTGATCTCTTCATATGCGCTCTGCGGCAGTCTGCCTGTCCAGTCATCCAGCTCATAGCGTGTTGTGGCGTCAATTCCCAGCGGCATGTCAGATTCGTATCTGTTCAGTATTACAGCCGCGATAACCGGCATCTGATCCGCATCCTGTGTTTCCCTGTTCACCATGCTTGCAATCTTCACGGTTTCATCCATGCTCAGGGACGATGATGCAAGGGCTCCGGCTCTGCTGCGGAACCAGTCAAGAGTCGCAGAAAGCATGCGGTAAGCCAGATCATAACAGTTCGTGAATTCGTATACCCCGCTCATCAGATAACCTTCAACAAATGGAAGAGAATATTCTTTCATGAGGGCATCACAGGCTTCAAGGAAATCGCCCCTTGATGCAAGGCCGCGGTTTGCAAGCATTTCATCTGTATCGTCAACAGTATATCCCGCATATACGGTAACGGATCTGCTTTTCACTGTCTGTGTAATGAGAGCAGCTGCCTCTTCAATCGTCATGGAACTGTCAATAAGATACTTGCCCGGCAGTATTGATGTGGTTAGATCATTGCCGACAAGATAAGAAAGGAACATATCGCTGTCAAAGAAAGGAGAAAAGAGACGGGAGACTTCCCCTGCCCCCATACCTCTGATCACCTCCACAGCCACCGGGGAATCAGGCTCCGCCGTCTCCACTGCTTTTTCCGTCACTCTGCCGTAAGAAGAATCTGCAGCATTGGAAGACGGGGAAACACCGGCACGCTGTACGAGAATGAGGGCAATTGATAAAAGAATAAGCACAAGGGCGATGAATGCGATCCGCATGAAAAGCACCGGGCTGTCCTTCTTTTTTTCATATACGGTCTCGCTTTTCCTTGCCTCATCTGAGGCCGTCCTGTTTCCTGCAATGATGCTCTTCATACCGGAATAGCGGTCAGATCTTTTCCTGTCATCAGTGCTGCCTTTTTTCCCGCAGCTTCCGACTTTCACACCCTCATTTTTCAGAACCGCCCTTATCCTCTCGTCTCTTGTCATATTCCCCATATCCTGTATATCAGGAAGGGAGCGGGCATGCGATGAGGATGTTTTCCTGACAACCCTGGCTTTTTCAAGTTTTGTCTGAGACACATTCCCGCCGTTTTTCCTGACAGCGGTTTTTCCCTTTGGGCTTTTCACAGAAGAGGAGCGCGCTGCCGATGGTGAAGGTCTGCTTTTTGCAGGAACCTTGAATCTGTTCTCGCTCATTTCATACGCTCCTTCACATTGGCAATCTTATGCCTTATCGATCTGTTATCATCCTCAATGCGTGAAATCTGATCATTTATGACTCTGATTTCCTCCTTCAGATCCGCGATTTTCCTGTTATTGAACTCTATCATGGAAAGGAAATCGGCAATAGCCGAGTATTCTTTCTGTCTCTCAATCTCACTACGGCAGTTTTCTATATGGCTGCTGAGCGTCAGCATTTTCTCGACAATATTCAGATACTCCTCGCCTGTATCCTGATTTATCCATTTAAAACCGTTGTCAAACAGATAAAGACCGTATGAAGTTCCGCTCTCCCTCATCTCATTCTCAGCATGTTCGTAATCTTTTTCTATTCCTTCGCCGGCAGAGACTTCCAGCTGCGATGCGGAAAGGCTGTGCCTGCGTTTCTCGACATCCTCTGCAAGAATGGATGCTGATTCGGAAAGTGTCGCATATGAGTCAAGATATTCCTTTGCCTTTTCTCCGGTAAGACGGGATAGCAGCTTATTTTCTCTGAGGACATTGAAGCACTCTCTGAACACACTGCCCTGTTTTTTCCGGTAGACAGACAGCCTTACTCTGGCGGCCAGCCCGATGGGGCCTTTTTTTGCAGCTTCGTCAGAAAGCGCACGGCTGTAATCAGTATAGGAAGAAAGAGCTTCTTTCACTTCAGTATCGCAGGATGGGCTGTCAGCCTGCGCGAAAGCGACTGCTCCGATAAGGACTTCCAGCTCCCTGAGTTTTCTTGCAGTGCTGCTTTTCTCCTTCTGCAGTCTTGAAAGACTTTTCTCCCCTTCGCTAAGTCTTGTCCTGAGCTCGTCCTGCTGGATCTTGCGGCTTTTGAGCATGTTGAAATGCTCTCTGGCAGAGATGAAGGAATTGCGCAGAGACGGAGCTATAAGAGCAATTTCACTGTTTTCATCAAGGCAGGCCGCCCCTGCAAGTCTCAGGGCCATGGAACGCAGCTCATTGTATGAGGCATCCATATCTTTCTGAATCTCTTCTATTCTGGTTTTGACACTGTCCATAAACGCTGAATTCCTGACTGCCGCCGTATTGTTCAATATTAGCACGAGACGTCCTGATTCTCAATATGAACAGCATGGCGTATCAGTGTGACAGATTGCCTCAGACAGCGTTCCTGAATTGACAAACAGCACACATGTTGGCTATTCTTTGTTTCAATTCCACCGTATATAAATTCAGTTTCAAGAGGTGGAAAAACAATATGATAAAGTGCATGAAACGCACTCGGGAGTTACAGAATATATGGAAATCAACGACAGCGAACTTGAAGGAATAATCCAGGGACTTGTGAACAGTATCCGTTCGGACAGCAGGCCTGAAGAACTTGAAAGAATAAAGAAGCTTATCAAGAAAAATGTTCCCTTCACGCTCAGGAGCTATTTCTCAGCCTACCTTCTCAGGGAAATGACAGCAAAGAAAGAAGAAAGAAGAAACGGCAGAAAAGACGATAAGCCCTTCATGAAGAAGGAAAAGACCCAGCACAGCATTCCTCTTAAGGAGAGTGCGGCAGAACATAAGGAAGAGGCAAAAGCAGAAAAGGATCAGCAGAGGAAAAGCGAGAAGAAACTCAGAGTCGTGCCTGAAGGATCAAAGACTGTCTATATAAATCTGGGCAAGATGGGACATGTATATGCAAGAGATCTTGTTTCCCTCATCACTGCCAACTGTGAGATTTCAAAAGAAGATATCTACCTCATCCGCCTTCACGACAAATATTCTTTCGTGACCATGAGCGAGGAAAACTGCCAGAAGGCAATTGAGAAACTGGAAGGACTGCAGTACAAGAACAGAACCATACAGATAAATCTTTCAAACAAGGAAAAGCCGTCGGCGGCAGTGCAGGCAAATGAACAGGATAGCAGTATTTCCTAACGGTGCGTTCCAGACTAACTGCTATATCATTACAACGGACGAAGGTGCAGCTTTGATAGATGCACCTTCTCCTGCTTCAAGGATCATCAGACATCTTGAAGAAGAGAATCTTGATCTCAGACGGATTTATCTTACTCATGGTCATTTCGATCATGTAATGGCGCTTGCCCAGCTTAAAGAACGCTACAAGGATGTAAAAATAGCCATAAGCCGCAAAGATGCTTCCTATCTTGACAGCTGCGTATGTGCAAGGGATCTTTCATTCTTTTCCATTTATGAAGAGGAACCCGTTTACTTCCCATCTCCGGATCTGCTTTTAGATGACGGAGATGTCACAGATGAAGGATTCACTGTCATTGAAACACCGGGACATACTGCCGGAAGCATTTGTCTGTACAGCAGGGAAGACAGGATATTGTTTTCAGGCGACACGCTTTTCGCAGGAAGCGCAGGACGCACTGACATGCCAGGAGGTTCATATACCCAGCTGCAGTCATCACTTTCACGTCTGTTTTCCATAGTCACTGACGAAAGCGTACAGGTTCTGCCCGGACATGGAATTCCAAGCACTATCGGAAAAGAAAGGAAGGGCAACCCCTTCCTTCCTCAAATCTGATCAATAACTCGTCCGCCTTTTTTCCTCGGCATTCTTGCAGTCAATGCACAGAACTGCTGACGGCATTGCCCTGAGACGGTCTTCAGGTATCTTTTTCCCGCATTTCAGACATATGCCGTATTTGTTTTCACTGATTCTCTTGAGTGCGTTCTCAACCGCCATGAGCCTTTTGGCATCCATGGCATTCAAAGCTTCCATTTTCTTGAATGCACCTTCATCTGAAGCAAGGTCGACGCTGTCCCCCCGTCCTGTCGCGCCTTCTTCCTTGAATGATGAATTATCTCCATTCATCCTCTCCAGAATTTCTTTTCTTTCCTTATACAGAAGCTCTTTCATTTCCTCAATAAAAGTGTTATCCATACTTTCCCCCTTTATCGGTATCAGATAATTTTTATGAAGATGAATATAGCAGTTTTTACTAAGTTGTCAAGGTTCAAAAAAATTTTTTCATGTTTTAGCATGATCGATACAACCGGTAATACTCTATTTTCTGAGCTTTCTGACACTGCAGATTGTGCCAAAAACCACGACAATATAAATGACAAAGACGATTACTTTGATGAATACAGGACCGGTATAGACCAGTGCCAGCAAAATGAAACCCGCCGTCATACCGGAAAGCCACAATACAAGTGCCGCCCAGAGTCCTTTGAGAGGATCATCATTCTTCGCCATTCAGGAACTCCCTTATAGTTTTGAGGAAATCAGCATATGTAGTTGACAGATGAAGTTCAGGGTATTCTTCAAGTATGTTAACAGGTGCCCTGAAAAGAGAACCGCTGTCAGCTGTCTTTATCATGGTAAGGTCATTGTAGCTGTCTCCGGCAGCAAAGCATCTGAAGCCCATACCCTGAAGATGCTCTATCGCCTTGCGTTTTCCGTCCCTCTGCCGCAGAGTGTATCCGGTTATGTTTCCATCTCCATCGACAACGAGGCTGTTGCAGAAAATTGAAGGCCAGCCGAGTTTTCTCATAAGAGGAGATGCGAATTCGCGGAATGTATCCGAAAGTATGATCACCTGCGTAATTGATCTCAGCTCATCCAGAAACTCCCTTGCTCCGTCAAGAGGTTCTATTGTACTTATCACATCCTGGATATCTGCAAGCTTCAGGGAGTGCTCCCTGAGTATTTCCAGTCTTCCTTTCATCAGAACATCATAATCAGGAATATCCCGTGTTGTAAGACGCAATTCGTCGATCCCGGTCTTTTCTGCAAAGGCAATCCAGATTTCCGGAACCAGTACACCTTCAAGATCAAGACATACAATTTCCATGGCAGTCTCTCCTTTATGTTTTCCTGAATTTTACGTTTTGATACACACTTGTACAAGATTTGCTGGAAATGATTGCTCTTCTTTTGCTAAGATTCTGCTGCAATGAAAAAAAACCTGTACTATCTCGTATCGTTCCTGACCGGAGCCGTAATCAGCGTGATGGTGGTGGCAAACACACAGCTGGGACGCATAACCACCAATGAAGTCTCCCTTATCGTGAACCAGTCCATTGGCGTGATTCTCACAACACTCATACTGCTTGCTGGAAGAAAGAATGAGAAGATAAACCCACCAAGGCAGAAAAGCAGATGGTACATGTATTTCGGCGGTCTGTTCGGTGTCTGCATAATGATCTGCAATTTCTACAGTGTACTGAATGTCGGCTCCTCTCTTGCCATGGCTGCAGCTGTATTCGGGCAAAGTATTACAGGACTTGTCACAGACATTTTCGGGCTTTTTTCGATGCCAAAGAGAAAGCAGGGCACGATGAAATGGATTTCACTTGCTCTTTCTTTCACAGGGATTTTCATCATGAGTTCATCGCAAAACTGCTCTTTCAAGGTCATATACATACTTATGGGCGTATTTGCAGGAATAATGACAATGTTGCAGATGACATACAATTCAAGTTTTGCGAAAGCGAAAGGAGCTGTTTTCTCCGCAAGACAGAACGCACTCTCCGGTCTTGCGGGAACGGTTGTCTATGCCGCATTTCTAATGCCGGGCGAAACACTTCACGGTCTCACACTGCTTCATGACGCATCACTCATCACAATCGTCACCGGAGGCCTTCTTGCTGTTGCAGTTGTGGTTTCAACCAATCTTATAATTCCGGAAATACCTGCAGTCTATTCGGCACTCCTTCTCTCCTGCGGTCAGATTCTCGCAAGCATAGTGATAGACACATATCTTTACGATCTTTTCTCGTTTTCACTGCTTGCCGGAGCTCTCATCATGCTTGCCGGAATGATTCTGAATTTTCTGGCAGACCGGAAAAGCATGAAAGCCGCATGATCTCCGGCAGGATGTTTCCTCATTACAGGGAAAGCTTTGCCTTCAGATCATCAGTCAATTCTTTATTCAGATTCGCTTTCAATGTGACAAACTGGTCTTTTGTACCTATTAGGACTGCACCGGAGAGCCTGTTGTCTGTGATGAAATAAGCACAGCGGGAATTTCCGTTTTCCCTGACGATGACATCAGATTCCTCCGCATTGACATTGCCGAGGCTTACAACATCAAGGCCTGCGACTTTAAGCATGCTTGACGGGCTTGCAATCCTGTAGGGAGTCTTGTTGCCGGCAATATTCGCGGCAAGGACTCTTGCCATATCAAGAGCGGCACTTACCTGCCCCGTGACCCGGCCTTCAGTCTCCGCGGCATCGCCTATGGCATAAACATCCTCAAGCGAAGTTCTCAGATATTCGTCAACCACGACACCCCTGTTGACTTCAAGCCCGGCATCAACGGCAAGGAAAGTATTGGATCTTATGCCGACAGACTCCACAACCGTATCAGCATTGACAAGAAAACCGTCATCACATTTGACACCTGTCACATGATCGTCTGAATCGTACAGGAAATTTGAAGTCCTGACCCCGCACAGAATCCTAAGTCCCATTGCCTCAAGTCTCTGCTGAAGATAGAGGGCACTGTCTCTGTCCAGCTGACGGGGCAGAAGATAGCTGAATGTTTCAATGACAGTAACACGCTTTCCTGTATGCGCATGAATTTCATAAGCAGCTTCAAGTCCGAGCAGCCCGCCGCCGATGACAACAGTATCATCACCGTGATCTTTCAGCCACGATTTAAGGGCATATACATCATCGACAGTTCTTATCGTGAATATTCCCCCTGCTTTCCCGCCGGGAAGCGCAAGGCTGACAGCCTTTGCTCCGTTTGCAAGAACAAGCACGTCATACTCATACGAAGATCCGTCATCGCTGTAAACAAGCTTGCTGTCAGTATCGATGCAGTTTATATGCTTGCTGATAAGCCTGTAACGCTCGTCCTTTATGTCAGGCCTGATACGCAGATCTTCCTGTACTGAATCATCTGACAGGAGGGAGAGCACACGTGTCCTGTAATACGGGGAAAAGCTCTCATCACTGAAAACATCAACGGTGCACCAGTCCACTGCCTTGAGGATACCGGCGGCAGCATTATAGCCGGCAATTCCATTGCCTATGATAACAATCTTCATACAAAGAAAACTATAATGCCAAATACATCATCAGACAAGTGCAATTCCCAATCTCTGTGCCACATTCCGCTGCAGCTCTCAGCGCCTGATCAGTTTCACGGAATAAGAAGCGCGGAAAACACGAACCGGAACAACATCATATTCGCACCCGCAGATCTCGACAACAGAAGACGAGACAGCGCTGCATTCAAGATTCAGTTTCTCAGCATATGAGAAAACAGTTTCCAGAGCTTCTTCTCTGGTCGGAGAGCGCCATGGTTCATTCCACCCGTCAATGATTATTGTCTTTCTGAAAAATGACGGAAGCATCAGCTCTCCTTACCGGGCAATGCATGAAGACAAGGAAACCCCGTTGGAGGGACGGCTCTTTCCTCTTTTCTCAAAACTTTTCCCTCAGATCAGATTGAACGTGACTGAAACCGAGGCATTGACCTCAAGATCTCCTGCATAGTAACTCAGTGAGGCCTTGGACGATTCAGCGTGATCAGCACTGGCAGCAAGAGCCACAGGCTGTATGCGGTTTGAAGCCCAGCTGACGGAACCTGATGAAATTGACACAGGACCGTCAACCGTCAGTCCCGCAGCAGAAGCATAATCCTCAGCCTGCCGGTATGCATTCTGCATCGCGAGAATTCTTGCTTCACTCATTACATCTTCCTTGTCCTCAGCATCAAGATTTATGGATGAGATCGTAATGTTAGTAACTGAAGAAAGGCTGTCAATGATCGGTGCAAGCTCATCAAGATCGCGCACCTTCACTCTTATGTCCTGCTGAGAACACTGCCCGGTAAGTATCTGCTGCCCATCTGAATAGCTGTAGCGTGGATACAGATTAATGCCTGTAGTCCTCAGATCATCGGCGGGTATGCCGTACTCCTCGCTGAGGATTCTGTAGACTTCGGCCATTTTCTCATTCGCCTTTGCCTGCGCTTCAGCTGTCGTACCGGCAATCTCTTCAACTGAAACAGAGAAAGTGGCCATATCGGGATCAATTGTCACTGAACCCGAACCTGAAACCGAAATGGTTCTCATCAATGTTTCATCTGTACTCTGACATGCACTCAGACACAAGAGAGCGCACAGCGCTGCGATAACAAATTTCCTCATAAGCTATTTCTCCTGTCTTCCCTCTCTCTGTTTAAGTTCCCTTGCCAGCAGTCCTGTTGCGGCCATCATGAGAGCGTTGTCCGCAATACCGTTGCCCATATTCTCAATCACATCCTCAAGAGGAAGAGAGAAAACATCAATCTGTTCATTATCATCAAGCTTCTGTCCTCCTGCTTTTTTCAGATCTTCGGCCAGATAATAATACTGGCGGTTGGACATGAAAGCATTATTGGGACACATAGCAGCAAGAAGTTTCAGGCTTCCGGCTTCATATCCGGTCTCCTCCAGCAATTCACGTTTCGCAGCAGCTGAAGGATCCTCACCTTCCTCAACGATTCCCGCAGGATACTCAAGTGTCACACTATCGCTTCCATGGCGGTACTGCTCTTCCATTATGACCTGGTATGCTCCGCTCTCATCCCTGTATACAGGCATTATGATCACCCAGCGGGGGCATTCAACCTCAATGAAAGTACCCTTCCTTCCATCCTGACTTTCCCGTACGACGGAATTCACAGATAAAATAGGACAGTCGAACAGTCTTTTCCTTTCACCGCTTTTCCATATCAGATGGTCAATATCCTTTTCTATTTCGCTGTAATTCTTATTTTGCATTTTTGTTCCTTGAAGCACAGTTGCTTGTACATGAGGCGCAGGCCGAAGGCGAACACTGCGGAGTTCCGAGAAACGAAGTGTCCCTTGATGTTGAACATGCCGTACCGGAATTGATCTGCCGGCAGATTTCCATCAGGGCCTCGCGGGAAGGATGACTTGCACCGTTTTTCATGAAGTCAACCCCG
Organism: uncultured Spirochaetales bacterium; assembly: GCA_949285145.1. Taxonomy (GTDB): domain Bacteria; phylum Spirochaetota; class Spirochaetia; order Sphaerochaetales; family Sphaerochaetaceae; genus Bullifex. Next base: position 8,048 of record CASDXQ010000009.1, on the reverse strand, counting down.
CTGTCCTCTGCTTCCCTGAGATCTATCTCCATCGGAACCCGTCCGAGGAAGGGGACATGCATCTCCTGACACATTTTCTGTCCGCCGCCTGTACCGAATATCGGGATTTCAGTTCCGCATTCAGGACACCTGAGTCCGGACATATTTTCAATGACACCTATGATCGCACATCCGAGTTTACGAGAGAAGCCGACTGAACGCCTTGCATCAAGCACAGCCACAGGCTGCGGAGTGGTAACGATGACAGTTCCGGTAAGAGAATGAATCGACTGACATACAGTAAGCTGCTCATCGCCCGTTCCGGGAGGCGAATCAATCAGCAGATAGTCAAGCGTTCCCCACTCCACATCGGCAAGAAACTGCCTGATTGCAGTATTCTTGAGGCTGCCTCTCCATATGATGGGAGCATCCGGATCCTGAATTGCGAATGCAAGAGAGACAACTTTAAGTCCCTCTCTGGGCTCGACAGGATAAAGTGTCGTACCGTCCGGGGATCCCAGAACTCCGTCTTCACAGCCCAGCATCTTTGCCACATTCGGCCCCGTTATATCAGTGTCGAGTATACCGACAGTACAGCCCATATCAACAAGGGCATTCGCAAGATTGACTGTTATGGTTGTCTTTCCAACCCCGCCTTTACCGGACATGATAAGGATCTTGCGTCCGATCTTATCCATTCTGTCCTGAATCTTCTCTGTCTGAAGATCCCATTCATCTTTGACTTGTGAATCAGCCATAATCTCTCCTTGTGAACCTAACATACTTCCAAGAAAGAGAAAAAGCAAGGATTTCAGACCGGGCATCTGTCAATGGCAGGGAAAATTACATGCCGTCATCGTCTTTCTTTCTGTTCTCGCCTTCCGGCAGGATTATGTCTCCTCGCAGATTGACATCCGGAGCATTCTCATCCTGTATCTTCTTTTTCAGGCTGCGTCTTCCCTTCTCCTGTATCTTGTACTCACGTATATAGCTTTTACCGGATGAGAGAAGCACTGCCACCGGCTTGAGCGAAGGAGTTATCGCACAGACAATCTGTATTATGCTCATGATCGGAACAGCAAGGAACATGCCGGGAAGTCCCCAGATATACCCCCACACAGAAAGTGAGATGAGGATCATCAGCGGTGACATATTAAGCTGAACACCCTGAAGACGCGGGTCAATTATGTTTCCGAGTATCATTTCGATGGAAATTGTCAGAACGACTACGTAAATTATATTCACCCATTCGGTGGGAGCAAACTGGATGACCGACATCAGTATAGTGAGCACGGTGACTATGATCGATCCTATTGTCGGAATGAAATTCAGCAGCGTCGCAAGCACACCCCAGACAAGGGCGAAATCAAGACCGGTGACTATTGCCGTAAGGTAATACAGAAAACCGGTGAGAAGGCTGATCACTGCCTTGAGCATGAGATACTTGGTCATCTGCCTGTTGATGCGTCCCATGGTAGATGCGAATTTCTGGCTTTTGTCCCGCGGCAGGGCGAATGTTATCTTCGGCATGAAAGTCGTGCGCTCCAGCAGGAGGAAAAGCACAATCACAAAGATAAGCATCGCATCTGAAAACACGGAGATGATCTGGGATGAAAAGCTTGTCAGGGAACTCATCGCAAGGCCATACCAGTCGACATCTATCATTGAAAGAACTGAAAAATCATTCCCGAGTTCAGGGAAATACTCGATCATGTAAAGCGAGAAATTCCGGTCAAGAGATACAACACGCTGTGCATAATACGGCATCCGCTCCAGGATCATGTTGACCATCAGGAAGAGGATATATATAAAGCCGAAGAAAATCACGACAATAAGCGCCATGCACAGTACAAGCGAAATTATGTTCGGCACCTTGAGACGTGACAAGCGATCCATCAGTGGATTTACAAATGCGAAAATGAAAAGTGCAAGAGCAACCGGCAGAGTAACCTCACTTGCCGCTTTTATGACAAAAAGAAACAGGACAAGGGCTGCAAAAACAAGAGCATTCCTTATCTGCCTGCTGTACTGATGTGCTGCGTTCACCTCTTTCATACGAAATTCAGAATAAAACACTTTGCATTCTTAACTCAAGTGGTCAGCAGATTTCAGTACAAAAGAAAAACATGAAATGAGAGCCAGCCTCTGCTGCACCTGGTTTGATGACAGCATCATTCATGACATCATCTGATCTGCAGCACAGCCAATGGCAGAATGAACTGCGGCCGGTTTTCCATATCACATTCATTAAAGAATTGTAAACTTTGGCGATCAATAATATCATTCACTCTGTTATGGAAAACAAAGATTTTTTAAACAGAATTGAGATCGTGCTTGTGGATACACAGGACGGTGCCAACATCGGTTCTGTCTGCAGGGCGATGAAGACAATGGGGCTTACCAATCTAACACTTGTCACCAAAAGAAATTATGATGAAAACAGAGTAAGAACGCTTGCCCTGCATGCCTCGGATCTCTATGAGAATGCGAAACGAGCGGACACACTGGAAGAGGCAATAAGAGACAGCATACTTGCAGTCGGAGCTACCAGACGGAGGGGAAAATACCGCAAGCTTTCGTCCTTTTCGCCGCAGCAACTTGCCTCACACATAAACTCACTTCCGGATGGCAAGGTCTCAATCGTATTCGGACGCGAATCGGACGGACTCACAGATGATGAGGTCATGTCATGTTCTGCGATTGTCACCATACCGACAAGCGATGCATTCCCTTCTCTCAATCTTTCACAGGCCGTGCAGATAATCGCATATACGCTGTTCACGCAGGCCCAGATATACCCGCAGGGAATGACGGCGGTCACCCACGAACGGGTTTTGAAAGCCGTTGAGGAAGCATCAGGACATCTGAGCGCAATCGGATACTACAAATGGGATGAAGAACGGAAATGGATGGAGAATTTCCTCAAGGATCTTCTTGAACGTGCCGCACTGAGTGAAAGAGAAATGCAGAGATTCGATAAGCTTTTTGCTAAAATAGAAAACATAAAAATCCACAAAGAAGGAATGAAAAATGATTAAATTCACTGATTTTCTCAATCCTGTGCCCCGTGTTATCGCGCACAGGGGAGACAGCAGGCATTTTCCTGAAAACACACTCCCGGCCTTCAAATCTGCAGTGGAAATGGATATTGATGTCATTGAGACAGATATTCATATCACAAAAGACGGCCAGCTTGTCATCTGGCATGATCCGACTCTCGAACGCAATACAGACGGAAGAGGAAAAATCGAGGATCACACACTGGCGGAGCTGAGAAATTACGATGCGGGGTACACTTTCACCTCTGACGGCGGCAGGACTTTCCCATTCAGGGGCAAAGGCGTGAGGATATGCACATTGGATGAAGCACTTGAGGAATGTCCGGATGAACGCTTCAACATAGATCTGAAAACAAAATATCCGCAAATAGTCGATGAATTCATCAGGGTGATAAGAAGACATGATGCGGTGCACCGCATTGTCGGCGCTTCATTCCATCTTTCCAATCTCAAGCGCCTGAGAAAATCCGCTCCAGAGTTTCTCACAAGCATCACCACGGCGGAAGTCATCCCGCTTCTTTTCAGGCAGAAAACCCATACTCTGCCATCCTGTTTTAAAAGAAAGATCATATTCCAGATTCCACGGCGTGCCTCATTCATTGAAATCGTGACCCCTGATTTCGTCAGTCAGATGCATGACCGGGGTGCCATTGTGATGGTCTGGACAATAAACGAGGAAGCCGAGATGAGGGAACTTTTCAGCATGGGAGTGGATTCTGTCATGACTGATGATCCTGCTCTTGTAATCAAAGTTGCTGAGGATATGGGATTGAGAAATCAGCACAGGAGGAAATGAAAATGAAAAGCAAAGTTTACTATTCTGATCTGCGGACAGGTTTCAACAACTCACTTATCGACAAACTGACCCGGCTCATGGAAAAAGCAGGGATCTCCGGCATAGATTTCAAAAACCAGTATGCAGCGATAAAAATGCATTTCGGAGAACCGGGAAATCTCGCATTCCTTCGTCCGAACTGGGCCAAATGCGTTGCGGATGAAGTCAGGAAACTCGGAGGAAAGCCTTTTCTGACAGACTGCAACACGCTCTATGTCGGCGGCAGGAAGAATGCGCTTGATCATCTTGACAGTGCGAATCTCAACGGTTTCAACCCGATATCCACCGGATGTCAGATCATCATCGCAGACGGTCTGAAGGGAACTGACGAAGTTGATGTGGATGTTGACGGCAATTATGTAAAGAAAGCCCATATCGGACGTGCGGTGATGGATGCCGACATTTTCATAAGCCTCACCCACTTCAAAGGACATGAGGCAACCGGATTCGGAGGAGCGCTCAAAAATATAGGAATGGGCTGCGGTTCCAGAGCAGGCAAGATGGACATGCACTCCCAGGGCAAGCCTGTTGCCGACGGCAGCAGATGCATCGGCTGTCACCGCTGTGAGAAGATTTGTGCCCATGGAGCCCCTTCTTTCAAAGACGGGAAGTGTCATATTGATCTTGAAAAATGCGTAGGATGCGGACGATGCATAGGCGTCTGTCCGGTTGATGCAATCAGCGAAGGAATCAGCAACAGCAATGAGATTTTGAACTGCAAGATGATGGAATATGCGAAAGCTGTCATGCAGAACCGTCCCTGTTTCCATATTGCCATAGCTGTTGATATCTCGCCGAACTGCGACTGCCATAACGAGAATGACGCACCGATAACCCCTAATGTCGGAATGTTTGCATCCTTTGACCCGGTGGCACTTGATCAAGCATGTGCTGATGCGGTAAATGCGATGCCTGTGAATCATAACACAATGCTTGACGAGGCACACGAACATACAGGAGACCATTTCCACGATATCCATCCTGATACTTCATGGAAACAGGGACTTGAATATGCCCAGTCAATCGGGCTCGGTTCAAGGGAGTATGAGCTGATCAGGATCTGAATTGCAGCACTTCATCCAGAAGAAGGATTTCTCCTGACCGGGGCGACTCAATGAAAAAAATGTCTGCGGAAGATACAAAGCCGCAGACATTTTCATCTATACCGGATCAGCAAAAGCAATCAGAGGATTGAATCAACGTCAAGGTGACTGCTTTCAATATCCTTGAAATACTTGTATGTGTCCACCTTGAGTTCGCCGCATGCAGGCTCGTCGCATACAATGATTGCCTTCGGGTGCATCTGAAGAGCCGAGCATGTCCAGTACTGCGAGACAGAACCTTCGACAGTTGCCTGCAGTGCTCTTGCCTTGTTGTGTCCGTTTACAAGAATTATGACCTCTTTGCTGTCAGTAACAGTCTGAACACCTACAGTGAGTGCTGTGCTGGGAACAGCGTTGACATCATTATTGAAGAAACGTGAATTCATGACCTTTGTATCATAAGTGAGAGTCTTCTGTCTTGTTCTTGAAGCAAGAGAGCTGAACGGTTCATTGAATGCAATGTGTCCGTCAGCACCGATTCCTCCCAGGAAGAGATCAATTCCGCCCACAGAAGCGATCTTTGCTTCATAGCGCTCGCATTCCGCCCTGAGATCAGGAGCATTGCCATTGAGTATGTTTATGTTTTCCTTCGGGATATCGATATGATCGAAGAAATTTCTGTGCATGAATGACCAGTAGCTTTCCGGATGTTCTTTCGGCAGACCGACATATTCATCCATATTGAATGTAATTACATTCCTGAATGAGATATATCCTTCCTTGTTGAGGCGGATAAGCTCCTTGTATGTCCCGATCGGAGAAGAACCGGTAGGAAGTCCAAGAATGAACGGACGGTCATTTTCCTTCTGAAAATCCTTTATCGTCCTTGCAATATATCTTGCAGCCCATTTTGACAGATTATCATAATCATTCTGAATGATAACACGCATGAAAAACCTCCTGAAGTTTTATTTACTTTTCATAAGCTTACCATGCCATTATGGCTTTGTCCAACGGTGAAGACTCTATAATGCCGCCGGCAACAACGAGATCATCATCATAGACGACGCAGCTTTGTCCTGCAGTCACTCCCTTGACAGGAGAAATGAAATGCACTTCAAAACGGCTTTCTCCTGTTTTCCTGACGTAAGCAGGCTCTCCACGGCTTGCCGATCTTATCTTCACCTGATAAGTCTTGCCGTCTGTGAAATCCTCCCTGCTCGTCCAGTTCACAGAGTCAACATACACATCAGATTGTCCGGTCTCCCTGTCATATCCGACAACTACCCTGTTGTTCACACTGTCCAGGGAAAGAACGTAAAGGGGCTCAGGTGCGGCAATTCCAAGTCCGCGGCGCTGTCCTATTGTGTAATGCCAGAATCCCTTATGATGACCGAGGACTTTTCCCTCCGTGTTCACGATATCGCCGCAGCTGTCCTCCGCATTGAGAAGATCGCTGTAATCTCCCCCATAAAAATCCTGGCTTTCAGCCTGTCCTTCTTCATGGAAATGCTCTCTCACATCAATCTCCCTGACATGGCTTTTCAGATAGCCCCCCAGTGGAAAGAGAGTTGTGGACAGCTGCTTCTGGGAAAGACGGTAAAGAAAATACGACTGATCTTTCTTTTCATCAACAGCCTTTCTGAGTTCCCATCTGCAAAGCTCATCATTATATGTTATACGCGCATAATGCCCTGTTGCGAATTTGTCAAATTCAATTCCCTTCTCTCCTGCATAATCAAGAAGCGCACCGAACTTTATCTTCTCGTTGCACCACACACATGGATTTGGGGTACGGGCCGACATGTATTCGCTTCTGAAGTTTTCAAGAACGGTGGACTCATAAAGATCTGAGCAATCCAGCACGGTATACGGAATGCCAAGTTTTCTGCAGAATTCGGCGATATGAACCTTGTCCTCAGCACGGGCAGGTGAATAACAGCTGTTGGGGCTGACAGGGGCAGGATAAGGAGAATCCTTTTTCCATATAAGCATGGTGACCCCTTCAACATCATATCCTTCCTTCTTGAGAAGATATGCCGTAACACATGAATCAATACCGCCTGACAGTCCTACAAGTACTTTCACCTCAGTCTCCTATTCAGCAATATTCTTGCTTAAAGACAAAAAATAGGGAAGTACATACTGCACTTCCCCTGTTGCAGGAAACTCCCGGCTCATTTGAATTTCTTTCCCGCATCAAATGCGCTGGCAACCACATCACCGAGGGTAACATACTGATTTGCCGCAGCATCGAACGTGATGGGGTCAAGCTTTCTGTAATCAACACAGCCGTTTTCATCAAGTATGGAGTCATCCGCACTCACGTTTCTGATCCGCCCGACGATGTTCTCGCCTCTGATCTCAACCAGTTCACATTCCATAGTAAGTGGAAGTTCGTTTATTACAGGCGCATTTACATAGGCACTCTTTGTTGTTGTGAATCCGGCTCTGAACAGCTTGTCGGGAACTCTGTTGCCGGATTCAATACCGAGATAGTCACAGGCGGCAGCAGTCCTGCGCGTGGCAAAACTGATAGTGAAAGCCTTGCTCACCTTTATGTTCTTTGTTGTTTTGTGACCAGCACTAAGGCATATCTCGACAAGATCATCGTTATAAATGCAGCCCCAGGCCGCATTCATTGCATTTGCATTTCCTTCCTCATCATATGTCCCGATAATAAGTACGGGAAGAGGATACATCCACGTCTTCACACCGAAATCTTTTCTCATGATTCATATCTCCTTTCAGATAAGCTGAGTGCTCCCGCAGGCAAGCCTGTAGGCTTCAGGTGAATAGGCTTGCACCATATCCGTGCACCATTTTCAGGCTTTGGGACTAAGGCTGCAACCCAGAGCACCGGAACTGCCGGCCAGGCATCCCGACGGACACATTGACGATCGGCTTCTGCCTTTTAAAGCAGGGAGAGGCACTCAGCTCCCCCTTATTGCTTTTTCTTTGTGTTCTATCTTTCTCCTTACCAAATCCTTATTCTGCTGTTAAGCACTTTCTTTCCTGAATCTCTTATTCTCCTCAGACCTGTCAGCTTCAATGACAAGCACATGTCTTCCACTTGCCTTATGGAAGGCTCCTTTTTCTTTATCCTTTGCTGATGGCATCCTTCTGTTCCTT
>CASDXQ010000008.1 GCA_949285145.1 uncultured Spirochaetales bacterium | reverse complement strand
TGATGCATTTACGACAATCCGTCAAACTTAAACAATCCTTTTTATGTCCACATTTTGTTGCATCAACTTTTCTGTTGCATTTATTTTTACAATTTACCATTCCTGATGCAGTTTTTGCATAAAAACAGGCAGGGAATTGCGGAATATCCCTGCCTGCTCTCAAGTGTGCATGAGCGGATCTCAATAGCTGTAAGCAACACCCAGATACGGAATGACACCTACGCCATATTCGCTGACGCTGAATTCCTCCGTAACACCAAGCACTGTCGTACTTTTGATTGTACAAACAGGTACAAGCACTTTCGCACCAAGCTTGAGTGCCAGATGATCAAGAACTCCGAAAGAAAGTCCGACATTGCCTTCAATTCCTATCTGATGATTTGAATTTACTTCTTGTGAGCTGTATGCATAATAAGCACCGGCACCTGCCTCCAGGCTCACGGATCTGCTGAAATCATGCTTGAACTGGAATGAAAGAGATGTTTTTACAATAATATCAGGATTCTTTATATCATGAAAATCACTTTCTCCAACCTTTTCCATCAGAGGATACAGCATGCTTACAGAATAACCCAGACCGGCAGAGTCTCCGAAATAATGAGCACCCGAGGCACCAAGGTAATAATCAATTTCAGTGGTTGTAATGTCCACTGGACTGTCTGCATTTTTTATCCACTTGATGTCGGCACCGGTGCCCACACCGATCCATCCGTCTGCAAAGGCAAAACCGGCTGCCAGAAGCAGAAGAGACACAATAACAATAGTCTTTTTCATTTTTTCCCTCTTGTTTTTGGATTTGGAGAAGGAAAACACATTCCTTCTTCATAAATATAAAGTAAGTCATTTTCCTTTGCAGCGCAAGAAATATATTGTTTCAGCATCTATCCTGATTCATGCATTGGCGCATGTATCAGAACTATGAGACAAACAGTTCTTTTTCCGTTATACTTTCCGGCATGAGCGAAGAGATCATCAATCAGGAAACAGAAGCAAAGAGAAGCGGATTCATCCATCTTCACAACCATACGGACTATTCCCTTCTGGATGGTGCCGCCCAGATATCGAAATACATCGCAAAGTGCAAGGAAAACAATATGGATGCCATAGCCATAACAGACCATGGCAACATGTACGGGGCGCTGAAATTCTACAAAGCATGCAAAGCTGCGGGGATAAAGCCGATCATAGGAAGTGAATTCTACATGAACCCCGGCAACAGAAGGGATCAGAGCCCGGCATCGGAAGGAAGAAACCATTTCTATCATCTCATCCTGCTTGCAATGAACGACAGGGGCTATCATCATCTGATGGAGCTCACAACAATTGCGAATACGGAGGGTTTTTACTACAAACCCAGAATTGATGACGAGGTTCTCTCTTCCCACAGCGAGGATCTGATCTGCCTTTCCGCCTGTCTGGGCGGCGAGATACTGCAGAATCTTCTCCATGACCGATATGACGAAGCGAAGGAAAGAGCCGCATGGTTCAAGAACCTGTTCGGCGACAGATACTATATCGAACTGCAGGATCACGGTCTTGAGGAGCAGAAGAGGACAAATCCTCTTCTCATCAAGCTCGCAAAGGAACTTGACATACCGCTCGTATGCACTAATGACATCCACTACATAAACAGGGAAGACGCGAATGCCCATGACACACTGCTGTGCATCGGCACCAACACGAAAAAAAGAGACGAGAAGAGAATGCGATTCCCGAATGACAACTTCTATTTCAAAAGCGAAGAGGAAATGCGCAGCATCTTCTCATACTGCCCCGAGGCTGTGGACAACACAAGAGTGATTGCGGACAGGTGCAATCTTGATGTCGTATTCCCCGGCCCTCTCCTGCCCGATTACGAGATCCCCGAAGGTTTCAAAGATACAAAGGAATACCTCGTGCACCTTGCAAATGAAGGCTGCGTGAGACGCTACGGGGAGATCACGCCCTCCCTGAGGGAAAGACTTGACCATGAACTCGACATCATCCTGAAGATGAATTTCGACGGATATTTCCTCATCGTGCGTGACTATATCTACTGGGCAAAGACCCATGATATCCCGGTCGGGCCGGGAAGAGGATCGGGCGCCGGTTCCCTTGTCGCCTACTGTGTTGACATCACGGATGTGGATCCTATCAAGTACAACCTTCTGTTCGAACGCTTCCTCAACCCTGAAAGAGTCTCAATGCCAGATTTCGATATCGACTTCTGCTTTGAACGCCGCGGAGAAGTGATACAATATGTAACCGAGCATTACGGCAAGGACAGAGTCGGCCAGATCTGTACTTTCGGAACGCTGAAGGCGAAGGCAGTCGTAAAGGATGTGGCCCGTGTCCTTGACATTCCTTTCGACGAGTCAACGGCAATATGTAAATTCATACCCGATGAAGCGAAGATGACCATAGACAAGGCCATAGCACAGGAACCGAAGCTGCAGGAGATCATAGACAGGGGCGGTGTGTATGCAGAGCTTTTTGACACTGCACGCCGTCTGGAAGGAGGCGCCCGCCATACATCGCTGCATGCGGCAGGTGTCGTCATCGGCAAGACAGATCTCATCGATTACGTTCCCATCTCCTTCGATCCGAAAACACGGAGCATCGCCACGCAGTACACAATGGATCAGATCGAGGAATGCGGCCTTGTGAAGATGGACTTCCTGGGACTCAAGACCCTGACGCTCATCAAGCATACTGTTGATCTCATACACAAAAAGGATCCATCCTTCGACATTGCGAAGATCGACGAAGAGGACAAGCCTACATTCGACATGCTCAAAAGAGGAGACTCCGAATGTGTATTCCAGTTTGAATCTGGGGGCATGCAGAAGGTTCTGCGTGACGCACAGCCCGAATCCATAGAAGACCTTGTCGCATTGAATGCGCTGTACCGTCCGGGGCCGATGCAGTACATCGACCGTTTTGTAAGATGCAAGAACGGACTTCAGCCGATCGAATACGCCGATCCTGAGCTGGAGCCGGTTCTCAAGAACACTTACGGCGTCATCGTCTATCAGGAACAGGTCATGCAGGTGGCGCAGATCATAGCAGGCTACTCGCTCGGACAGGCGGATATCCTGCGCCGTATCATGGGTAAAAAGAAGGTCGAGAAGCTTGCCGAGGAGAAGGTTAAATTCGTTGCCGGTGCCGTGAAGCTCGGACGTGATGCGAAGCACGCCGAGGAAATATTTGAAATGCTTGAGCCATTCGCCCAGTACGGCTTCAACAAATCCCATGCTGTCGCCTATTCCGTTGTCGCATACCAGACCGCGTTTCTGAAGGCGAACTACCCCGCGGAGTTCCTTGCCGCGAACCTCACGAATGAAATGACGAATCCGGACAAGTTCAAGGACTATCTGACACTTGCCGACAACATGGGAATAAAGATCCTGCCTCCTTCCATCAATGACTCCGACATGCATTTCAATGTCGTAGGCAATGACATCGTCTACGGCCTTGCCGGAATAAAGACAGTCGGAGAGAACATCACAAAGCTCATAGTTCAGGAAAGAGAGGAAAACGGAAAATACAGTTCATTCATGGACTTCCTCTCGCGTCAGAGCGACGGCATCGTCAACTCACGCATACTTGAAGCACTTATAAAAGCCGGCTGTTTCGACTGTCTGGGCGAAGACAGGGCGACTCTCATGGCAAACCTTGATGCCGCAATCGCATACGACAAAGGCTGCAGGGAAACAACCGCCTACGGCCAGATCTCCCTCTTCGGCGATGAGGTGCAGCTTGACGAGTTCGTCTTCCGTCCGGCAGAGCCATGGTCGAAACGTGAGATGCTTGATATGGAGAAGGAACTCATCGGACGCTATGTATCCGGGCATCCTCTGGACAGCTACAAGGAAGATATAGAACGTTGTGTGTGGGTGGATATATCGAAACCGGACGAACTGCCGAAGGAAAGAGATGTGAATCTCATCTGTCAGGTAAGCTCGTTGCGTGTGATAAAGACCAAGAAAGGCACACTCATGGCTTCCCTTGTCCTCACTAATTATCAGGGCAGCATTGAGGCAGTGATATTCCCCAAAGTCTTCCAGGAACTCGGAGAGAAGATTCAGGATGACGGGATATACGGGTTCACTGGACGCTTTGACGAACGCCGTGACGGAGGCGGCTTCCAGTTCATAATAAGCAATGCAGTCGAGCCGAAAGAACTTCCGGGCGGGGCAGTCAGGAGTATCGGACTCGCCCTTGATTCGGCACTCCTTGCCGGCAGCGAGGGAGAGCATTATCTTAATGAAGTGATCTCTTTCCTGATCGAGCACAGCGGAAGCCTTCCGCTGAGCATCTATCTGGATGACAGGAAAGACCAGTATGTGAAGTCAAGCTTTTCAGTCTCCTATTACAGGGAGATCAGAAAGGATCTTGCCGCATTCCCCATCATAAAAAATGTCTACATAGCATAGGAGAGTACAGATGATCTATCAGATAGCAGCATTTCTGGCACGCCTCATAAGCCTTTACTCCTTCCTAATCTGGCTCAGGATAATCCTGAGCTGGTTCTCCCCGTATCCGAGAGAAGGAAGCCTTACATGGTATTTCTCGAAAATAATCGATCCGTATCTAAACCTGTTCCGCTCTCAGAAATTCGTCATCGGCTATATTGATTTCTCGCCGCTTTTCGCAATCGCGGTGCTTTCAGTTGCACAGTCGCTGCTTACGATATTCGCATCCTTCGGCACTCTCCGTCTTTCCCTTGTGCTGATGGTGCTTCTCAATGCATTCTGGTCATACGGTCTTCAACTTTTCCTCATGATCCTCATCATCATGCTTGTGATAAGGCTTATAGGAACACTGAGTCACAATCCGGGATTCTCGAGAATGAGCATGATCACGGAAAGCCTGATAAGAAAAGTGCAGACCCTCTTCTTTCCGCGCCGTATCGTGAAGGAAAGCACGCTTGCCGCGATTGCGCTTGTGATTGCCGTGCTCTCATACTTCGCCTGCCGCTATCTGATCACCCTGCTGATGAATCTTGCACTGAGGATACCGTTCTGAGATGTATGTCCACGAGCTTTCCTACCCCATAACGAAAATAAAGGGAATAGGCAAGGTCACGGCTTCGGACTTTGCCACCCTCGGTGTGGAGAAAGCAAGTGACCTCATAACGCTTTTCCCGCGCTCCTATGACGACAGAAGCGTCATGAGAAGCCTGAATGATATCAGCGAAGAAAGCGGTACAATCAACACCGCCGTCACCATAACGGAGCACAGCCATTATTTTGATTCCAGAAAGAACCGTGTGCTGAAGCTCACGGCAAAAGATCTGAATTCGGGCAGGACTCTGTACATCCACTGTTTCGGCCGTTCCTTCATGGAGAATGCCTACCCTGTCGGCTCCAGCTGGTTCATAAACGCAAACGTGGCGAGGATGAAAGGCTCCTTCAGCACCTCTTCTTTCACACTTGGCAGCGAAGAGGTTGTCGGGGTGGGAAAGATCCTGCCTGTATACCCTCTTTCAGGATCCCTGACACAGCGGGCTGTAAGAAAAGCTGTCGACAGCATACTGGGCGTGAAATACATAAAGTTCGAAGATGAACTCCCCTATTCCATCATTGAAAAGCATCGCCTGATGCACACAGACGAAGCCATAAGACAGATGCACCATCCGCGTGATATGCAAAGCCTTGAGAGGGCAAGAAAGACTATTGCCTACAGCGAGCTTTTCCATCTTGAGCTCAGCCTCCTGATGAAAAACAGGAAGGATGGGAAAAAGACAGTAAAAAGCACAGTCAGTGCCCTGGAAAAAAAGCTTATCGGCAGGCTTCCGTTCAAACTGACGGATGATCAGGAAAAATGTCTTGAGGAAATAAGATGCGACATAGACAGAGGCGGCATGAACCGTCTGCTTCAGGGTGATGTGGGAAGCGGCAAGACCCTTGTCGCATGGCTTTCTGCACTGCATGTGATAGCAAAAGGAGGACAGACGGCGTTCATGGCACCGACCGAACTGCTTGCACGCCAGCATGCGGAAGGAGCGGCTGAACTTCTCAGCGGGACAGGCGTCAACGTCGCCTTCCTCACCGGGGATATAAAGAAAAAGGAACGGGGCTACCTGCTGGATGCCCTGAAACGGGGAGATATCGATCTTGTAATCGGAACTCATGCCCTTTTTTCAAAAGATGTTGTTTTCAGGAATCTTCAGTATGTGATCATTGACGAGCAGCACCGTTTCGGCGTCGAACAGAGAGATGCGCTTTCATCAAAAGGGAAAAAGCCAAGCATTCTCATGATGAGCGCGACGCCCATCCCGCGCACGCTCGCGCTTACCGTATACGGCTCAATGGACATCTCGACGATATATTCAAAACCCCATGGCAGAAAGCCCGTCATAACCCACATAGTCGACGAGAAGAACCGGGAGAGAATGTATCAGGCGATCGGTGTCGAATTCCAGAGAGGACATCAGGCTTATTTCGTCTACCCCCGCATTGATGATGAAGGAGAGAGCGATCTCAAGGATGTCACAACAATGTATTCATTTCTCAAGACAAAATACCCCGATATTCCTTCCCGGCTCATTCATTCACGTCTCAGCGAGGAAGAGAAGATTGAAATACTGGATGAATTCAGGGACAAGAAGATAATGTACCTGGTATCCACATCCGTCGTGGAAGTCGGCATAGACATCCCGGATGCGACATGCATGATTATAGAACACGCAGAGCGCTTCGGCCTTGCGGCACTGCACCAGCTCCGCGGGCGTGTCGGACGCAGCAGTCTGCAAAGCTACTGTTTTCTCGTCTACTACGGCAGTCTTTCAGAAGAAGCGGTCTCCAGGCTGAAAGTGATGAGACAGACCAATGACGGATTCGAAATTGCGGAAACAGACCTTAAAATAAGAGGACCGGGAGAATTCACCGGCAGCAGGCAGTCAGGCTTCCTCCGCCTGAAAGTCGCATCCCTTGTAAATGATGTGGAACTCATGGCACAGGCAAAAGAAGATGCAGGTGAAATACTCGCATCCGATCCCGGACTCATAAGACAGGAAAATGCCATGCTCAGAATTATTGCAGCCTCACAAGTAGCCATAAACTGAAAACTTTTCTATATTACATGCTATGAGAATCACAGGCGGTCAGTATTGCAGACGTAACATAATATGCCCTCCGGGAATCATAAGACCGGCGATGGACAGAATGAGGGAAAGTCTTTTCTCGATCCTCGGCCCTCTTTACGGAACATCGTTTCTGGACCTTTTCTCCGGTTCCGGCTGTGTTGCGATTGAAGCTGCAAGCAGAGGAGCCAGCCCTGTCCACCTGGTGGAGATGGACAGAGGGAAAAAGGATACGATAGAGAAGAATCTCAGCTTCGTGAAGGAAGAGAAGCATCTCTTCATCATGGATGTGAACCGCTATCTTGCATCATGTGCAAGAAAGTACGGCATCATCTACGCCGATCCACCTTTCAAGCTGGAAGACAAGATAAAGATCGCACATAAAGTGAGCAAGAACGGTCTTCTTGAAGACGAAGGACTCTTCATAATCCACTTCCCTGAGGAAGAGGATTCTTCCTGGCCGGACAAGATAGAGTCCCTGAAGCTGTGTGACAGGAGAAAATACGGAAGATCAATACTCCGTTTCTATAAAAATGATGGGGAAAACAGAACCGATGAGCAACTTTGAAATACTTGAAAACAACAAAGCCGTTCTTCATTACAACCTTACAAGCAACGATGTCGACGGCTATTCACAGACAAGGATACATACTTATGAGAACCTTGTGCAGGAGGCTGCCGGCCTTCATGCGCACTACCGCCAGCTCGGCATTTACGACCTGCAGAAGGAAAACAAGACATGGGTCATTGCCAGAAGCCGCATGGAAATATACCGCTACGGCATGTGGCCGGAGGAAATAAAGGTCATGACGTGGCCGCTTGACTCCACCGGATTCAACTGCCCCCGTCATGTCGAGGCTGCAGAGGAAAACGGAGAAAAGCTTTTCTCATGTGAGACAAAGTGGGCCATCATAGATTTCACGACAGGCCGTCCCCTGAGAGCCGCGCAGATCGCAGACAGGCTCAAGACCCCGCCGAAAGAGGAACAGGGTGAAAGCCGTCTTCCATCCCTTGTCGACGAGGAGAAAAATGCGCAGTGCATCATCTCAAGATACATACCTCATATCCACTATCTTGATACGGATCTCAACAAGCACGTGAACAACCTGAGTTACATCACATGGTGTCTTGAAGCCCTTCCCAACGACTTCCGCGATGCTTACAAGCCTTCTCTTGTCGATGTGCGCTGGATCAGGCAGTGCTACCGTCATGACAATCTCAGCGTTGTCGTCAGGGCGGAAGACGGCAATGAACTGACAAAAGACGAGCCGGGACTGTGGTATGATTTTTTCCGTACAGAGGAAAGCGGTGCACAGACCAAGGTTTTCGAAGCCTGGATGAAATGGAAGAAAAGAGAAGACATGCTTCTGAGAAAGTAGGACAGCAGAGCCGGCAACGGCTCTGTTTCTGTATCAGGAGAAGATAAGATGCTCAGACATCAGGGAGAAAAGATTTTCTGCCAGCAATTAGATGCTTTCAAATAATTGTCTTGATTCCAAAATTCCCATTTTCAGTCCTGAAAGTATGAAATTTTCATACTTGCGATGCTAAAAACAGCTAAAATTGTTGTCAACATCAATAATGAGGAGGCCGTCTGCTCGGTCTGTTCGGAGTACCCACCTCCTCGATCAGGCTCTGGAGCTTCTCCTGCATCTTCTCAAGCGAATAGCTGAGAGTATCTATTGTTTTCTGCTGCTGGACGACAACATCGTTGAGCTCGGCGATTCCGGCCTCAAGGTAGCTTACCTTTATTTCAAGTTTTTCGATTTCTTCATTCATAGTCCTGAATTCTACCGCTTCATCAGAGAGTGTGGCAACAATTATGTTGTTAAGCCCCTATAATATGCTATAATTTTGTTGCATACCGTTGCAGAAAACATCAGGAGGTTTTATGAAAGGAGAACGTGTTGCGCAGCTTGAACTGCTTCTAAGATCACACCCGGAAGGGCTCAGAAGAGCGGAAATCGCACGGCGTCTGGGCGTTCACCGCTCAACCATCTCCCGCTATGTCGAAGATCTTTCAAAACATATCGATATATATGAAGACAACAACCTGATAAAAATAAGGCAGAAGGAAGATGAGGATGAGAATATAGCACTCTCGATTTACGAAGGCATCGCCTTCAACATGGGTGCAGAGATCCTCGCATCAAATGCAGAGCTGCAGTCTCCGCACCTTGCAAGCGGACTGAGAAAGATCGCAATGAACATGCGTTCCTATGCCCCGAAGGTCAGCGACAACATTCTCAGTGTTGCGGACAGGATCGATCAGGAAATACAGAAAAACAAGAGTCTGAACTACAGATACAATGCGGTTTTCGAAGTTCTCATAGACGCATGGGTCACCGGACGGATCGTACGGCTCTCCACCACTGTGGACGGGGATGAGGAAATAGAGCTTGCCCCCTACTTCATCGGCTTCAGGGAAGAAGAGAACCAGGACAGAAAGCCGATTACCGTGACGGGAAGACTCCGCCACACGAAGGAAATCATAACACTGGACATAACAAAGATAACAAAAGCCGTCCTGCTTGATGAGACCTATACGATTCCCGACAACCTCAAGCCTTTCAGAATGACGAAAGAGAATGAAGCTTCCTATGATGCCATAGACATGATCCCTCTTAAACTGGGACTGAAAGAGAAATCGGCAATGAACTCATTCTCCGATATCATACACACAGATATCGGCTTCCATAATGAGGCTGACGGATCTCTTTCCTGCACCTTCAAGGCCGAAAACTCAATCGAACTGATGATGCATCTCTTCCAGTGCGGCAGTGCCGTCAGGATAATCGAGCCGGAAAGCTACAGGCAGAAATACATTTCATACATGAAAAGCATACTGAAACTCTATGAATCCTGAGCATGCCTCATGCGGTATGCACTGGGACTCTGTCCCATGTAGCGCCTGAAAAGCCGCGTGAAATATGATGCATCCTCAAAGCCGACGGCATAGGATGCCTCGCTTACCGTGCATCCGCTTTCCCTCAGCATCAGTGCCGCCTTCTCCATTTTCATGAAATTCATGTAGTCAAAACACGTCCTGCCTGTGTATTCCCTGAAGAAACGGCAGAAATAGCGGCTGCTGAGTCCTGCCACGCGGCTCACCTCCTCCAGTGTCAGTCTTTCTCCTATGTGCTCCCCGATGTATTCAAGAACAGCTTTCATCTGTCCGGCTCTTCTGAAACCGTTGTCCATGACAAAATCATTTTCCCTGTATCTCCTGTTTTTCTGACAATATGCGAAGAAGAGCCTGAGATACGCGCATACGGCAAGGGGAGACCAGTCATCAGCACACGATGCGGCAGAGAAAAGCCCGTTCTCAATTTCCATGAGTTCATCATCAGGGTGAAAAAATGCGTCGGGCTGCACCTTATGGTTCAAAACACTGCTGATGAAGACATCATCAAGGTAATTCCTGTGCCTTATTATCTCACAGTCAAAGACAATGCACTCATATACTGCGTCTGACGGCACTGCACCGTGCAGGATACCGGAAGAGATGAAGGCAAGATCGTTTTTCCCGAGCCGGATTATGTTGTCCCCAAGCTTCAGGATCAGACTGCCCTGCACGACACGGATGAGTTCTGTCTCGATATGCCAGTGGAACGGCATATTGTAGCGTGGATGACTGCTGTCAACATAATAGAACCCGAGCGGGAAATCCTTTGTACCCCGCTCCTTCGTTTCCTTCGATTCCTGTCTCATCATAAAAAGTGAAAATAATCCTTGTTTTTGGTCATTATATCCTATTTCACGGCATCAATACAGTATTATAATCAAAGTAAAAGGAGCATAGGACATGTACACCTTCAACAGAGAAGAATATGAAAAAAGAATACAGTGGTATAAAGACGCACGCTTCGGCATGTTCATCCACTGGGGGCTTTATGCAATACCCGCAAGAGGCGAATGGATGCGGCACTTCGAGGAAATGCCGTCAGATGAATATGATAAATACATGGATGAATTCACCGCAAAGGACTGCGACATCAGACAGTGGGTTCATCTTGCAAAAGAAGCCGGCATGAAATATGTGGTCTTCACGGCAAAGCACCATGACGGTTTCTGCCTTTTCGACACGAAATACACTGACTTCAATTCGATGAACGCACCATGCCGCCGCGATTTCGTAAAGGAATTCACGGATGCAGTGCGGGCAGAAGGCCTCAAGGTCGGCATATATTACTCCATAATCGACTGGAGACATCCTGACTATCCTCATTACGGAGACGAGATCCACCCGATGAGGAACAACAAAAGCGAAACAAATGAAAACAGGGATTTTGACCGCTATCTTGACTTCATGCACTCACAGGTGAGAGAGCTCATGACGAACTACGGCAAGATTGACCTGCTTTTCTTCGACTACTCGTATGACGGGATGAGAGGCGAGAAATGGAAAGCCTCACAGCTTGTGACAATGGTCAGAGAGCTTCAGCCGGGCATCCTAATAAACAACCGCCTTGAAGCCGGAGGAAGAGGTTTCGGCTCCCTTGTGACAAAGAATCCGCTGCCATATCACGGCGACTACGTGACACCGGAACAGATTGTACCGCCTGATGGTATAAAGGATGAGCTTGGAAATCCCGTGCTGTGGGAGTCCTGCATAACGATGAACCGCCACTGGGGATACTTCGCAGGAGACAGATACTTCAAGACACCTTCAATGCTCATCCACAAGCTGGTGGAATGCGTTTCAAAAGGCGGCAACATGATCCTCAACATAGGACCGGACGCATACGGCAATATTCCCCAGGAGGAAGTTGACATTCTGAAATACTTTGCACACTGGATGAAAAAGAACGGAGAGAGCATCTACGGCTGCGGCAACGCGGGAATGGACAAGCCGGATTTCGGCCGTGTGACAAGGAAAGGAAACATCTATTATTTCCATGTCTTTGAAAATGCAGTAGGAGCACTTCCCATACAGGGAATTGACAGGAAGAGGATACGCCGCATAAGAGCGCTGGAAAGCGGACATGAAGTGCACGTGGTCACACACTTCAATTACTCGGACTACCCCGATGTCGTTTTTGCAGATCTGGGGGAAGATCCCGTGCTGCCGGATCCTGTGGACTATGTACTCAAAGTGGAGGTGTCGGACTAGACACCTTCCCTCTGGCACTCTTTTATGTATTCGCTCGGGCTTTGTCCTGTCACTTTCCTGAAAACCTTGGAAAAGTAATAGATATTGTCAAAGCCCAGAGAGAGAGCTATCTCGTTTATCCTTGTGTAAGCGGAGGTTTTTATGATCTCCTTCGCCTTGTCCACCTTCATCGTGTTTATGTAATCGACAAGACTCTTGCCCATCACTTTCTTGAAGCTTTTGGACATGTAGCCTTCGGACACACCGGCATAGGATGCCACATCGGAGAGGGAAATCCTCTCATCGATATGTGAGATGACATACTCCCTTGCCTTGTCGATGACCGGAGAGGAAGAGGATGCGGACAGCCTGAACAGCTCGCTCTCCACGCTTGTCTTTATATCATCCAGGACATCAAGCGCCATGCTCCTGCGGCTGATGTAGGGGACAAGGGAGAAAGTGTCATCCATCCACTCCTGATTCTGAATCCCAAGTGCGCACACTCCCGCCCAAAGCGCAGAGCGCAGTGCGGAGAGGGTGAACATAAGCTGCCAGAGACTGTGATCCGTGAAAGAAATATTGTTCATGATCAGACGGAACGAAGCCTCAAGGCCTGCAATATCCTTTGTCCTGACCACTGCTTCTATCTTGCTGTAGACTGAATCAAGCTCGAGTGAGGAAATGGAAGGGTTCTCTTTATCAAGATAGAACGAGGTGCTTTTCATTTCCACATCATCTCTTGCCTCCGGAAGACTGTCAGCTCCGTTATAAACGGCGGAAGCGACAAGCGTGATGCCGACTTTGGTGACAAGCTGGGATGCTTTTCTGACCCTGTCTTCCAGTCTGCTGTTCAGGGCACGGAAAGCAGAGGCGTCCACATTATGGACAAAATACACGATTCTGCTGGCTTCTCCGCTTCTGCTGTGAACAAAAACACAGGAGGGATAAATTGACGGAAGAACCTTTCTTATTATATCGGCCTCCCATTCATAAAGCCTTTCATAATCTTCGGCATACCATGTGACATCATCGCTTGCCTCAGGATATTCCAGCATGAACGCGATGAAAGCGAATGATGTACACAGACCCTCCCTGTTGAGTTTCCCTCTCGTGGCGGGAGGAATGTCGCGCACGACAAGCAGATTGGAAACCAGCTCTGCAGCACGGTTGCCGTCCCCTTCTCTCTCATCTTCCCTGCCCCGGAGGAGATTGCGCCTCTCCACTTCCGCTTCCGCCTTGAGAACTGCATTCTTCAGAAGGTTTTCGTCAAGTTCCGTCTTCACAAGATACTCGCACACATTATAGCGGATGGCTTCCTTTACGAGCCGAAATTCCTCAAGACTGGTGAGGATTATGAAAACAGTGTCAGGATAATCGCTGCTGCACTTTCTCAGCAGTTCAAGCCCGTCCATCACAGGCATCTTGATGTCCGTGATTATTATATCGGCAGGAGAAGAGAAAAGCGCATCATATGCCTCCTTCCCATTCCTGTACGTGCCCTCAATGGTGCATCCGATATCCTGCCAGCGGAGCATATGCGCAATACCGGAGAGAATAATCGGCTCGTCATCCACAACCATGACTTTATACACTGCTCTCCTCCTTCTCAAGGAATATACGGACAACGGCTTTCGTATATTTCCCTTTGACCGACTCATACGTCAGATCGCATTCATCACCGTAGTAGAGCTTTATGCGCTCCCTTATATTCCTGATTCCCACTCCGGTCATATTGCCTTTGAAATGCGCTTTCTCATCAAACACATGGGAAAGTTCCTCAGCACTCATGCCCACCCCGTCATCAAGCACATCAATATAGAGGAAAGTGTCATCCCTATGGGCGCTGATCGTTATCGTACCGCATTTCCCTCCGGGTTCTATACCATGGAATATCGCATTCTCCACAAGAGGCTGAAGCGTGAATTTCTGTATTCTGTAATCATAAAGTTCATCCGGTATGTCATAGACAATCTCATACATGCCCATATAGCGCACCTGCTGTATCTCATCGTATTCCTTCACAAGGGCGATCTCATCTCTGAGCGGTATCCTCTCTCCGTTTCCTTTTGCGATATTCTTCAGCAGATGCGAAAGCCCCCGGCTCATGCTGGCGATTCCGTCAGCTTTCTGAAGCTGGGCAAGATAATGTATTGTCTCAAGCGTATTGTAAAGGAAATGGGGATTGACCTGCATCTGCAGCATTGAAAGCTCAGTCTCTTTTTTCTCGTCATAAAGTCTCTCATTGCTTTCAAGCAGATGTGCGATGGAAAGAGACATCGAATTCACGCTTTTGCCGATATTCGCAATCTCGTCATCTCCTTCCTCTATCGTGGGATCAACACTTCCGTAGTTCTCCGTTTCCTCAAGATTCCGCATATAATGCACAAGCCGGCTGGTGGAACGCGTAAGGTATCTTGATATGAGAAAAGATACGATCAGGACAAGCAGAGTGCTTCCGGCGATGAGTATTATGAACATGGAAAGACCGTAGACGGAACTGACAGTCATCGGATTCCTGTTCTCGAAATAGACGACTTCCACGCCCGGAATGAGAGTGGAAAAACTTTCCTCAAGATAGCGGGACTGATCCAGCATTCCGCTGCTGATCGCATGTGGATATGTCTTTCCCGTCCCGACATTCCTCAGATATATGTTGTCAACACTGGCATCAGTGAACAGCGGATCGAAAATGCTCATATCCAGTTCCGCATATATATATGCATCCACACTGTCCATCCTCCCGTATGCAAGCAGGGCATCCTCATAAGGACTGTTGAGCGTCGTGCCGATGGAAAGCCCGACATAGGATCCGGGAGAAAACTTTATATCCGAGTTTTCCTTCCGCTCAATGAGAAGCTCGTAATCTTCAAGAGCACCGTAACGGTTCTTCGTGTATTCAAAGAATACGCCTTCCTCATTGAAGAAGATGATCTTGTTCAGATCATCCCATGCGGGTGATGCCGCCATATAGGCCGCCGTGATCTTCTGGGTGTCAAGAATGGAAAGTGTCTGGGAACTTGAAAGCGGAGAAGAAAGCTTCATTGATGAAACCACATTCTCATTGAAACACCCCCATGAGACTGCGTCTATGACAGAAGACAGAGAGTCATTTACATCTCCTGCAGCTTCCTCCACCCACTGCCTGTTGACTCTCGCTCTCTGGGCGAATACAAGTGAATTCATATATGAGAAAATAATGAAGAAAGACGGAATGCTCACAAAAAAGAAACAGGCAAGAATCGCAAGTGTGAGCTTTGACTTCAATGTCCTGAGTATCTTTCCTTTCCTCATAATGGCAATTATAACTGGAAGAATGCCCTTATTGAATACAAGATTTTACCAATATTGCATGCATCAGTGCCAGATTTTACCATAAGTGACATGCAGAGAGTTCAAAAATTTACCAATTTTTTTCCAATTTTTCCATTTCGCCCGTAAATTTTTCATGTTTGAATTGAATAGTAAAAGACTTTTCAAAAGGAGAAATACATGAAAAAAGCTTTAACAGTACTTCTCATTGCTCTCATCGCAATGACATCCGTTTTTGCAAACGGTGCTTCTGAGTCATCAAAGGGCGGAGTTACTACACTTACTCTCGCATTCTGGGATGTTGCTCAGAACAATTACATCAATGAGGTTATTGCCGCTTTCGAAGCTGCAAATCCTGATATCAAGATCGAGCTTCAGGACACACCTTCAACAGAATATGTCACAAAGCTCAACACACAGCTCAACGGCGGTTCCGATGTTGATATGTTCTTCGTGAAGGAAGCTGACAAGACAAAGGTTTTCTATGATCGCGGTCAGCTCACAGATCTTACTCCTTATATCGAAGCATCAGGAATCGACATGGCCGACTACAGCGGCACAGAAGCCAACTTTGTTTTTGACGGCAAGGTTTACGGCATGCCGGTAAGAACCGACCAGTATGTTCTCTTCTACAACAAGGACATCTTCGACGCAGCCGGAGTTCCTTATCCAGACAACGACATGACATGGACAGAATTTGAAGATCTCGCACTCCAGCTCACAAGCGGAGAAGGCGCAAACAAGACCTACGGTGCTCACTTCCATTCATGGAACGCATGTGTCCAGAACTGGGGTGTTCAGGACGGAGAGCACACAATCATGTCAGGCGAGTACTCATTCTTCAAGCCATACTATGAGATGGTTCTCAGAATGCAGGAAGCAGGTTCTTGTATGGATTACGGTACAATCCAGGGTTCCGGTATCGGTTACACAGATGTATTCGCACGCGGCCAGGTGGCAATGCTTCCTATGGGTTCATGGCTCATCCAGACAATGATCCAGAAGAACGCAACAGGTGAGTCCTCTGTCAACTGGGGCGTAGCAGTCATCCCGCACGCAGAAGATGTTCCTAACGGATACACAGTAGGTGCAACAACTCCTATCTGTATCAACAACGCAAGCAAGAACAAGGATGCCGCATGGAAGTTCGTTTCCTTCATCAGCGGACCGGAAGGTGCACAGATCCTTGCAGAATGCGGACAGGTTCCTGCTCTCTCAGGCGAAGGCTATCTTGAAGCATATGCTGCAGCTGACGGAATGCCGGAGGATATCCTCGACGGACTTTATGCATCACACATCTCTCCGGACCGCCCGGCTATGGACAAGGTTACAGAGATTGACCAGATGCTCCTTGCAGAGCACCAGCTCATCCTCCTCGGCGAAGAGACTGTTGATGAAGGCATCGCCAACATGAACAGAAACTACGCAGAGATCATGGCTAACTGATAAACAGCTGTAAAATAATTAAAGGGCTGCTGAACGGGCAGCCCTTTTTTCCCTGAAATAAAACACTATCAAAAGGAGGAAAAAATGGCAGAAAAGACCCTTGCCGAAAAAAAAGCCTCTTCCCTTAAAAGAAAAAATGCCCTGATCGGCTATTCCTTCATTGCGCCGAACTTCATAGGCTTCGCGATTTTCATCCTCTTCCCCGTTCTTTTCACTCTTGTTCTTTCAGTGATGAACTGGGACGGCTTCAATGCAATGACCTTTGCGGGAATGGCTAATTTCAAGTCGATATTCCGTGACCGCGTGTTCAAGTCCTCATTCTGGCTGACACTCCTGTATGTTGTATGTACTGTTGTGCTGACACTGCTTGCCTCTCTCGGCCTTGCATGCGCACTTAACAAGAAAATAAAAGGAAGAGATGCGTTCAGAGCCGCAATCTTCTTCCCGTATGTCGCATCAATGATTGCCATCGGCGCCGTATGGAAACAGCTCTTCGAATCAAACAACGGCCCGATCAACCACCTTTTAAGATCAATCGGCATCTCAAATCCGCCGGGATGGTTCGCATCGACAGACTGGGCAATTTACGGTGTGATCATAGTTGCAATATGGAAGTTCATGGGCTACTACATGCTGATCTACCTCGCAGGTCTGCAGGACATCCCGAATCAGCTCTACGAGGCTGCAACCCTTGACGGGGCAACCGGATGGCAGCGCTTCATGAAAATAACACTGCCGATGCTCACCCCGAGCACCTTCTTCGTATTCATCATGCTCACGATCAACAGCTTCAAGAGCTTCGACCTGATCTACGCACTCACGCAGGGAGGCCCGGGTACAAGCACGACACTGCTGTCCAACTACATCTACAACCAGACTTTCGTATACTGGGATTACGGAAAATCAGCAGCAGCATCAATTATCCTCTTCGCCATCGTCCTTGCGGTGACAATCATCCAGTTCCGCGGCGAAAAGAAATTCACTGATTATCTATAAGGAGGATACGTCTTATGATGATTGAAAAAAGAAATCCTGTAAAAACAGTTCTGATCTATGTCCTTCTTATCGTACTGACTGTTGTGACACTGCTTCCGCTTGTATGGATGCTTTCAGCATCATTCAAGCTTTCCACGGAAGTCTTCACCTTCCCGATCAAATGGATTCCGGAGACATTCCACTGGGAGAACTACGTCACAATCTGGCAGAAGATCAATCTGGCAACCTACACTTTCAACTCATTCAAGCTGTCGATAATCATCACGCTGATCCAGCTTGCCACATCTTCATTTGCAGCCTACGGATTCTCAAAATGCAGATTCCCGGGACGCAATGCCCTCTTCCTTGCCTACATTGCGACAATCGCAATTCCATGGCAGGTATACATGCTGCCTCAGTACATCATGATGCAGAAGATGCACCTTATCGACACTCACCTTGCGATCATCCTGCTTCAGAGCTTCACCGCATTCGGCGTGTTCCTTCTCAGACAGTTCTATATCTCAATTCCGGATGAACTGCTTGAAGCTGCCAGAATCGACGGCCTTTCTGAATACGGAACATTCGCAAGAATCGTCCTCCCGCTTACAAAGCCTGCAATGGCGACCCTCATCATCATGAGCTTCGTCACTGTATGGAACGACTACATGGGACCGATGATCTACTTCAACAGCGACAGAAACAAGACAATCCAGCTCGGTATCCAGATGTTCACAGGCATCTACTCCACTGAGTACGGACTGATCATGGCAACCAGTGTTCTTGCCATCATTCCTGTTCTCGTCGTCTTCCTTGCCTTCCAGCGCTTCTTTGTTGAAGGTATTGCATCCAGCGGCCTTAAAGGCTGAGACAAACCAGTTACAAAGCAAGACTGCCGGCGTATCATCACCGGCAGTCTTCTTTTTCTCTCTGGACAGATCAGGAAATCAGATACATCTCAATGACTGTATCCTGTCTCAACCGGGGGCCAGTGACTTCCCCTCTGATTGAGAAGTCCGAAATTAGGAACGTTTTTCCCGGAAGGCACGGGGATACCCTCAAGCTGACCGTCCTTGATCCATGCTGTGTCGCCGCCGTGCAGATTTCCAATCAGAAGGCCCTGCATCCGGCACAGCACATCTCCATATGACGGATCCGGGGCGAGATCATGCTCTTCCCTTCTGTCACGCTGCATGTCGAAAAGCTGGGACACATTGCCGGCAGGATAATAGACAAGCTTGAATTTTTCATCCCTTATCATTCTTGTCGCCTTTGCATCTTCACCTATCTCGCCGAAAACATAATCCCTCTTCTGATCTGAGAAGATGGGAATGCCGTCCATCCTGTCAGGAATCTCGATACCGCACAAATCAAGCAGAGTCGGCATCACATCGCAGATCTGACAGAGTTTCTTCTCATACCCCTTACCCCTGTATTCCAGCATCGGACGTCCGGAAAAAATAAGAGGGACAGAGGCGCTTGATTCATAAAAAAGCCTCTTTGCAACCATGCCGTGATCAAAAAGCATATCACCATGATCAGACATGAAGACAATGATGGTGTCATCAAGAAGATTATGCTCCCTGAGAGATCCGATTATAAGACGGATTGAATAGTCAATATGAGTGCACTGGGCCATGAATGCACGCCGTGCATCATCCATCTCTTTTGTGCTGTATGAAGAGGCGATGTCACGGAACTGTTTTATAACCCACTCTTCCTTCCAGTCATCGGAAAGAGGCTTCTCAAGTCCGATATCCCGGTATTTATCGAGAAACACCTGAAGCGGGACAAGAGGCGGATGAGGATATGTATAGGAAACATAGAGAAACAGCGGACGCTCAGGATCCCTGCGTGCAATCTGTCTCATTGCCTGATTTGTCACCCAGCTTGTTTCATGCGACTCCTCATCAAGGTGCCAGGGACGGGTATAGTATGTGTTGTTTCCCATGGCGTGCATGAACTGTCCTCCGGGCAGCCCTTTCTCACCCAGCCATATCTCATAATCGTCAGTCACGCCGAATTCACAGCGCCCTTCTTCCAGAAGAATTACATCGTCAAAGCCAACCCTGTCCCGCTGCGGATAGACATGCATCTTGCCAACAGCAACGCTCTGATACCCCGCATCTGAAAAGGCGCCTGCAAGAGTCTTGCAGTCAGGCATCTTCATCTTGTCGCTGTAAACACGGTCGCCGTGATGCTCCGGTGTCAGTCCGGTCATAAGCGAACGTCTTGCAGGTATGCACACAGGACATTCACTGTATGCATTCTCCATCATGACACCGTTGCCGGAGAGGAAATCAATTGTCGGTGTCATTATATCTGCACGGCCCCTGTGGCCGAAAAGCTGCCCGGGCCATTCATCGGTGCAGATGAAAACAACATTCTTCTTGCTCATTTTTCAACCTCTGGTGGGATTATATCATCAGGAAGAAGGATTTTCTATTATTATCTTGTTTTCCTGTATGGAAATTTTCAAAACTTAATTATTTTGTCACCTGAAAAGGACCGGCATAGGATATCATTTTAACAAAAATAAGGAAAACAACAGCCTGGCGCTTAACTTACAAGCTCATATCAATAATATATTCCTATATTCAGGCTGTTGTTCAAATGTTTTTGATGTTTCTGCAGGCAAAAGAAAAACATTGCAACGCAATAATAAAAGGTGGATACTGATAAGCTGTAAAACACTCTGAAAGCAAAAGGAATCATAAAATGAAACGTTTCTATCTTGAAAACACAGAAGAATACATAAACTGGATTAAAAATGATGAGAACATAACAGAAAGAATTCTGCATATCGCAGATCTTGCCTGTGACAACACATTCATATTCACCGACAAATATGAAATGGAACGCTGTACGGAGGAAGTCCGTTTTGATTCCCAGATCGACTGGAATCTTATTCCGTTCGGCGATGAGGAGTGGTGTTTTGCCTTCAGCCGGCACACTTTCCTTTTGAATCTTGCAAAAGCATATGCGCTTACACAGGATGAAAAATACAGAAATGCATGGATACGTCTTTTTGAAGATTTCTATGACAACACTCATCCGGGAGAAAGATGCTGGAGGACACTGGAATGCGGCATAAGAATCGAAAACTACCTGAGAAGCATTGAATATTTCAATGATGCGAATCCACTTCCATCAGAGGTGATGGAAAAACTCAAAGCCGTTTTTTCTTCACATATCGAAGTGCTCAAAGCAGCTCATACCGCTTTCCACAAGCTTTCCAACTGGGGAGTTCTTCAGGATCACGGACTGTTTCTTGCCGCGATATACCTTGACAGAAAGGATGACATAAAGCTCGCGCTTGAAAGGCTTGAGGAAGAAGTCTGCCTTCAGACAATGAATGACGGCATACACTGGGAACAGAGCGCTATGTATCACGCAGAAGTCCTCCATGCACTTCTCGACTCAGTCCTTGCTGCAAGGCGGAGCGGCATTGAACTTTCAAACAAACTCCTTGACAAGACTCATCTCCTTGCGCTCGGCATGGCAAGGAATCTCCGTCCCGACGGCAGATGCTATCTTTCCAGCGACAGCGATGAGATAGATTTCCGCGATATGGTTCTTGAAGCCGCAGTCCTTTTCAATGACGGAGAACTTGCAGCATCCGGCAAAGGCGGAAACGATGAGGACTTCTACTCATCATTCCCTCTCAGCGTAAACATACCGGCATGCAAAGAGAACAGGAAAAAATCTTTTTTCTTTGCAGATACGGGCAATGCCATCCTGGCTCTGAATGATGATACTGCGCTCCGTTTCCACTGCGGTCTTTACGGAAGCGGTCACGGACATTTCGACCAGCTTCATTTCGATCTGTACACAAAAGGAGAAGTTCTGCTTACCGATACAGGGCGCTACACATATGTGGATGGCAAGGAAAGACGGCAGCTTAAAGGAGCCTTCGGCCATAACACGATCATCATCAATGACAAGGATATGGCAAAGATGTGTGACAGCTGGGGAATTGAGGACTTCGCCTCCCCCGTTTTTGAAGATGCAAAGATTGAAGGACCGTACAAATACCTTTCAGCATACCACATGGGCTACATGAAGGACGGAGTGCTCCCAAGGCGCAGCGTTGTCACGGTTGAGGACAAATTCGTCATAATAATCGACTCAGTCACAGCCGCAGGACAGTATAGCGCAAAGAGCATCTTCCACGCGGATGAAGGCTCAGTCGTGACACAGAATGACGACAACACACTGTGCATTCAGAAGAACGGAGCAGAAATAAAGATGTTCTTCATGAAACCGGGGGAAACAGCACTCAGCACGTTCCCGATATCGAAACATTATAATGAAATGACCGCTTCCCCGCTCATTGAGCGGAGTTTCAGCCGCCTTGCCGTGACAGTCATAGCACTTGAAAATATCACACAAATAAAGGAGATCGATGTCATAAAGCCGCTTTCCTCTTCCATCGTTGACAAAGAATCTTCATGCGGTCTCCTGCTGTCAGATGGTAAAGATACATACACTTTCGCCTTCACGACCGATGAGAAACCTCAGGGAGGATTCCTGCTTCAGTGCGGCGATGCAGAGTGTTATGCAAGAGTCTTCATAAAGAAAAACAATGAAGAGACTGTCGCCATAAAATATTGAAAACGGAAAGGCTGTATGAATACCATCTTTGCATACAGCCGTCTTTTTCTTAAAATAAGGTCATATGTGCCCGCATAGCATAATGGATAGTGCGCGCCCCTCCGGAGGGTGATATGGCAGTTCGATTCTGCCTGCGGGTAATCATTTACCGGAGATGCCAGTTTAATAATATCAACATAAGTAGCAGGCACTATATGCCATTTTCATAAAGTGCCCGTTTTACATTACCTGTTTTTATTGAAAGCAGCTGGAACCCAGGGATACCGCTCCATAACATCATCTTCAAATGTTTTGAGCATCTTCAAATCCTCGACCACCTTGACAATATCAATATGGTCAACAAGCCTGTCAATGACCTCACATCCCTGCTTTGCAAGCTCTGATCTGCGTTCGGCAGTTTCGATTCCTGGTGTGCTCATGTGATCTGATTTCTCTCCGAAGTAATAACCGGCAGCCCCGCTTTCATAAGCAAGCCCGGAAAGAACGGAGAACCTGCTGACACTGCTTGGTCTGGTATGCTCGTATTCACATGTGAGAGGAACATCCTCAAGACGGCCCAGGATATCATAAGCACCAACAGTTATTGAATGGAAATCATCGACTGTCAGCCCGAATCCTTTTGCACTGAA
The DNA here is from genome assembly GCA_949285145.1 of uncultured Spirochaetales bacterium. Classification (GTDB taxonomy): domain Bacteria; phylum Spirochaetota; class Spirochaetia; order Sphaerochaetales; family Sphaerochaetaceae; genus Bullifex. The sequence continues at coordinate 26,526 of CASDXQ010000008.1, read as the reverse complement.
CATCTGCATCGTAAGATCAAGATAGAGTATCGGCACTCCATGTTTATCCATGAAATCACGGACAACAGGAGACAGAGTGATATGAGCAGGGCCATGGAAACTGATGTAAACCTGACGCCGGAATCCCTGCCTGAGCAGGCTTTCGGCAAGCTCAAAAAGATAATCAATACCGGCCCTTACGGAAACCTGAGTCGTGCCTCTGCCCGTTGCAGTTGCGCCTGCATAGAAGTAAGGAAGATTGGGAAGAACAAGCGCATCACACTTTTCTGCAAGTTTGAGAGCAATTGCCTCACTTACAACTGTTTCACTGTCAAGGGGAAAACCTCCATGAAGTTCGGTCGTGCCGACAGGAACAATTATGATGTCATTATTTTCAAGATAATGCTCAACTTCGTCGTTGATCAGCTTTGGAAGAAAACGTGTTCTCATCAGTTCTCCTTGTTCTGTTTGCTCTGAGCAATTTTTGCTCTGATTTCAGGAGTGATATTCCAAACAAACTTCAGGTTAAGGAACATCAGCACCAGAAGAATTGCGGCAGAAAGACATACAAGAGCCTTGATCCATACCTGGACGGTAGCAGTCTGACTTGCGGCATTGGGAATGTAGCCGACTACACCGAGGAGTGCAACAGCAACTGAAGAACCTACAGCCTGTCCGATACGTCTCATCAGGTTGAATGTACCATAAATCGAACCCTCTGTCCTCTTTCCTGTCACCATTTCGTTATAATCGATAGCTTCCCCGACCATACCCCACTGCATGAATACAGTTACAGACATGAAGGCATTTGCCAATGCGTATCCTGCCATATATATGTAAACATTATTCGGAAGAAAGAAAAGCAGAGCATAAAGTGCAGCAGAAATAAGCTGTGTTCCCCTTACAGTAGCCTCAAGCCCGAACTTGCCTGAGAATTTTGGAAGAACTGCAAGCGATATTATCGATAGAGGCATCGTGATGAACTGCATAAGGCTCATCATAGGAAGAGCACCAAGCACATCTCTGTACATATAGATTCCAAGAGTTGTTCCCATATACTGGGCAACACAGAAAAGAACACCCTGAATGCAAAGTGCGACATAGGCTCTGTTCTTTTTGAAAACAACAAGAATATCTGAAAACCTGATCTCGCTGGATTCCGTCACATCATCGACAACCGCATTTGTATTTCTTTCACTTGTCCAGTAATAGGAAAGCATGCAAGCAATAAATCCGATGACAGCACAGATCGTGATTCCGACGGTATAACCGAATTGAGGGTTCTCTGTAGTTGCTTCTATGATAAGAGGGAATATCATGAGAGGAACAACATTGCCGATCAATGAACCGAAACCTCTTGCAGATGACAAGCTTGCTCTTTCACCGTCAGTGTTCGACATTGCAGAAAGCAGGGAGCCATAAGGAATATTGAACATGGTGTAGCTTGCTTCATAAAGCAGATACACCACAAATGTGACAACTGCCTTTGCCATTCCGTTTGCAAGAGACGGAGCTGTGAACATCAGAATTGAAGTGATGAGCAGAAGGGGTGTGGAACGAAGCATCCATGGACGGAATTTTCCGTTTCTGTTATGTGTTTTTGAAAAAATCTTGTCCATGATAGTTCCCATCATCGGATCATTCAGAGCATCCCAGATCCTAATAATCAGGAAAATGGCTGCAACTGCTCCTGTGGAAAGACCTGCAACCTCAGTGTAATAAGGGGTCAGGAAACTTCCCATGAGAGCAAAAGTCATACAGCCACCGAGATCACCCATTGCATAGCCAAAAAGATTCTTTTTGGACAGTGCCTTGCTGTTGGTAATAGCCATAAGTATTTCTCCTTGTTGTGTTTTATTGAAATTTTAGTAGGCAAATTGAAGCAATTAATATTGCAATACAAGCTGAATTCATTGCTAAAATAAAAGCATGTGGTACATAAACAGACAGCATCAGCAGGCATTCTACAGAGAGCTTACGGAAAAAAAGAAAACGCTCTGTCCCGGATCTTTCAATCTATATCAGGATATATCGATGATGATGAAGTCAGTACAGTTCAACATTGATATGTCATACAGGGAAGACAGAATAGAACTTCACAGTCATGCATTCTATGAGCTTGTTTTTGTCATCTCAGGGAAAGTACAGTACATACTTGATGAAAAACGTATTGAAGTACGCCCCGGAGATATCATCTGGATCCCCCCGGGAATCGCTCACTGTCCTGTAATGACTGAGCTTGGAGGAAAGGAGCCCTATGAAAGAAAAGTGATGTGGCTTGACAGGGCGTTCGTCAGTGCTTTGCAAATCGCTGCAGAAAATAAACTGCCCATGCTTGATATGCCATTCATCACACAGCTTTCACCGGACAATGAAGAAACTCTCTCCTCTCTGATTCAGACCGGATATGAATCTCAGAAAAATGATGAAGTTCTCTCCCTCCTGCACAGGAAAATAATTGCCAGCCAGATCATTTATCTCTATGCATCGGTTTTCATGCAACCGCATAAGACAAGGGATCCAAAAGAAGAAGTTTTCGACCGTGTAAACAAATTCATCACAGATAATCTCGCAAAAGATCTTTCGCTGGAAATCCTATGTGCACAGGCATGCCTGTCAACTCAGGCTCTCAATACTCTTTTCAAGAACATTACCGGGATAAGTGCCCATCACTGGGTGACACGCAGGAGGCTGATGCATGCAAGAAAACTGATGAGCGAAGGAGGCATTCCCACCAAAATATGGGAAGAATGTGGTTTTCTGGACTATTCCGGTTTCTACCGTGCTTTCAACAAGCTTTATGGTATCAGCCCCAAAGAATATATGAAAATCGGAGTATGAAATTACAATGCGGGTGAGCTGCCCCATATCCGCTTACGCTTGAAGATGGAGCCTTATTGCCGTAGTGGGATAAAATCCGTATATAGTCATCCTGAAGAATTACGGTTTCAGTGAAGTCAGAGGAAGAACAAATACTCCATCCTCTTTTCTGCAATATGGGGCGGATGCCATACCTGAAACAACGGCCATGAAGTCGGGTTTACGCTCCATTTTACCGCTCACTTTTACAAGAGAACGCGCCGCCTCATCTATGATTTTCTCATTTGCTCCGAGCTTTATTTCAATAAGTGCAAACCGTCCGTCCTGCAACTGGATGACTGCGTCCACTTCATCGTTATCATAATCCTGATAGTGGAAAAGCTCCCCGCCCAGCACCTGAGCATAGATTCTGAGATCGTGCTCTGCGAGAGCTTCAAACAGAAACCCGAGATACTGCAGATCTGACAGCAGATTCTTCTCGTTTGCACCCATTATTGCAGCAGCAAGAGAGGGATCTGCAAAATGACGTTTCTCTCCTATTTTTAACCTTGTTCTGGATCTGAAAAACGGAGAAAAAGCAGGCTGTGACTCATCAAGGAAAAGCATTTTGAGAATATTGAGATAAGAATTCACAGTTGAATCATCCAGCTTGCTTCCATTTTCTCCGGCATCTCTGCTTAATGTTGATGCTGAACAGACAGTACTTTCATTTCGTGCAAGAGAATACAGGAATCTCCTGAACTTTATCCTGTCTATCTTCACGCCTTCAAGCTTATCAAAATCTTCATCACATACCCTGGAAATGTAATCACGTGGAATGATGGAAGGATCTTCCGTGTCAAGATTTCCCGGCCAGCCTCCTCTTATTATGAAATGAATTATTTCTGCAAGCCTGATTTCCCTTATGCTTCCATGTACTTTTTCTCCTTCAAAAAGAGAAGCCAGAGAAACTTCTCCTGACGAATCCCCTGTCTCATAAAGTGTCATTGTAGACATCTTCAATGATCCGATACGCCCTGTGCCGCTGTGGTGTACAAGCGTTTTTCCAGTCCTGGTTTTCTGAGGCAGGAGTGAGGATCCTGTAAGCAGATACAGTCCGCGCTCGCCATGACGGGAGTCAATATCACCACGGATCATATCCCATAGCTGAGGCATAAGCTGCCATTCATCAATAAGACGTGGCTTTTCACCCTGAAAAACATATGAAGAATCTGTCAAAGCCAGAGCAAGAGGATCTGGCTGTCCCGGACGACCGGTAAAATAAAACGCACTTTTCGCCCTCTGCTCACAGGTAACGGTTTTTCCTGTCCATTTAGGGCCTACTATGCTGACGGCACCAAATGTGCGGAGATACACATCAAGTACACTGTCTATCAGTCTGGGAAGATATTTATCCATATGTCAGATACTAGCGCACAAAAACTCATTCGGCAATATTTCCCAGATCCACTCGGAAATATTTCCTTAATGTATCCGGAAAAATTCTGAGTTTTGCACAAAATCAGGACTTTTTGTGTATAGGGATATGGAAAGAGACAAGAGTAATCAAATATTGATTACTAATCAACTTCTGATTATATTTAAGGAGAAATACGGAGTGAGGAAATATACAGTCCGCGTCTTGAAAAAATGTGAAAAGAAGATAAACCAGCTATCGGAAAAGGACATAAATACATTGGTCATGCTTCTTGAAGATATAGCACAATACGGACCTGTTCAGCCGAAGTATCAGAACTTCAGCAAAATAGGTAAAAACAAATACCACTGTCATCTCAGTTATCACTGGGTAGCATGCTGACAGGAATTTGAGAACGAATTTTACGTGGAGGTCTATTATGTTGGTAGTCGTGAAAATGCCCCATACTGAAAATCTTGAGATAAAAGGGCCTGTGACGAAGTCATTCATGAATTATTTAATGAACGAATACGGAGAGGAGAACATCAATACTTTCACAGACGGATATGAAGAGAATGAGTCTGTTGATTTCAGGGAAACGGCCTGGTACAAAGAGACAAAGGCAAAACAGACTCCGGGGAAAAACCTCCGTTTTTACAGAAATCTATGTGGCATGACTCAGAAACAACTGGCAGATGAGCTCGGCACTTATGTCCAGAACATTTCAAATATGGAAAATGACAGACGGGCAATAAGCCGGGAGACTGCGAAAAAGCTGGCATCACTCTTCAGAACATCTCCCGCACATTTTCTTTAAAACTTTTTCCATTCAAAAAACAGAACTCTCCGGATATATCCGCTCCGGAGAGTTCAGATTACCATCAGCAGTATCGTCCTGCTGGTGTCTGTTTTCATAGAATCCTTTAAACAGAAAGAAGATCTGTTTTTAAGTGAAGATCACTCTTTCTGCCTGTCTCCTCTGTCCATGAAACTGTTTTATATGAGGCAGCAGAACGCTGCCATTTTGAAAGATCATCCTTTGAGACCACTGGAAGCAACACCTTCAACAAAGTACTTCTGCAGTGAGAGGAATACCGCTATGACTGGTATCATCGTCACCACACTGCCCGCCATGATCAGACCGTACTCAGATGAATACTGTCCGATAAAGCTTCGCAGTCCCAGCTGTATGGTCTTCAGGTTATCCCTGGTCAGGTAGATGTAAGGACCGAGGAAGTCGTTCCATGTATTGACGAACGTGAAGATCGTCAGTGTGGAAAGAGACGGCTTGGCAAGAGGAAGCATGATCTTCGCATAAATTCCGTATTCGGTCATGCCGTCAATTCTTGCAGCCTCGCACAGCTCTGTCGGGATTCCTTCATAGAACTGCTTCATCATGAACACGCCGAAAGCGCTGAACGCCTGCAGGATGATGATGGCCAGATGGGTATTGTTGAGGCCCATCTCCCTGAGCATCATGAACTGCGGAACCATGTATGCCTGCCATGGCACGGCGATGGTTGCGACATAGCCGAGGAAAAGTGCATTCCTTCCCTTGAAGCGGAGTTTTGCGAATGCATAGGCCGCAAAGGAAGAGGTGAACAGCTGGAGAAGCGTTACGATAAGCGTGAGCTTGACCGTGTTCAGGATGTAGGTCAGAAGCGGTATCTGAGTCCAGATCTTGCTGTAGTTGGACCATTCCGGTTCGGAAGGAATCCACTGGATCGGGAATGTGAAAACATCCCTGTCCTGTTTGAGTGAAGCTGAAAGCATCCACAGGAAAGGCAGGATCATGATGGCTGCCGTGACAATAAGGAATACATAAAGCAGGACTTTGAGAACTTTCTGTCCCGTTGATTCAATCATCATAAGTCTACCCTCCTCAATCCTTCTCCAGACGGAACTGGACAATCGTCACGACAAGCACAATGGCAAAGAGAACGAGAGCTTCGGCAGAAGCAACTCCGAGTCTCCAGTAGCGGAACGCGCTGTTGTAGATCTCGTATACGAGAACAGTCGTAGCCTCGCTGAGAGCACCTGAACCGGCACCTGCAAGCATGTACACGATATCGTATACCTTGAAACACTGGATGGTGAGCATGATGAGGATGAAGAATGTGGTGTTCTTCAGCTGCGGCAGCGTGACATACCAGAACTTCTGCCATGTGTTCACACCATCGATTGAAGCAGCCTCATAAAGCTCACTGTTGATTCCCTGAAGACCGGCAAGATAGATGACCATGTAGTAACCCATGTACTTCCAGACGGAGAACAGGATGATGGTGAACATTGCCCAGTCGTTGTCTGCAATCCAGCGCGGAGGATTCTCAACCCCGAGTCTCATGAGAATCTCATTGACAGGACCCATTGAAGGATTGAAAAGCATGTTCCATACAGCCGTGATGGCAACCAGTGAACCTACGTAAGGGAAGAATGATACTGTCCTGAAGAAATTTCTTCCCCTGATCTTCTGGTTCAGGACAATTGCAAGGAACAGAGACACGACAAGTGTCAGCGGAACCGTTCCGATAGTATAGATGAAAGTGTTCTTGAGCGAAGCCAGGAACATTTCGTTCTTGAAAATATAGATAAAGTTGTCAAGACCGGCCCAGGTCATTTCCGTGTTGCCGTTCCAGTTAAGGAATGCAAGTGCGAATGCGAATACGATAGGCACAAGCGTGAAAACGGCAAAGCCGATGAAGTTGGGAGCGATGAACGAATAGGCGACAATGTTCCTGTTCAGTTCAGCTCTCTTTGCTGCCTGGGATTTCTCAATCTTGATGCTTCTGTCGATAGGAAGTCCGTTTGCGGTGAAAGCCGGAACTTCTTTCTCTTTTCTCTTCAACATAAGATAACCCCTGAAAACAGATTCAGCCGCACTGAGTGAGAGCGGCTGAACCATAAGTCATAATCGATCAGTTAGCGAGAACTTCGTCAACTCTTCTGCCCATCTCAGCAAGACCTTCATCAACAGACATGTTGCCTGTCATGATCTGGTCATGATACTCGTTGAGAACAACTTCGATCTCGGCACTCTTGTCATGCAGAGGCATCTCGAGATAGAGCTGTGCGACATTGAGAGCTTCCTTGGACTGCTCATCCTGCGGGAATCCGGGTGTGGAAGCGATGATCTCGTTGATTGCATCGTTTGTGAGAGCCGGGAAGTTGCCTGTTCCGGCAAGAGCCTCGGCACCTTCTTCTCCGCAGACGAACTTAACGAAATCCCATGCGGCATCCTGCTGGTCAGTACCGGTAGGAATTGCAAGAGCTGTGATTGTACCCAGTGTTGTGCCCGGCTCAACGCCTTCAGCATGAGGATACTTCACGATACCCCAGTTCTCTGCATCGTTTGCACCGGCTTCTGTCTGTGCGATCAGAGTTGCGATGAACCATGAACCCATGTTCTCCATGGCGACTGATTCATTGTAGAAGACACCTGAGTAGTGGATGTTGCTTGTCTTGAGCGTTGCATAATCCTGAACAACGCCGTCAGCCTGCTGGGAAAGAGCCATTTCGTAATACGGCTTGAGGTAGCTGTAATCGCCGCCGTCCGTGATCTGGTGCTTGCCGTCGAGAATACCGAAGAGCTGGATTGCACTTCTCCATGTGTGGTAGTGTGCACCATATACCTTGGAAGCGCCGCTGCCGCTTGTCATCTGGCGAGCAAGAGCATCATATTCTTCAAATGTCATATCGTTTGTCGGATAAGGAACACCTGCTGCATCGAAGAGATCCTTGTTATAGAAAACAACCCAGAAATCGCTTCTGAAAGGAAGTTCGTAGAAGCTGTCACCTACAGATACCTGCTCTACGATACCGCCGTAGACAGAAGTGTCAAGCCCGTCAGCCTCGGCAAGAGGAGCAAGGTCAACAAGAAGACCGGCCTTCACAAGGTTGTTGTAACCGGGGATGTCCTTCACAGCGACAACGTCGAATTCCGAACCGCCGCCTGAAAGCTGGATCTGGAGTGCTGTCTGGTAATCTGCAGAACCGAGATCGATAACCTCTACGTTAACGCCGGGATGAGATGCCTCATATGCGTTGATGAGTGCATCATAATAAGGTGTTGTTGCATAGTCCCATACAGCCCATGTAAGGGTTGTTGTACCGTCTGCGCTTGTATCTTCAGCGCCGCCGTTTGCAAAAACGGAAGTCATTGCGACAAGAGCAATGAGAAGAACAGCCAATGCTTTTTTCATATTTACCTCCAAGAATGTGTGAACATATTGATATAGCTACACCCTAACCCTGTTTCAAAGTGCAAAACATGTAAAAAAAGCGGAAAAACATCAAATATTTTCCGCTTCACGGACTGCGGCATGTAAAATTTTCTCATTGCATGTAAAATTTTCAGCACTTGTATTCACTCTTTTTTTCCCCGATAATTCTTTTATGAGGGTCTTTCATTCAGTCAGGACAAGAATCATCCTGATCAGCACATTCCTGCTGCTGCTCTTTATTGTCGCCTACACGGTGACAGTCTGGACAGTTGCAGACAGCTACGCCCTCATGAACACCAGCCAGACCAATGTCTTCTCCCTTTCCCTTCTTGCAGAGGAGATTGACAACAATCTTGACAACGTGAAGGCGCTCGTCACAAGAGTCTCGATAGACAATGAACTCAAAAACTACCTCTCCTACAATGAAACCGATCTCGATTCATACTACGACAGCTTTGAAAGCATGATACTCTCATCCCCTGCCTACAATGTTATAGACCGCTTTATAGTGTCGGACAGATCCTATTCCCGCTTCCTCCAGACGGGAGGGGCTACCCTTTCCTCGGGACGGCCGCTGAGGCAGGATTATTTTCTGGATGAAATCAGCCATATTGATGCCCAGCGCAGCTTCAGCGGGATTTTCTTCTCGGATCTTGCCTACAGGGATTATCAGGTGCTCGGAATCCTCATGCCGATAATCGACTACAACAGCGGACTCACGACAGGTTACGTATACGCCTCGGTCAATGTGAACTCGCTGCTCAGGAATCTGTATTCATACCAGAAGCTCAACAATGCCGAACTTTACATATATTTTTCAGGCAGCGGCTACAAAGTGGAGAACAATTCGCTTATAACCGTCTCATCATATCCTGCCGCATCCGGCGGAAAGCCGGTTATGGCAAATACGGCCGGAAGCGTATATGAAAGCAGTGACGGCAGCTACCTTCTCACAATAGAAAGCAGAAGCAACAATTTCAAAATGAACATGGTGTTTCCCGCCCCGAGCCTTGCGGGAGCATCTGCAGCGGCTCCGCTTGCCATGCTTTTCGTGATGATCGGAATCATTGTTTCGCTTATCGCGCTTATACTCTACATATATCTCAACAAGGCACTCTACCGCCCTGTCAGAAAACTCGCACTGCGCATCGAGAAAATACAGCAAAGCGACTTCAGCCAGGACGAAGACATAAACACGGAAGATGAATTCGGCATAATAGGACGCGGCATAAACAAGCTTTCCAGCGAAGTGACGGATCTCATGGACAGAAGAGTCGAGGATGAAAGAAAGAAGCTCGAACTTGAATACAAGATGCTTTCAAGTCAGATCAATCCTCACTTCCTGTACAACACGTTCAACTCAATCAAATGGATGGCAAAGATACAGAAAGCAGATGGAATCAGCGAGATGATCACATCCCTTTCCAGACTGATGAAAAACATTTCCAAGCGTGATGCAGCTGCCGTGACGCTTGCAGATGAGCTGAGCTTCATCGACGATTATCTTGTAATAATGAAATACCGCTACGGCAACACGATACAGTACACACGGCGTGTGGATGAAGGCTGCACAGACATCCTTCTGCCGCGTTTCTGTCTCCAGCCTCTTGTTGAAAACGCGATCTTCCACGGCATTGAGCCCAGGGGCACCGGAGCTGTAGCGATCATAGCCGCGGAATATCCGGATCACTATGTCATAATGGTTGCAGATAACGGTGTCGGGTTTGATACGTCACAGACAAAAAGCATGGGCGACGGTGTTTTCAAGAACATAGGACTCGACAACATAAGGCAGCGCCTTGTCTATACTTACGGGGATGATGTCAGTTTCATGATCACAAGCAGAATCTCTGTGGGAACACAGTGCATCATCCGCATCAGAAAGAAAAACGAGGGGGAGAAAGAATGAGCTACAAGGTTATAATCGCAGATGACGAGCCTCTTGTACTGATCGGGCTGCAGGATATGATCGACTGGGGCAGCGAAGGCTTCGAAATCGTCAGCCAGGCCAGGAACGGGAAACAGCTGTCCGAGGAAATAGAGAAACATTCGCCCGATCTCGTCATCACAGATATAAAAATGCCAGTCAAAAGCGGCATAGAAGTGCTTGAAGAGGAAAAGAGGAAAGGAAAGGATCTTCCCCTCTTCATCTTTCTGACAAGCTTCGAGGAATTCAATCTGATCAAGAAAGCCCTCTCTCTGGAAGCGGTGGACTACATTGTCAAGCTTGAACTGGAGAAAGACCAGCTCACGGAGGCGCTCCGGAGGGCTCTCAGGAAAATAAGCGAGCTCAAGGGAGACAGGGAAGAGGAAAGAAGCATAAATGAAAAGCAGGTGCTGCAGGAACGTTATCTCATGCGTCAGCTCTTCTCTCTCGACACCCATGACATAGAACCGGGCGATGTCGGAATAAACATGGATTTTCCGTTTTTCGTCGTCGCCTATATAACGCTGCCCGGCATCCTGTCCGAAAAAGACAGGAAAAAATCGGTAAGTCTTTTCTACAGTGCCGCCCGGCTCCTGAGGGAAACCATAAACCGCTACACGCTGTGCTATGTGACACAGCTCGACCTGGGACACTGCGCCGCGATTTTTCCTTTCAGCGAGAAAGCCAGAAACGGATACAGAAGCTACATATACTCGGCATTCAGGACATCGCTTGAGAGTCTCCGGGACTACTTTTCTCTTGACGCGTCCGTTTCCATCGGCCCGATAGTCAGTCACTCTTCGCTCATCTCCGATTCATTCTCGAAGGCAAAGCTGCTTTCCGCAAAGGAAGAAGAAGGCGGTGAGAAGATAATCTTCTTCGATCACAGTCAGAACCAGAATCTGAAGATAGAGAACATCGATCTTGACAGCAGGGCTTTTCTCAAGGCCTTCAGCGAACTGGATGCTGTTCTTCTTGAAGAAACCTTTGACAGGCTGATAACTTCAATCAGGAACACAATCGCGACAAAGGTGCATTCGATTGATGCGGCAAGCAGCGTGCTGTACATGGCTTTCAATTCCCTGCCGGACACAGCCGGACTGCTTGAAGAGATTTTCCCCAGCAGCGAGAATATCTTTTCCTACCGTGTCCTGTATCAGGCCAGAAGCAGCGAGGATGTCATATCATGGCTGGAAAAACTGTGCGGGGGACTTAAAAATGCCTTTGCGGAGAGGAAACAGGATTACAGGCTGCAGACAGTACAGAAAGTACAGTCCTACATCAGGGAAAACATAACAGGCAACCTCGATCTGGGCTCTGTCTCCTCCATCTTCGGCTACAGCAAGAACTATCTTTCATCTCTTTTCACAAGATACACCTCTACAAGCTTTATTGATTATGTAAACACTGTTAAAATAGAAAAAGCTAAAAAGATGCTGGCAGATCCCAATGCAATGGTGTACGAAGTCGCCACCGCGCTGGGTTATGACTCGCCTTTTTACTTTTCAAAGGTATTCAAGAAAGTTGCGGGAGTAAGCCCCACGGCTTACCAGAACACGATCAGACAGAAGGAGAACAAATGATGCACAAGGAAATCACAGAAGCCGAGAGAAGGAACGCCATTGAGAATGCGGTCACCATTGTCAGACGCAATCTTCCCCAGTACACCTACAAATGTCAGGATGCCAACAGCGTGAACGGTATCTATCCGGCAATTGACAACATTGAATGGACCACGGGATTCTGGCCGGGAGAACTCTGGCTCAGCTATCTCGCCACAGACGATGAGATCTTCGCCCATGCGGCAGGCGTCTTCACCGAAAGCTTCCGCGAGAGGATCAAAAAGCACATAATGGTTGATCATCACGACATGGGCTTCCTGTACACACCTTCATGTGTTGCCGCCTGGCAGATAAAAAAAGATGCACATGCAAGAGAAGCCGCAATACTTGCCGCCGACAACCTCATCTCGCGCTTTCAGGAGAAAGGTCAGTTCCTGCAGGCATGGGGAACAATGGGAGCAAGGGACAACTACAGGTATATCATCGACTGTCTTCTCAACCTTCCCCTTCTCTACTGGGCAAGCGACGAGACTGGAAACGAAAAGTACCGGGATATCGCACTGAGGCATACAAAGACATGCATTGCCAACTCATTCAGAAGCGACTGGTCAAGTTACCACACGTTCTTCATGGATCCGGAAACAGGCGCGCCGGTAAGAGGCGAGACCTGCCAGGGATACAAGGCAGACTCATCATGGGCACGCGGACAGGCGTGGGGCGTATACGGCCTTGCTCTTGCCTACAGGCACACAGGAGAGAAGAAATATCTCGAGATGTTCGAGCATGTCAGCAAATATTTCATGGACAAGCTTCCGGAAGACATGATCCCCTACTGGGATCTCATATTCACAAGCGGCGATGAACCGAGGGATTCATCATCCGCTTCCATTGTAGCCTGCGGTTTCCTTGAAGCGGCAGACTCATACGAGAAGCTCGCGGAATACGAAAAGGCACGCCACTACAGAAGTCTTGCAAAACAGCTTCTCAAGGCTGTTTACGACACCTGCATGGTCAAAGCGGACGAAGAAGGCGTCAACGGCCTTGTCAAGCATGGAACATACAGCAAGAAAAGCCCGTACAACACATGCACTCCCGCCGGCGTCGACGAGTGCGTGAGCTGGGGCGACTATTACTGGATGGAGGCACTTGTCCGCCTTGGCGGTCAGTGGAAGAGCTGGTGGTGAAAAATGAAAAGATAATAGAACGGCAGACGGCAGGCATGTCCAGGGTGAAAACTCTGGACTTTGCTTCGTACGGCATAGACAACAGAGCGCTGTGGGACAATCTGCCGCCTGAGATGAAAAAAGAGATCACGGACAAAGCTGCGAAATACGGTTTCAGCGGTGATGATTACATTTCCCTCTCCCTTTTCCGCGATTTCAAAAAGACGGGAAACAGGAAAAGACTTGAGAATGTCTACTTTGAAAAAAGACGGAAGCTTTCAAATCTTGTCCTTGCAGAATGCGTCCACGGCAAAGGTGAATACATTGATCTCATAGAAGAAGGCGTGTGGGCACTCTTGAGCGAGCCGTCATGGGTCATCCCGGCTCATAACAGCTACATAAGGGATACGGAACAGGCCGACACACCACTTCTCTGGCGTCCGGTTCTTGATCTCTTTGCCTGTGAGACCGGCGAAATACTCGCCCTGACCCGCTCCACTCTGGGCTCCAGGCTGAATCCTGTCCTCGTAAAAGACATGGAATGGGCGCTTTATCAGAGGATAGTATTGCCGTACATAAGCGACAGTTTCTGGTGGATGGGAGGACAGGGACCGGTGAACAACTGGTCGCCGTGGTGCACTCAGAACGTACTCATTGCAGCCCTTTCGCTTGATCATCTTGACGAGAAAACCCGCTTCAAGGTCATCCGTCAGGCTGTGGCGACACTTGATCTCTTCATTGACGGATATCCCGAAGACGGAGCCTGCGGCGAAGGTGCAAGCTACTACCATGCAGCGGCACTTGCACTCTTCGGCGCGCTCAGACTTGTCGAACAGGCGACAATGAGAGACTTCTCTCCGGTCTACGGCAACAGGAAGATCAAAGCGATGGCCGGCTATATTGAAGACGTGCACATTGCCGGCGACATGTACCTCAACTATGCGGACTGCTCACCGAAAGCGGGATGGCTCGGCGCGAGGGAATTCCTGTTCGCAAAGGCGACAGGAAACAGCGCCATGGCACACCATGCCGCCCTTGATTACATGAAATACGGTTTTGAGGAAGAAGACAACAGCTACAACCTTTATTACAAGCTGATTGGAGTATCCTCATACGATGAGGTGAAAAAGGAAGCGGAAAAAAAGGTGGACGGCTCAAAGCCGGCATTCAAGTGCTTTGCCGACAGCCAGCTTGCAATCTGGAGGGAGAAGGACATAACATTCGCAATCAAAGGCGGCAGTAACGGAGAGAGCCACAACCATAACGATGTGGGTTCCATCATCCTCTACAAAGGGGACAAGGCTCTGCTTTGCGACATCGGTGTCGAGACTTACACAAAGACAACATTCTCGCCTGAGCGCTATACATTGAAACCGATGCAGAGCGCATACCACAATCTCGTCAACTTCTCATCTGTAATGCAGAAGGACGGTGAAGAGTATAAAGCGGAAAACGTGCACTTTGATGAAAATTCCTCATACATGGTTCTCACCGGTGCATACCCTGAAAACGACGGACTCAGATTCTACTCACGTTCAACTGTGCTGGACAGGGAAAAGATGGAAATCACCGTAAGCGAGGATTTCGATACCGGCCTTACTCCCGTTCTGAGCCTCATAACCCGGGAGAAGCCGGAAATGAAGGACGGAAAACTGGCCTTTGAGTCTTTCTGCATCACCTTCGGCGGAAACGTGAAGTGTGAAACAGAGACAATGGAGATCACGGATGCAAGACTGCGTGCGGCATGGCCAGAAAGACTTTACAGAAATCTTGTCACACTTGAAGGCCCGCTCAGCTGGGTTATAAGCTTCAACTAATAGAAAGGAGAAAAACATGAAGATTGAAATACTGAGAGACGGAAAGGCAATCGCTTCCAGTGAAGGAGAAAAAGAACTCTATCTCGTATTCGAAGAAGAATACAAAGAAGGCGACCAGATCGCATTCACTCCCGGCAGAAAGGGATTCGTGACGCTGCACTTCGATGCTGTTCTCGGACGTGCGACTGTATACACAAACGGCACACCGTTCGTGATGAACATTCCGTTCGGCCAGAAGCATGACTGCTACCACAGTGCGGTCTTTGCAGGCTGCCTTCACTTTCTGTGGGCAAGAGATGCCTATGAATGGGAATACAGCGGCTACAGAAATCTTTCACTCAACCCGTATGACTGCCATGAGGATACATCCCTCTTCCCGCACTCAAAGGCAAACATCGAAACCAGAGGCGAGTCGGTATTCGCTTCCCGCAACGCCATTGACGGCATAGTCGCATCCAACAACCACGGCCGCTGGCCATGGTCAAGCTGGGGAATAAACAGGGATCCGCAGGCAAAACTCACCCTCGATTTCGGACGTGAGGTCATAATCGACAGGATCATCATGTACACAAGAGCGGACTTCCCGCATGATGCATGGTGGGATGAAGGCACATTCGCATTCGCCGACGGCAGCGAGATGAAAATGAAGCTCATAAAGAAAGACGGTCCGCAGGAGATCACATTTGCCGGAAAGAAGATCAGCTGGCTGACTCTTGACCGCCTGATCAAGTCAGATGATCCGTCCCCGTTCCCTGCACTCATCCAGATTGAGGTTTACGGAAGGGAAGCCTGAAAAACAGGAGAGGTCAGCACTCAGTGCCGGCCTCTTTTCATATAGGGATGGGAAAATGAGAAGATTCATCATCGGCGACATACATGCGCGTTTTGCCTCAATGATCAGCGTATTGAAGATGGCAGGTTTCAAGCCTGAGTGCGATACGCTGTATTCTGTCGGTGACATATGTGACAGAGGAGAGAAAGCAGCGGAAACAATAGTCTTTCTCAGGAATCTGCCGGACTTCCGTCCGGTTCTCGGCAATCATGATGTATGGCTGGAAGAGTATCTTCTGAAGGGCAGAAAAGATGACGACTGGATGAAAGCCGGAGGCTTGGACACAATTGACTCTCTGAAGAATAATTTCACTGAAAGTGAATTAAAAGATATCGGAATCTGGCTTTCTGCCTTTCCGATCCTGCGCATTGAGGACAAAGACATCATAGTGCACGGCGGCATTCCCGCAGGCTATGATGAAGCTGAGCTTGTCGGACTTTCACACATCAAGCGCCCCTCACCTCTTACCTCTTGTCTGCTTGAGAATATTTCATCACCACAGACAGAGGAGGAAAAACTTGATGCGGAACTTCAGTTTTTTCTCTGGGACAGAGATTATCTTTTCAGTGCGATGAAAGCGGATGGAAAGCAGATTCCACCGAAATACAAAGACAGATGGGATGAGAAAAGAATGATTCCTCCGCTGGAAACGGAGAGGACAATCTGGAGCGGCCACAGCCAGCTCATACCGGAAGCAAAACCTTTCATCTCCCCGTCATACCACCTCATTGCACTTGACACCGGAGCCGGCAGCGGAAAGGGAAAACTCACGCTTTTCGATATGGACTTGAAAGAATACTGGCAGGAAGAGATTCTCTGATTCAGGAGAGGATTTTGTCATAGGCAAGGCGCTCAATGCCTCTGTACACAACAGTACCGCAGTATGAATACCCCGCCGTGATGAGTGAATGCTGCATCCTTCCGTTTTCCTTTCCCGTGTTGAGACGGATGTTCTTCACACCGTTCCCGCGGCAGAAATCATCAATGGCTGAGAACATTATCCCTGAAAGCCCGCGTCCTGCAAAAGCACGGGTGAATGTTATGCGCCTTATGACCACATAAGGCTCGCCCGTATTCCATTTTCCTTTTATGTCCTTGTACACAGGCTCGCCTGCAAAGTCTATTGCAACATAGCCGGCCTTCTCACCGTTGATGCAAAGGATATGGCCGATACCGGTTCTTATGTCTTCTTCTATGAGACTTCTGTCAGGATAGTTATCTGCCCACTGCACAAAACCCTGCTCTCTCTGGAAAGCACGGCCTTCATCAATTGCACGGAGGCAGAAACCAAGATCGGACCATACAGCCTTTTCAAAGCTGTATTTCATCTCATCTTCAGAAAAATCACTCATTTGTCTTCATCCCTTCAAGCATTTTTCTCACTTCACGGTCGAAATCAGAATCGATCTTCTGTGTTCTGTTGAATATTTCGTACTCGCTCTCAGCCTTCAGTCTGGCACTCCGGGCTGAAACAGAACACTTGTTGCCCAGATGCGGAATGCAGTGGCTCTCCTGGAATTGACACGGTAGCCGACAGAAATAATGGCATCCAGGTTGTAAAACTTTGTTTCATGAGCCTGTGTTTTCCCTTCTATTGCACCATGCAACGTGGTTATTTCCATTTTGGAAACAACCTCTTTCTCATTAAGTTCTCCATCGGAAAATATGTTTTTCAGATGCTTGTTTATCGCAGGAATACCTACACCAAACAACTCTGCCATGGCTTTCTGTGTAAGCCATATACTTTCATCATGGACCACTGCATTGACTGAAACATTCTCTTCACCATTTTTGTAAATCAAAAAATCAAACCGTTCTCTGTTCATATAACCAACCTCTGTTCTTTACTATTTTCCCCATACTGGAAAATCTTCACGAGACTGATTATATCAGGACAGACAGAGAAGAGGAAGCTTCAGACAGAAACCGGAATGTCCACTTTCAGACAGATATGGTTGAAAGTCACGCATATAAAAATCCTCCCGGGCATAACGCTCAGGAGGATTGTGTCATTCAAGCTTTCAAAGCTGAACTTAGAGAATTTCACCCAACTTAGAGAATTTCACCCATGACAGCACCGGTCTTCTCATAGAATGCAAGGCGTTCCTTTGCATCAGCAGCTGCCTTTGCGAAGAGCTCGTCAGCATGCTCCGGATTTGTCTTGTAAAGTGATGAGTAGCGAACCTCACCCTTGATGAATTCGACGTAGTCAGCTGTAGCAGGCTTTGTCTCCCATGTGAATCTCTTGCCTGCTTCTGCTTCAGGATTGAAGCGGTAAAGCGGCCAGTAGCCAGCCTCAACAGCCTTCTTTGCCTCAACCTGTGAGTATCTCATGTTGATACCGTGGTTGATACAAGGAGCATAGCAGAACACGATTGAAGGTCCTTTGTAAGCAACTGCTTCCTGGAGACACTTCTGAGCCTGCTGTCTGTTGTAGCCGAGAGCACAGGATGCGACATATACATAGCCGTAGCTCATGCACATGAAGCCCATGTTCTTCTTGCCGAGCTTCTTACCGGAGTTGGCGAACTTCGCAACGGCTGAGAGCGGAGTTGACTTTGAAGCCTGTCCGCCTGTGTTGGAGTAAACCTCTGTATCGAGAACGAGGATTGTGACGTTCTTGCCGGAAGCGACAACATGGTCAACACCGCCGTATCCGATATCATAAGCCCATCCGTCACCGCCGATGATGAGGACGTTCTTGTCAGCGAAGTAGTCCTGCAGCTCGACGATCTTGTCCAGAAGAGCCTGAGACTCTGCATCTGCAGCCTTCTCCTTTGCAAGAACAGCCTGAAGCTCATTCTGTGCCGTGATGGAAGCTTCTGTCATGTCATCCCAGAGGCCGTAGCACTTCTCGATCGCAGCCTTGAGCTCTGCAGAACAGCCCTTTGCCATGAGAGCATCGCACTTTGCCTTGAGAAGACCTCTGTTGGAATCGATGGCAAGTCTCATGCCGAGACCATATTCGGCGTTATCCTCAAAGAGTGAGTTGCCCCATGCCGGACCGCGTCCGTCGGCTCTCTTTGTGTAAGGAATTGTCGGGTATGTACCGGAATAGATTGAAGAACAGCCGGTTGCGTTGGCAATGACAGCTCTCTCTCCGCAGATCTGGGAAAGCATCTTGACATAAGGTGTCTCACCGCAGCCTGCACATGCACCGCTGAACTCGAAAAGAGGCTGCTTGAACTGCAGACCCTTCACGGTGTTCATGTTGAGACCATCGAGGTTGTCATATGTGAGGTTCTCGAAGAACTCGCAGTTCTCGATTTCACCTGCTGCTCTCTCGCCTTCAACGTCAACCATTGAAAGTGCCTTCTCCTTTGCAGGACAGGCTTCAACACAGACTCCGCAGCCCTGGCAGTCTTCTGTGTAGACCTGAATCTTGAAGAGGAGGTCTCTCTCGTTCTTTGTGTTTGATTTGATTGCATGGAATGTAGAAGGAGCCTTCTCCATGTCTGCCGGTGTGATCTGCTTTGCACGGATTGCTGCGTGCGGACAGGACTGAACACACTGATTGCACTGGATACACTTTGAGGAATCCCAGTGAGGAACAAAGGCTGCAACGCCTCTCTTCTCAAGCTTGGATGTACCTGAAGGAAGTGTACCGTCAACGCTCATGCAGGATACAGGAATGTCATTTCCCTTGAGGTGCATGATCGGAAGGATGTTGTGCTTTGCGAAGTCGCTTGCATCATCCGGAATGAGCTTCTTCGGCTCAAGACTCTTTGTGATGACTGCAGGAACCTTGACCTCGACAAGAGCTTCGGAAGCTCCGTCAACAGCAGCCCAGTTCTTGTTTACGACATCTTCACCTTTCTTGAGGAAGGTCTTCTTGATGTACTTCTTGATAAGGTCGATTGCCTCATCCTCGGGAAGGACACCGCAGATCTTGAAGAATGCAGCCTGCATGACTGTGTTGATCCTTGTGCCGAGACCTGCCTTCTGTGCAATTGCAAGAGCATTGATGTTGTAGAAACGGATCTTCCTGTTGATGATGATCTCCTGATCATGGCGCGGCAGATGTTCGAAAACCTCGTCAGAAGGAATTGCGCTGTTGAGAAGGAACACACCGCCTTCCTTGAGAGTGTCGAGCATGTCATAGCGGCCGATGTATGCCGGGTTGTGGCATGCGACGAAATCGGCATGGTCAATGAGCCACGGCATGTCGAGATTGCCTTCGCCGAATCTCAGGTGGGAAATCGTGATACCGCCTGACTTCTTCGAGTCATATGCGAAGTAAGCCTGGGCATTCTGGTTTGTGTTGTCGCCGATGATCTTGATGGAGTTCTTGTTGGCACCGACAGTACCGTCAGAACCGAGACCGTAGAACATGCAGCTTACAACTCCCTTCGGAGTTACGTTGATGATGTCGTTTACAGGAATTGACTTGTGTGTGACATCATCGTTGATACCGACTGTGAAGCCGTGGAATGCGTCCTTTGTTGCAAGGAAGTCATAAACAGCCTTTGCATGGCTCGGTGTGAAGTCCTTGGAAGAAAGACCATAGCGGCCGCCGATGACCTTGATGCCGTTTCTGCCTTCTGCATTGAGAGCGGCCACCACATCGAGGAAGAGAGGTTCACCGAGTGAACCCGGTTCCTTTGTCCTGTCCATGACTGCAATTCTCTTGACTGTCTGAGGAATAGCTGCAACAAGAGCTTCGGCAGAGAAGGGACGATAGAGGCGTACCTTGACAAGACCGACCTTGCCGCCTCTTGCGTTGATGTAGTCAACAGCCCAGCCGAATGTATCGGCAGCAGAGCCCATGACGATGACGACATCTGTCGCATCGGGAGCACCGACATAGTCAAACAGATGATACTGTCTGCCTGTCAGGGCAGCTACCTTGTCCATGTACTTCTGGACGATGGAAGGCACTGCATCATAATACTTGTTTGAAGATTCACGGCCCTGGAAGTAAACGTCCTCGTTCTGGCTTGCCACGTGAATCTGCGGCTTTTCCGGCTTCTGGGCTCTTGAGCGGAATCTTGCGATGAGCTTCTCGTCAACCAGAGTCCTGATATCGTCGTAGGAGATCTCCTCGACCTTCTGGATCTCGTGGGATGTTCTGAAACCGTCAAAGAAGTTAAGGAACGGCACCTCTGCCTCAAGTGTTGAAAGATGAGCGACGAGAGCCATATCCATTGTTTCCTGGATTGAGGAAGCACATGTCATTGCAAAACCGGTCTGGCGGCATGCCATGACGTCAGAGTGGTCTCCGAAGATTGACAGAGACTGTGCAGCGATTGAACGTGCAGATACATGGAAGACACAAGGGAGCATCTCGCCTGCGATCTTGAACATGTTCGGAATCATGAGAAGAAGACCCTGGGATGCAGTGAATGTTGTGGTGAGGGCACCTGCAACGAGGGAGCCGTGAACTGCACCGGCAGCACCAGCCTCTGACTGCATTTCCATTACGTCTACCTGTCTTCCCCAAAGGTTCTCCCTTCCCATTGAAGCCCACTGTTCTGAATACTCAGCCATCGGGGAGGAAGGAGTGATGGGGTAGATAGCAGCTACATCGCTGAATGCATAGGCAATATGAGCAGCAGCGGTGTTGCCATCAATTGTTACATACTTTTTAGCCATCTTTTTCTCCGTACGCGTTTGGATTTGAAAATTCAGCTGTAACCAAAGGACACAGCTAAAGTAATAATAGCTCTACTATCGCCTCCTTTCAAGATTCCAATTCCTTTCAGAAAGGAAAAAGCGGCAGCGGAACAAGAAAAAAAACAAACATCTCCCCCTTCTCTTCCCATTACACGATGCCCCGCTTTAGCTGGAACCGGTGATTTGCGTGTATTGGAATATGGAACCGTAAAAATCATACATGGAGGATCTTCGTGGAAGACAAACATAAAACAGATGCCGGCAACAAAGTGAAACTTAATAATGACGACAGATATTTCCAGTCAGTCTGTCCTTCATCAGTCAGGGAAGAAATAGAAAGCCTGTGCGAAGCTGACATAGGACGACCGAATGCATACCCGTCAACGCCATATATTTTCAGACTTCTGTCTCTTCCCGATCTTCCTGTGATCGCATACAGAGACAAACTTGCACATGCCACCTATCTTGGCAAAAACGAAAAGCACGGACATAGCTACAGTATTGATAAAAAGATAATCAGTCATATAGCGGATAATCTTGCAGACCCTCTGTATGTTTTCAAATCCGCGACAAGAAACAATTCTATTGTATCTGTCCACTCCGTTCTTGATAAGCAGAATACTCCTGTGATGATCAGTCTGTCTACAAAACTGGGCGCAACACAGAATATTGAAGTGAATCTAATCAGCAGCATATACGGACGGCCCGTACAACAGCTTCAAAACTGGATTAAGAAAGGACTTCTTATTTACTGGAATGATTTAGATAATTCTAAGGCGGCACTTTCTGTTAGGCTGCAATTGCCATCAGATGTTACCGCCTCTACTCACAATATATTGGTGAAATCATGGATTTGTCAACACGCCGCATTGAATCAAAAATAATCTGTAGATTTTTCAAACAGCAGAGAGAAACAGCAAAAAACATGGTAACAGTCAGAAGTATCGTTCAACCGGCGTACCGATTTGAAAGTGTCACACTATGCAAATAGTTCAGCTAAAAGTTACATACAATATCCTACTTTTCCAACAGTCAAAGAAAAAACAATAATATGAAAGACAACGAATCAAAGGAGGAACATCCATGTTCGATGATGTGATACTCAAAAGAAGAAGTTACCGTACATTTGCATCCCGTCCTGTTGAGAAGGAAGTTGAGGATAAACTGCTTACAATGACACTGCGCGCCCCCAGCGGCGGCAACATGCAGCTGTGGTCCATGATAAGAGTAAGAGACCCCGAAAAGATTCATCGCAAAAGCACCTCTTGTCTATTTTTTCCTCTCTGACACTCACAAATGGATTGAGTATTTCAAAGGCTCGAAATGTGATGAGAAATTCGGCAAGCCGATAAGGAAGCCCGGCATCGGAGACTTCCATCTGGGGATGCAGGATGCGATGGCTGCGGCTCAGACCTGCGTGCTTGCAGCCGAGAGCCTCGGCCTGAGATCCTGCTATATCGGGGACATAATAGAAAATTATGAGACGGTGAAAGAAGCATTCCATCTCCCCGCTTTCGCAGCTCCCGCATGTCTTCTCGTCATCGGTTATCCGAAAGAAGAGATAAAGGCACCTCTCCTTCCCCGTCCCGACAACGATGCTTTCTATTTCACGGATGAATATCCCGAGATCACATATGAGATGATGGAGAAGATGTATAAAAACCAGGAGGATTTCTCAAGGGAGAACAAAACACTTCCGCTTGACAACAAGGGAACCTACGGGGATCGTTATTTCAACAAAAAATACACTTCCGATTTTATGGCGGAGATGAACAGAAGCACAAAGATATTCCTCTCTCCCTGGTTTGAAGAAGAGAATGAGTGAAAACAAAATCCTCAGCGCTCCCGGAACAAAAAAACAGGAGCGCTGTGTTTCTTCGCTGTAATAAAACAAGAAATTTCCAACACTAAAAAACATAAAGAACAAGCTTCAATTTGAGCAAAATATAATTGTTTACATTACAAAGAAAAATCAAAAATATTACCGCAGTTGGCGCATTTTCATTACCGGACTTGGCGAATTTTCGGTGTGGAAGTTGAGGTCAAACACCAAGAGTACTTACCGGGACGACAAACACACCATCTTCCCTCCGCCAGGCATAAGAACCGACACCAGTAAGAACCATGAGAAATGAAGGAGATCCCATTTTTTCCTTATCAATACGCCCTTCCAATTCCTTGAGAGTTTTTGCTGCATATTCAATTGCTTCTTTCCCGCCGAGTTTTATTTCTATTAGACCGAATTTACCGTTTTCAAGGTGAACGACAGCATCACATTCAAGATCCGATTTGTCGCGATAATGAAAAACAGTACCGCCAAGAACGGAGCTGTATACACGGAGGTCCCGTACACACAGATTTTCGAATATGAAGCCGAAAGTCTTCAGATCATTTATAAGATCACCCGGCCCTATGCCCAGAGCGGCAGCAGCAATGGAAGGATCACAGAAATAATGAGTGTCGGATGTTCTGACGGCCGTACGGGAACGCAGGTTTACATTCCATGCACTCATATCATCCACAGCAAAAATTCTCTTAAGAAGACTGTTATACGAATAAGCCGTTTTCTCGGAAAAAGAAGAGGGAATATCTCTGACCATCTGGGAAACAGGTTGCTGAGAACCTGTCATTCTTGCATAGGAACGAAGAAACTGTCTCATTTTATGTGAATCGAAAACCACATCATCTGTCATATCCACTTCTCTTGAACAGATTGCATCGACATAAGACTTTGCCGCCATCAGAGCAGCCCTGTCACTGATATTCCCGGCACAGCACACTGCAGGCCATCCCCCGCGGCAACAGAGAAAGGCAAGCCTGTCTATATCAATCGGATTGAACCCGTCAATTTCACCTTCCCCTGCAAAAAGCTTTCTCAAACTTACCGAACCGTCGGAGTCTCCTGATTCCAGAAGTGTGAACGGGTACATGAGAAGACGGGATATCCTGCCTGTACCGCTGTGCCTTCTCTTATCCTCATCCCTTCTCAAAGGAGAGGCAGATCCCGTCAGGACAAAATGGCCAAAACCTCCAAGCCTGTCAACCTGCACACGGACAGAGTCCCAAAGCTTCGGGATCCGCTGCCATTCATCAATAAGCCGGGGCCGTTCTCCTTCCAGAATTTTTGATGGAGCAATATCTGCCATAGCCAGATATTCATCTTCCTTATCAGGATCACCCAGATCCGCAATGCTTTTTACCGCCTGCCTGGCACATGTCGTCTTTCCACACCATTTTGCTCCTTCGATAAGAACGGCACCGCTGCTTTCCAGATGAAGTTTTAACAGTTCATCAGCCAATCTTGGAACATAATTTTTACTCATAAATATATTTTATTATAAGATAAGTAAAAATTCAATATATTACCGCAGTTGGCGCATTTTCATTACCGGACTTGGCGGAATTTCATTACCACAGTTGGCAAAAAACAGACAGCAGGATCGCTGTCTGTTGAAAAGATAATGAAAAACATCAATAGCCGAGCTGGCACATGGCATCGGCGACTTTCTTGAAGCCTGCGATATTCGCACCCTTCACATAGTTTATATAGCCATCGTCTTCTACTCCTTCCCTGACACAGGAAGCATGAATCTCGCTCATGATATGCTTAAGCCTTGAATCAACCTCTTCCTTCGTCCAGAAAAGGTGCTGTGCGTTCTGGCTCATCTCAAGACCGGAGACCGCAACGCCGCCGGCGTTTGCAGCCTTGCCCGGAGCAAGTGTTATTCTCTTGTCTATGAGATACTGTGCGGCATCGGCGCACACACCCATGTTTGAGGTCTCTATCACATACTTGCATCCGTTCGAGACAAGAGTCTTCGCATCTTCCAGGGAAAGCTCATTCTGGATGGCACACGGGAATGCCATGTCGACAGGAACTTCCCACGGTTTTCTTCCAGGTACGAACTGGGCCTTGAAACGCTGTGCATACGGTTTCACGATATCATTGTTGCTGGCCCTGAGCTGAAGCATGAAAGCTGTCTTCTCCGGAGTGTTTATACCGTCTTCATCAAGTATATAGCCGTCAGGGCCGGAAATCGTGACAACCTTCGCACCGAGCTGCGTTGCCTTCATCACAGCACCCCATGCGACATTGCCGAAACCGGATACCGCGATTCTCTTTCCCCTGATGGAATCACCGATATTCCCAAGAATGTTGTCTGCAAAATACATTGTGCCGAAGCCTGTCGCCTCGGGACGGATGAGACTGCCGCCCCAGCCCGGACCTTTACCGGTGAGAACACCTGTGTTCTCGCCTTTTATCCTCTTGTACTGACCATAGAGGAAGCCTATCTCCCTTCCACCTACTCCGATATCCCCGGCGGGAACATCGGTATCGGGACCGATGTACTTGTAAAGCTCGGTCATGAACGAGCGGCAGAAACGTAGTATTTCGGCATCGCTCTTTCCGCGCGGCGAGAAATCGCTGCCGCCTTTTCCGCCCCCCATGGGAAGGCTGGTGAGGGCATTCTTGAAAGTCTGTTCGAAACCCAGGAACTTGAGAGAGCCCAGCGTGACGGATGAATGGAAACGGAGTCCTCCTTTATAAGGCCCCAGTGCATTGTTGAACTGCACCCTGTAGCCTCTGTTCACCTGCACATCTCCACTGTCATCTTCCCATTCCACCTTGAAGGAGATGACCCTGTCGGGTTCACTTATGCGCTCCAGTATCTTGTTCCTGATATACTGCGGATTCTCATTCACCACATCGATTACGGAGGCGACGACTTCCTCCACTGCCTGAATGAACTCATCCTGACTTGGATTCCTGCGCTTCAGATCGCCGATAAAAGATTCAAGATCGTACATAACTACCATCTCCTTGTATCATCAGCTTAAGTGCGCTTTTCCCATCTGTCAACAAAATCTTATTATATTGAAAGATTTAAAAGGAAATCTTTAGCAAATCCACAAATAATCCAAATGATTGTTAATAAAAATTAAAAAAATAAAACAAAACGACAATATTTCATCCAACATACCCGGCAAACGCAAAAGCGCAATCATAAATATTGCCGGAATCACAGAAAAGCGCAGATATCTCGGAATTCATCGCTTCTGTATGCGTCAGAAGCGACAAAAAAAGAGTAAAAAAAACAGGTTCTTCACGGAAAGATATGGGATGAAGAGCTAGATTGAAAAGAAGAGCATGTGCGTTCTAAAGTTCAGATACCACACAAAAACTAAAGGACGGACA